>NZ_CP154879.1:1836369-2142431 GCF_039614765.1 Castellaniella sp. MT123
CTGGAAATCACCCTACGGTCGGCGGCCGCGCTGGATGCGATCGCAGCTATCCGCGACCAGGTCCCGGAGGCCCTGGTCGGAGTCGGTACCGTGCGCACACCGCAGCAACTGGAAGCCGCGCAACGCGCCGGCGCCTGCTTCGGCATCAGCCCCGGGCTGACGGAAACGCTGGCGCAAGCGGCACAGGCCTCGGGTCTGCCCTTCCTGCCGGGGGTTTCGACCGCGTCGGAAGCCATGCGCGCGGCGGAACTCGGCTTCAATGTCCAGAAGCTCTTCCCCGCCGAGGCTGTGGGCGGCGCAGCGCTGCTGAAGGCCTGGCACGGCCCCCTGCCGGATCTGAAGTTCTGCCCCACCGGGGGCATTCATGCCGGCAACGCCGCCAGCTATCTCGCCCTGCCGAACGTCGCCTGCGTCGGCGGTTCCTGGCTGACCCCGACGGCGACGGTCGCGGACCGGCAATGGGACGTCATCACGAGCCTGGCCCGCGAAGCCTGCGCGCTGGCGGCCTGAAACGGATGCCCCGTCCGGTTGAACCGCATCGGGATTAGCCGACGGGAATACCGGCTATCAGGATCACCCCAGCGGGTAGGCCGCCAGGGGCGCCTCACCCCGCAACACATTGAGCAAGTTGGTGACCGCCATCTCGGCCATGGCCGTGCGGGTTTCGTGCGTCGCCGAGCCGATGTGCGGCAACGCCAGGATGCGCGGATGATCGCGCAGGGGCGAATCCAACGGTAACGGTTCGACGTCGAAGACGTCCAGCCCGGCGGCACGCAACCGGCCGCTGTCCAGCGCATCCAGCAAGGCGCGTTCCTGGACGATCGGACCGCGCGCGCCATTGATCAGGATCGCGCCGGGCTTCATGCGGGCGAATGCCTGAGGTCCGATCAAACCCCGGGTCTGCCCGGTCAGGGGCAGAACCAGAACGATGAAGTCCGCGCATTCCAGCAGTTCGTCCAGCCCGACAGCACGGGCCTTGCCATCCGGCAGTCCGCTGTCGGCGGGGCGGCGGCTATGGTGGAGCACCGGCATGCCGAAGCCCAGAGCCGCCCGACGCGCCAGCGCCTGGCCGATGCGGCCATACCCGACGATGCCCAGCGTCTTGCCGTGCACGTCCCAACCGTATTCGTCGGCGCCGACATTGTGCAGCCATCGACCCGCGCGGACCATGGACGACATCTCGCACATCCGGCGGCTCGTCGCCAGGACCATGCCGAACAGCAAGTCGGCGACCGATTCCGTCAGCACATCCGGCGTATGGCATAGCACAATGCCCCGGTCGCGCAAGGCATCCAGCGGATAGGCGTCGACACCCACCGAGATGCTGGACACCACCCGCAGCCCGGGCGCCCGATCCAGCATGGCGGCATCCAGACGGACACTGGATCCGATCATGCCGTCCACATGCGGCAGCGCCTCGAAGAACGCAGCTCGCTGATCCTCGCGGCGAGGATCAGCCTGGATCACGTCATGCTCCCGGCGGATCCTGTCGAGCTGAGGCCCCGGCAGATCGCGATAGACGAGAACGCACCGGCGTGTCATGACAGCCCCGCTTGCACCAGGACCGCACGGGTGGGCAGGCCCTCGGTATCCCCGAGAACCTGCACGGCCCGCGCGCCGATCCAGGCGCCACGCGCCACGGCGTGCGGCAGATCCCTGCCTTCGAGCAGACCGCTGATCACGCCCACGGCAAAGCCGTCACCCGCGCCCACGGTATCTATCACCCGTTCGACCGGGCTGGCGGGCACGTAACCGCGACGGCTTCCGTCATCGTAGTAAGCGCCGTCCGGGCCGAGCTTGACGACCACCACGCTCGCGCCCAGATCGAGGTAGAAGCGCGCGATCGATTCCGGCTGCTGCGATCCGGTCAGCAAGCGGCCTTCCTCCAGTCCGGGCAGCACCCAGTCGGCCAGGGCGGCGAGCTCATGGATGCCGGCGCGCATGGCGTCGGTCGACGCCCAGAGCGTGGGACGCAGATTCGGATCGAAGGAAACAGTCCGGCCCGCGTCCCGCATCAGGCGCATGGTCTGGCGCGTCACTTGGAAGCTGTCGGCGGACACCGCCGCGAACACCCCGGTGGCATGCAGATGGCGGGCGCTCAGCAACCACGCGGGGTCCACGTCTGCCGGCGCCATACGGCTGGCGGCGGAACCCGCCCGATGATATTCGATGGGCGGGTCACTGCCGTCGAGCACCTGTCCCTTGAAGAGCATGCCGGTGCGTTCCCCGGGCACCAGGGACACATGGGAACAGTCCACCCCCTCGCCCTGAATGCTGGCCAGCAGATAGCGGCCCATGGAATCCTGCCCCAGACGGCTGCCCCAGCCGACCTTCAGGCCCAGACGCGCAAGCCCGATGGCCACATTGGTCTCGGCGCCCGCCGTGCGTTTATGGAAGGTATCCACCTGTTCCAGCGGCCCGGGCTGCGCGGCCACCAGCATCATCATCGCCTCGCCCAGGGTGACGACGTCAAAAGCATCATTCATGAAAAACACACTCCCGTTGGCGCAGCGCGTCCAGCGCGTGGCGGGTCACGTCGGCCAGATTCGCGCCCACCAGCGGATATTCGATGGCCCGTGGCGCATCGGCGGGCAACGCCCGCAGCACCGCGCGCCAAGGTGCGGCGGACGACGCCAACGGCACCGCGACCCAGCGGTCCGGACGGCGCAGCACGCCCTTGCAATGCACATAGCGCACCCGCGACGCGAATGCGCGCGCGGCCTGCAGGGGGCATTCTCCCACCCAGTGCCAGTTGCCCATGTCGAAAGTCATCCCCAGCGGCACGCCGGCGGCATCGGCCGCGTCAAAGAAAGCCTGGAGCGCGGGCACACTGCCTGCCGACTCGGTCTGGTCGTTCTCGATCAACAGCATGGTCCGGCTGCCCGCCAGCAAGGCACGCAGGACATCCAGGCCCACCGGGAAACGCGGCCGATAACCGCCGATCGACATCTTCAGGACCCCGGCACGCAGCCGGGCGGCGCGGGCCAGTCCTTCGCGGACGGCGGATTCGTCGAAGCCACCCGCCGCATCCCACATTCCCTGGGCGCTGGAATAGACGCAGGCCATGCCTGTCTCGTCCACCAGCACCGCCAGTTCGTCGAGCTCGGCCGGGTCGTCGCGCAGCAGCTCGCTGCGCACCTCGACGCCATCCGCGCCCGCAGCCCGGGCCAGATGGGCGAATCCGGCCTGGCCGTGCCGACGAACCTCGTCGGCGCCATACGCCGTCAGGGAAACGAGTACGCTTCCCGCGGGAGCCAACCTGTGCATGCCGTTTCCTCAGTGATTCAGGATCTGACCGAGGAAACTACGCGTCTTCTCGTGCTGAGGATGACTGAAGAACTGGTCAGGCGGCGCCTGTTCCACGATCTTGCCGTCGGCCATGAAGATCACGCGGTCGGCCACGCTGCGGGCGAACCCCATTTCGTGAGTGACGCACAGCATGGTCATGCCGTCGCCGGCCAGGCCGATCATGGTGTCCAGGACTTCCTTGACCATTTCCGGATCCAGCGCGGAGGTCGGCTCGTCGAACAGCATGACCTTGGGGGTCATGCACAGTGCCCGGGCGATGGCCACGCGTTGCTGCTGCCCCCCTGACAGCTGGCTGGGATATTTGTGCGCCTGCTCGGCGATGCGCACGCGCGACAGATATTTCATGGCCAGGGCTTCCGCCTCGTCGGCCTTCAGCCCGCGCGACCGCATCGGCGCCAGCATGCAGTTGCGCAGCACCGTCATGTGCGGAAACAGGTTGAACTGCTGAAAAACCATCCCGACCTCCTGCCGGACCGCATCCACCCCGCGCCCATCTGGGTTCAGGGTGATGCCGTCGACCACGAGCCGGCCATCCCGGAATGTCTCCAGGCCGTTGATGCAGCGGATGAGCGTCGATTTCCCCGAGCCCGAAGGCCCGCAGATCACGATGCGTTCACCGGTCTCGACCGTCAGATCGATGTCGGTCAGGGCATGAAACTGCCCGTACCATTTATTGAGCTTGCCGATCTGGATGATCGGGGCGGCGGTGTCCGGAGGCTGGCTTGTCGTCATGGCGAAGGGTCGATTTTCGATCAGGATTGTTTCAGCTCGGGCAACGGGGTGCCGAGCCACTTCTGATAGAGTTTGCTGAGCTCGCCGTTCTTGATGTTGCGGCTGATCAGCTCATTGACCGCCTTGACGGTTTCCGGCTGGCCCGGACGCATCGCCACGGCCATTTCCTGCTGCAGCAGCACGAACTTGTTGTTGAAGCGATTCGGCGCGCGCTTGGCGATCCCCGCCGCCACCGTCGTGGAGCAGCCGATCGCATCGACCTGGCCGGACAGCAGGGCCTGCATGGCCGAGGCATCGTCGTCGAAACGGCGGATGTTCGCGTCCTTCGGGGCGATCTTGGTCACAGCGATGTCCTGGGTGCTGGCGCGCGCCACGCCGATCCGCTTGCCGGACAGGCCTTCAGGACCGGCGATCTTCAGATCCTTGCCACCGAACACCACGATCTGGGCGGCGGAATACGGCTGCGAGAATTGCACCTGTTTGGCCCGTTCGGGCGTGATTGCCAGCGAAGCGACCAGCATGTCGACCTTGTCGGTCAGCAGATACGGGATGCGGTTGGGCCCGGTGACCGGGACGATCTTGACCTTCACGCCCAGGTCCTTGGCCAGGAGTTTGGCGACGTCGGCATCGTAGCCGTCGGGCTGGTTCTCGGCGTTCATGATGCCAAACGGGGGGAAATCGACCAGCATGCCGACCGTCAGCTCGCCCTTCTGCTTGACCTGGTCGATGGTTTCAGCGGACGCCGCCGGCGCCAGGCCAATGGCCAGCGTCGTGCAGGCAGCCAGCAAAGTGGCGCCCAACATGCCGCGCAAGGTGTGACTCTTGAACATAGGATGTCTCCAGAAAGTGTCGGCCTGAGCCGGAATGAGGCTGGATGCGCCCCGAAAATTATGATCCGCGCGCCTGGGATGTCGCCAGGCGCCGTTCCATCCGCCCAGCCAGCAGCGACAGCGGCCAGCACAGCAGGAAATACAGGGCAGCCACGATGGAAAAAACCATCATAGGTTCGAATGTGGCGTTGTTGACGATCTGCCCGGCCCGGGTCAATTCGGTGAAGCCGATGATGGCCGCGAGCGACGTGCCCTTGATGACCTGCACCAGGTAGCCAACCGTGGGCGGCACGGCGATCTTCAGTGCCTGCGGCAAGATCACGTCACGCAACAGATAACGGTATTTCAACCCCAAGGCGGCGGCGGCTTCCCATTGGCCCCGGGGGACCGCCTCGATGCAGCCACGCCAGATTTCGCCCAGGAATGCGCCTGCATTCAGGGCCAGCGCGACGGCTGCGGCAACCCAGGGATCGACCTCGAGGCCTATGACCGGCGCGCCGAAGAACACGAGAAACAGCTGCAGCAGCAAAGGAGTGCCACGAAACAGCTGGATGAAGCCGACGGAGATGGCCCGCGCGATCCGGTTCGTGCCCGTCCGCGCCAGCGCCGCCGCGAGACCGACCAGCCCGCCGCCGATGAAAGCGACCAGCGACAGCAGCACGGTCCATTGGGTGGCCTGGACGATGTACCAGAAATCAGAAGTTCCGAATGTCCGCATCACCGACCGTCCGGATAGTGCAGGAACCGGGTGTGGATCCGGTGGAAGACATAGGAAAAGAACAGGGTCAGGAGCAGGTAGATCACGGTGATGACAATATAGATCTCGAAGCTGCGGAAGGTGTCGGATTGCAGGGTAGCCGCCACCGAGGTCAGGTCATCGGCGGAAATGACCGATACCACGCTGGAGGCCAGCATCAGCAGGATGAACTGGCTGGTGAGCGCCGGATAGATCGTGCGCAGGGCGGGTTTGAGGATGATGAAGCGGAAGATCTCCGCGCGGGTCAGGTTCAGCGCCTGGCCTGCCTCGATCTGCCCGCGGGGGACGGCCTCGATGCCGGCACGCACGATTTCGGTGGCATAGGCGCCCAGGTTGACCACCATGGCCACCAGGGCCGCCATGTAGGGCGACCAGCGCACGCCGATGGCCGGTAGCGCAAAGAAGAAAAAGAACAGCTGGACGAGAAACGGCGTGTTGCGGATGAGTTCGATATAGATCTGGATCACGGCCCGCACCGGCGCCGGCCCGGATGTCTTGCCCCAGGCGCACAGCACCGCCACCACCCCACCGAAAATCATCGCCAGGGCGGACAGCTGGATCGTCATCCAGGTGCCGTGCAACAGCAGCGGCCAGGCCTCGAGAACAGGGCCGAACTGGAAGGTGTAATTCATGGGACCGTGGAAATCCGTATCTGAAGATCTATGAAACCGGTTTCAGAATATTAGGACAAGCGACAGAAGACAGGAAATCAGGGTTTACCCTGAAAAACGACTGAATGTCATGATGATCCGTTATCACCCTGCCGACGGAAATAGGCCTATCTGCGCGACTGATCAGCCCAGGCGCGTCGAACCGCGCGCCATCAGAGCGCCAGGCAGGCGGATGGCGCGGGCGGGGGAATCCAGGCCCGCCATGCGTTCGATCAGGCATTGAGCGGCCAGGCCGCCCAGCGCGTCCGTCGGCTGTGCCAGCGCGCTGATCCCCGGCCCGACATACGGCGCCCAGGGGGTGTCGTCGATGCCGATCAGGCCGATGTCCCGACCCAGCCGCCAGCCCAGTTCCGCCACGGCGGCGACGATCCGCATGGTGACGACCGCGTTGCCGGCGATCAGAGCGGGCGGGCGGACCGCCCGGGCCCGCAGGTCACGCAATGCGCTCAGCAGCCCGGCGTGATCGCCCACATGCGTCTCGATCCAGCGCCCCTCGATCCGCCCCGACAACGAAGTCCGCAATGCGTCGAAAGCCTGCACACGTTCCTGCCGGGAACTGACCCGGTCCAGCGGCTCGCTGACGAACAGGAACTCGCCGTAGCCGGCCTCGACGAGGTGTTCGACGCACGCGCCGATCGCCTGCCGGTTGTCCAGGGACACGAAATCGACATCCAGCCCCTGGCGCAGGCGATCCACCAGCACGACCGGTCGCCCCTGCAGAGCCTGAGCCACCACCGCGCCCGGCTCCAGGCCCATCGTGTTGAGGATGAACCCCTCGACCTGATACGTGGACAGGACTCGCAGGCCGACACTTTCGCGTTCCTGGTCGTTGCCGAGATTGAACAGCATCATCAGGAATCCCGCCTGGCGGCAGGCCTGTTCCGCGCCGCTGAGCACCGCCACCGAATAGGGGTTGGTGATATCGGCGACGACGAGCCCGACCAACCGCGAACGCCCCCGCTTCAGGGCCTGGGCCATCGGACTGGGGCTATAGGACAGGGCCTGGATCGCAGCGGCGACCCGCTGGGCGATCTCCGGCGACAACAGGGCGTCGCGGTGATTGAGGAAACGGGACACAGTGGCCTTCGAAACCCCCGCGTACCGGGCCACGTCTGCGATGGTCGCACGGGGTGCGACGCCCCGGTTCATACCGTCGGCCATTGAAAAGCGGTGGCGGCGCTGTCGGCATGGGCGCGGGCCACGATGCGTTCGGTCACGGACTGGACGACGGATTGCGGGGTCATGTCGGTATCGGGATGGCGTTGTCTCAACCGCAGTATACCGCATTGTTTATATAAACTACTTTTCATAGAATGAAACAGGTTTCATTCGTTATCATAGTAGTTTTACTACATTTCAGAATTCCGATGTCTTGCCGCACGGCACCGTTGCGCAGGCGGCACGCCCTTTATTTATACTAGAACCCCCATGAACGCCCCAATCCTTCCCGAGCTGCGCGCCCGCCTGCCCCATCTCAGCCGCGCGGCCACCCGCGTCGCACGGCTGGTCATTGCCCGCCCCGCCGATGCATCGCGCATGGCGATCAGCGAGGTCGCCCTGGCCGCGGAAGTCAGCGAACCCACCGTCATCCGGCTGTGCCGCGCGCTGGGCTGCGCCGGGTGGCCGGATTTCAAGATCCGGCTGGCCGCAAGCCTGATGAACGGCGTGCCGTACGTGCATTCCGCGCTGGACCCGGACGAAGGCATCGCTTCGCTCACGGGGAAAGTCTTCGACAACGCAATCTCGGCCCTGCTGCGGGTGCGCGACATGCTGGACCCTCGCCAGGTCGAGGCCGCCATCGACCGGCTGACGGCGGCGCGGCGCATCGAGTTCTACGGCATCGGGAATTCCGGCATCGTCGCAGCCGACGCCCAGCACAAGTTCTTCCGCTTCGATCTGTCGGTCGCCGCCTACGCCGACAGTCATACCCAGGGCATGGCGGCGTCCTTGCTGGGGCCCCGGGATGCACTGGTCGCCATCTCGCATTCCGGCCGTTCGCGCGAACTGCTCGAAGCCGTGGGGCTGGCCCGCGCCAACGGATGTCCGGTGATCGCCATCACGGCGTCGGATTCCCCGCTGGCCACACTCGCATCCATCCTGTTGCGCGCCGACACGCAGGAAGACACCGCGCTCTACAGCCCGATGATCTCGCGCCTGGCGCATCTGGCGATCATCGACGTGCTGGCCCTGGGGCTTGCCCTGAGGCGCGGCGACCAGGCCAGCCTGGTGCTGGCCAGAACCAAACAAAGCCTGGAAAACAAGCGTCAGCCCTGATCGCTCCCTCCCGACCGGGCCGCTCTCACCCGGATCCTTCCGCCGAACCGAATCCTGTCCGCATCAATGGAACACCCCGCCCCCACCCAAACGCCGCTGGCCCTGCCTTCCCTGGCCCCAACGCTGGCCGCCCTGAAACCCGGCCAGCGCTACGTCCAGCCGCGCCCGCCGGGGTCTGGCGACGCCCTGCTGCTGGCATCGCTGGCGCGCGCAGCGCGGCATCCGCTCGCGGCCTTCTGCGCCGACCCCCTGGCGGCGCAGCGTCTGGCCGACGAAGTCGCTCTGTTCGACCCGGATCTGCGCGTACGATTCCTGCCGGACTGGGAAACCCTGCCCTACGACAGCTTCTCGCCGCACCAGGATCTGATTTCCGAGCGCCTGCGCACCCTGCATGCCCTGGGCCAGGGCACCGTCGACATCCTGATCGTCCCGGTCACCACCGCGCTGGTACGCCTGGCCCCGCCCGGATTCCTGGCTGCCTATACATTCCAGTTCCGTCAGGGGGACGCGCTGGACGAAGAACGGCTGCGCGCGCAACTGACGCTGGCCAACTACAGCCATGTCACGCAGGTCGGCGCCCCGGGCGAATTCTGCATTCGTGGCGGGCTGATCGACCTGTTTCCCATGGGGTCGGCCCTGCCCTACCGGATCGACCTGTTCGACCGCGAAATCGAATCCATCCGCAGCTTCGACATCGACACCCAGCGCAGCCTGTACCCGGTGCGCGAGATCGAGCTGCTGCCCGGCCGCGAATTCCCCATGGACGAGGAGGCCCGCAACCGTTTTCGCGCCCGGTTCCGGGAACTGTTCGAAGGCGACCCGTCACGCGCGCTGCCTTACAAGGACATCGGCAATGGCATCGCCTTCGCCGGCATCGAATACTACCTGCCGCTGTTTTTCGAAAACACAGCCACCTTGTTCGACTACCTGCCGCCCGACACGATCGCGGTGACCCTGGGCGATGTATCGGCCGCCATTGCGCGCTTCACCCAGGACGCGCACAACCGCTGGCAGTTCCTGAAGGCGGACCCCGAACGGCCCGTGCTGCCGCTGGACATGCTGTTCCTGGACGATGAAGCCTTGCACGTCGGGCTGCGACAGCTCGCGCGCCTGGCCCTGGTCCACGACCAGGCCCATCCGGACTTCGCGGACTGCCCGGACGTGGCCGTCAACCGCCGCGCGGAAGACCCGCTCGCGGGCCTGCGCCGACACCTGGGCGCAAGCCCCCTGCGCACCGCGATCTGTGTGGATTCCGCCGGACGGCGCGAAACCATCGCCGAACTGCTGGCCGACTACCACCTCAAGCCCGACGCGACATTCGATACCTGGCAGGATTACCTGGACAGCGATGCCCGTTTCTCCTTGATCGTCGCCCCGCTGACAGGCGGGTTCCTGATGCCGCCTTCGGGGCTGGCGATCCTGACCGAGAACGATCTCTATCCGGCGCAGTCCGCCCGCCCCGCCCGCAACCGCCGGCGCGCGGAACGGCACAGCGACATCGACGCGATGGTGCGCGATCTGGCCGAACTGCACGTGGGCGACCCAGTGGTCCATGTGCAGCACGGCATCGGCCGGTACCGGGGATTGGTCAGCATGGATCTGGGAGACGGCCCCATCGAGCTGCTGCATCTGGAATATGCCCAGGAAGCCACGCTCTACGTACCGGTCTCCCAGTTGCATCTGATTGCCCGCTACAGCGGCGCGGATCCGGATCAGGCACCCTTGCATCCGCTGGGTTCCGGCCAATGGGAAAAGGCTCGCCGCAAAGCGGCGCGGCAGGCGCGCGATACGGCGGCGGAACTGCTGGCCCTGTATGCCCAGCGCGCCGCGCGCGAAGGCCTGCGCTTCCAGTTTCCGACGCGCGACTATCAGGCCTTCGCCGAAGGTTTCGGATTCGAGGAAACCCCGGACCAGGCCGAGGCCATCATGGCCGTCATCCAGGACATGACGTCGGGCCGCCCCATGGACCGGTTGGTGTGCGGCGACGTGGGTTTTGGCAAGACCGAAGTCGCCTTGCGCGCCGCCTTCCTGGCGGTCATGAACGGACGCCAGGTTGCGCTGCTGTGCCCGACCACGCTGCTGGCCGAACAGCATGCCCAGAACTTCGCCACCCGCTTTGCCGACTGGCCGGTCCGCATCGCGGAGCTCTCGCGTTTTCGCACGGGCAAGGAAACCGCCAAGGCGATCGAAGGGCTGGCCCAAGGAACCGTGGACATCGTCATCGGCACCCATAAGCTCCTGTCCAAGGACGTACGCTACAAACAACTGGGCCTGGTCATCATCGACGAGGAACACCGCTTCGGCGTGCGCCAGAAGGAATCCCTGAAAGCCCTGCGCGCCGAAGTCGACGTGCTGACCCTGACCGCCACCCCGATCCCGCGCACGCTGGGCATGTCGCTGGAAGGCATCCGCGATTTTTCCGTGATCGCCACGGCACCGCAAAAGCGCCTGGCCATCAAGACCTTCGTGCGCCGCGAAGACGGCAGCACAATTCGCGAAGCCATCCTGCGCGAACTGAAACGCGGCGGCCAGGTGTATTTCCTGCACAACGAAGTCGATACCATCCACAACCGCCGCGCGCGGCTCGAGGAACTGGTCCCGGAAGCCCGCATCGCCGTCGCCCATGGCCAGATGGGCGAGCGCGAACTGGAGGAAGTCATGAAAGGCTTCTACCAGCAACGCAGCAACGTGCTGCTGTGCACCACCATCATCGAGACCGGCATCGATATCCCGTCGGCCAACACCATCATCATCCACCGCGCCGACAAGCTCGGCCTGGCGCAACTGCACCAGTTGCGCGGTCGCGTCGGGCGGTCCCACCATCAGGCCTACGCCTATCTGCTGACCCCCGGCGAGGACGCGATCACCGCGAACGCAAAAAAACGCCTGGAAGCCATCCAGTCCATGGAAGAACTGGGCGCCGGGTTCTTCCTGGCCATGCACGACCTGGAGATCCGCGGCAGCGGCGAGGTCCTGGGCGAGTCGCAGTCCGGCAACATCCAGGAAATCGGCTACAGCCTGTACAACGACATGCTGGCCGC
The DNA here is from genome assembly GCF_039614765.1 of Castellaniella sp. MT123. Taxonomy (NCBI): domain Bacteria; kingdom Pseudomonadati; phylum Pseudomonadota; class Betaproteobacteria; order Burkholderiales; family Alcaligenaceae; genus Castellaniella; species Castellaniella sp. MT123. Next base: position 1,847,984 of record NZ_CP154879.1, read on the forward strand.
CGCCGTGCGCGCGCTGAAGTCCGGAGAAGAACCCGACCTGGACAGCCCGTTCAGCGCGCAATGCGAGGTCAATCTGCATGCCCCCGCGCTGCTGCCTTCGGATTACTGCGCCGACGTACAGGCCCGCCTGGGGCTGTACAAGCGCCTATCCCACGCCGCGGACGCCGAGGCGCTGACCCTGATCCAGGAAGAACTCATCGACCGCTACGGCAAGCTGCCGGAGGCCGGGCAGACCCTGCTGTCCCTGCACCGTCTGCGCCTGCTGGCCGAGTCCCTGGGCGTCATCAAGATCGACGCGGGCGAATCCCAAGCTTCGATCCAGTTCTCCGCCCAACCGAAGGTCGAACCGCTGCGCGTCATCGAACTGGTCCAGCAGGACCGGCAGGTCCGCCTGAATGGATCCGACCGGCTGAAGATCACCTTCGGCGGTGCCGTGGACGTGCCCGGGCGGGTCCAGAAACTGCGCGGGCTGCTGCAGCGCCTGGGCGGTGTCACGGCGTAAACCTTCGCAGACCCGACCACATCATCCGCCCGGGTGAAGTAGCGGTCGTCAGGGCTGGGATGATGATCCGTGGCGCGATAGTAGGTATGCGTCCGGGCGCGTTCGGCCTCCAGATGGCTCCTCAATTGCGACGGCAGGCCAAGGAGACAGGAGATTGTGCGGGAAGGAAGTGGCGCAAGGCATGGTGAACAGGCAGGACACGGTCGACGATCGGCCGATCGGACCACCGTGACAGTTTTATCACAGCCAAACACCCTTGCACGACCCAGGACCCTATCATGGATGAAAGCTCGACGGAACCTCACGTCTCGACTTTCAATACTAATTATTAGTATCATGACACTGAAAGCCAAAAACCAGAAAATCCTCGCACTGATTTTTTCCCACCCGACGCCAGCAGGACTGAAATGGAATGATGCCGCTGGACTCATGGCCGAACTCGGTGCGACGATCACACAGCGCGAAGGGTCTCGTATCGCGGTGTTTTTGTTCGACCAGGTCCGGGTCTTTCATCGACCTCACCCGTCTCCTGACATGGACAAGGCTGCGGTTGCATCCTTACGACGCTGGCTGGAGGAAAACGGAGTCAAGCCGTGAAGAACATCATGATCATCGACGGACATCAGGCTGTCATCGAATATGACTCGGAACTGGAGATGTTCCGGGGAGAATTCATTGGCCTCAATGGCGGGGCGGATTTCTATGCGTCAGACATCCCCGGACTTCATCGGGAAGGCGCAACATCACTGCGCATTTTCCTGGAGGAATGCGCCAGGCACGGGGTCAAACCCACGCGGAATTTCTCAGGGCGGTTTGTCCTGCGGGTGCCGCCCGAAATCCACCAGGCAGCCACCACCGCTGCAGCCGCCCATGGCGAAAGCCTGAATCAGTGGGTTGTCGCTCTGATCAAAGAAGCTGTCCAGGCGTAAACTTCAAGCTCAAAACCCAGTCAATGCTGCCGCCGGAACCAGTTCAGCACGGCATCCAGCGGGCTGACGTCCAGTGCGAACCGGGCCTGGGCCCGCACCACCGGCTTGGCCCGGTAGGCCACGGAATAATAGGCCTGCGCCATCATCGGCAGGTCGTTCGATCCGTCGCCCAGCACGATGATCTGCTCGGGCGAGGCATCCAGCGATTGCGCCAGCGCCTGCAGATGACGCGCCTTGGCCGCGCCATCGACGATGTCGCCCAGCACCCGGCCCGTCAGCACGCCGTCCGCGACTTCCAGCGTATTGGCATGTGCCTCGTCCAGTGCCAGGCCCCGGCGCAGACGTTCGCTGAAGAAGGTGAACCCGCCCGACACCAGCAACGTCTTCAGACCATGCGCGCGGGCGGCTTCGATCAATTTTTCCGCACCCGGATTCAGCCGCAGACGCTGGATAAAGACCTGCTCCAGCGCCGATTCGGGCACGCCACGCAGCAGCGCCACCCGGCGCCGCAGGCTTTCGGAAAAATCCTTGATTTCGCCCCGCATGCTGGCTTCGGTGATGGCGGCGACCTCGGCCTTGCGCCCCACCGCGTCGGCGATCTCGTCGATGCACTCGATGTTGATCAAGGTGGAATCCATATCCATCGCCAGCACCTTGCAGTCCGACAGCCGATGCACCGATTCCAGCCAGGCGGCATCCACGTGCGCAGCCTGCGCCATGGCCATCACTTCGTCGCGGGCGGACGAATCCACATTCAGCAGGCGCATCGCCGTCGGAGCCAGTTCCTGCACGCCATCCGCGCAGGCGATCGCCGCCAGCCGTTCGATGTCCGCCGCCATCAGGCGCGGAGCCTGCAGGATGATGTGTGCCATGGTATTGATCTTCAACCGGCGCGTCAGTGCCGGCGCCGCTGCAGCAGATAACGCCAGACGAAGCCCGGATACGCCAGCACCAGAAACAGCGCCAGCGTCACGGCGTAGAATTCCCAGCCCTGGGGAAAGGCATTGCCCAGGTCGAGTTCCAGGGTGAACCCCAGTGAACCGATCAGCACATAACCCACGAGGACTTCGAGGAATCGATCGATGAACGGCTTGCCGGATGCCGAGGCCCGTGCCGACGCGGCACGCGCGGATCGGTCCGCGATCCAGCCCGGCGCGGACAACAACAGCGCCACCAGCGCAACGCTGACGATCAGTTTGATCACGAACAACAAGCTGCCGACGCCGCCGAACGCGCCGCCCACCAGCCGGATCGTACCCCACGACCACAAGCCCAGCAGCACCAGAAACCCCAGGCCGATGGCCCAGCGCAACGCGCCACCGAACGCACGCGTCGCCCGGCCCCAGGGCCAGGGCGCCAGCGGCCGGTCAACCAGAAACGGCAGATTGGCCAGCACCAGCGCGCCCAGAATCACCAACCAGGCGGCGACCGATAACATCATGATCCGAACCAGGCCTTAAAACACCAGCGACTGACGGATGACATCCACGCACAGTGCCATCAGACCGCCCGGCAGAATGCCCAGACCGATCACCAGCAGACCGTTGAGGGACATCACGCTGCGCGCCGCCACCGTGCCGGCGCCAAGCGTCACACCATCGTCCGGTTCGTCGAAGTAGGCCATCTTCACCACGCGCAGGTAGTAGAAGGCGCCGATCAGCGACATCATCACGGCGAATACCGCCAGCGTCACGTGGCCGGCGCCAATCAAGGCCTGCAACACCACGAGCTTGGCATAGAAACCCGACAGCGGCGGAATCCCGGCCAGCGAGAACATGGCGATCAACAGCACGCCCGCCAGCACCGGATTGCGGCGATTCAGGCCCTTCAGGTCGGCGATTTCCTCGCACTCGAAGCCCTGACGGGACATCAGCATGATCAGACCGAAAGTGGACAGCGTCGTCAGGACGTAGATGACGATGTAGAAGAGCGATGCGCCATAGGCGGCGGCACTGGCGCCAGCCTGTCCTTCGTAGACGCCCGACAACAGGCCCAGGAACACGAAACCCATGTGCGAGATCGTGGAATAGGCCAGCATGCGCTTGAAGTTGGTCTGCGCGATGGCCACGATGTTGCCGATCGCCAGCGACAGCGCCGCCATGATCAGCAGCATCGGCTGCCAGTCGATGGCGATGCCGTGCAGCGCTTCGATCAGCAGGCGCAGCGTGATGGCGAAGGCGGCGAATTTCGGCGCCGCGCCCACCAGCAGCGTGACCGTGGTCGGCGCGCCCTGATAGACGTCCGGCGTCCACATGTGGAACGGCGCGGCCGTCAGCTTGAACGCCAGGCCGGAGACGATGAACACCACACCGAACACCAGCGGCAGGCGCTGTGCCCCGCCGTCACGGATGACCTGGGCGATCTCGGCCAGCCCCAGCTGCCCCGTGGCGCCATAGATCATGGACATGCCGTAGAGCAGGATGCCGGATGCCAGACAGCCCAGCACGTAGTACTTCATGGCGGCCTCGACCGAGGCCAGATGATCGCGGCGCAGCGCCACCAGGGCGTACAGGGCGAAGGACATCAGTTCCACACCCAGGTACACCGTCAGCATGCTGCCGGCCGAGATCATGATGAACTCGCCCAGCAGCATCAGCAGCGTCAGGGAATAGAGCTCGCCGCCGCGCGTGACCATGTCGCGCTTTTCCGCATAGGCACGGCCGTAGATCAGAGTCACGCCTACCGCGATAGCCGACAGGATCTTCAGGAAGTGCCCGAGGGAATCCGCGACATACAGGTCGCTGAAGGTACGGCCGTGAACCTGGTTGGCCCATTGGTTCCAGGACACCACCACGGCGACCAGTACGGTGCCCATGGTCAGCATGAAGGTCATGCGACGGTTGGGATCGTTACCGAACCCATCGATCAGCAGAACCGCCCCGGTGAGCACCAGCAGCACGATCTCGGGGGTCGCCAGCGCGAAGTCGAAAAGATTTTGCATCGTCATTCCGGTCTACAGTTTCGATTGAGCGACGTGATCCAGCAGCGCCTGCACCGAGGGATGCATCAGATCCGTGAAGAAGCTGGGATAGATCCCCATGAACAGCGTGAAGATCGCCAGCAGCCCCAGAATCAGGAACTCGCGGCTGCCGATGTCCTTCATGCCGTCGACCTGCTCGTTGGCCACAGGGCCGAAGGCCACGCGTTTGAGCATCCACAGCGAATAGCTGGCGCCCCAGATCAGCGCGGATGCCGCCAGCAGGCCGATCCAGAAGTTGTACTGCACGGCGCCCAGGATGACGGTGAATTCGCCCACAAAGCCGCTGGTGCCCGGCAGGCCGGCGTTAGCCATGGAAAACAGCACGAAATACGTCACGAAGCGCGGCATGCGGTTGATGATCCCGCCGTAGGCGTCGATGCGGCGCGTGTGCAGGCGATCGTACATGACCCCGATGCACATGAACATCGCGCCCGACACGAAGCCGTGCGACAGCATCTGGATGATGGAGCCTTCCAGGCCGGTGACGTTGAAGATGAAGAAACCCAGCGTCACGAAGCCCATGTGCGCCACGGACGAATACGCCACGAGCTTCTTCATGTCGTCCTGAACGATGGCGACCAGGCCGATGTAGATCACCGCCACCAGCGACAGGGCAATCATCACCCCGGCCAGGCTGTGGGAGGCGTCCGGCGCGATCGGCAACGAGAAGCGCAGGAAGGCATAGGCGCCAAGCTTCAGCATGACGGCCGCCAGCACGATGGAGCCGCCCGTGGGGGCCTCGACGTGGGCGTCCGGCAGCCAGGTGTGGATCGGCCACATCGGGATCTTCACGGCAAACGCGGCAAACAGCGCGATGAAGATGAACATCTGCTCGGTGTAGCTCAGGGGCATGCGCTGCCAGGTCGCCACGTCGAAGGAACCGCCCGCCGCGTGCCACAGATAGATGAAGGCGATCAGCGTCAGCAGCGAACCCGCCAGCGTGTAGAGGAAGAACTTGAAGGCGGCGTAGACCCGGTTCGGCCCGCCCCAGGCGCCGATGATGATGTACATCGGGATCAGGGTGGCTTCGAAGAACACGTAGAACAGCATGCCGTCGAGCGCGCAGAACACGCCGACCATCAGGCCCGACAGAATCAGGAAGGCCGCGTTGTACTGCGCCACGCGGGACTTGATGACTTCCCAGCCGGCCAGGATCACGATGATGGTGATGAAGGCCGTCAGCAGCACGAACCAGATCGCGATGCCGTCGATGCCCAGATGGTAGTTCAGGTTGAACGCTTCGATCCACGGCGTGTTTTCCACGAACTGCATGTCCGCCGTCTTCGGGTTGAAGCCCGTGTAGAGGGGCAGCGTCACCAGCAGGCCCGCGATGGAACCCACCAGAGACAGCACCCGTGCCGGCCCCGGATTGTCGTCCCGGCCGATCAGCAGCACCAGCAACCCGAAAACAATCGGGACGAAGATCGACAGGGTCAGCCAGGGGAGTGTAGAGGACGCCATTTCGCTAGCCATCAATGAACCATCAAGACGAAGAATGTGAGAAACACCATGATGCCGATGATCATGGCGAAGGCGTAATGATAGATGTAGCCGGACTGCAGCAAGCGCACTGTCGCCGACGCGGCACCGACCATGCGGGCGCCGCCGTTGACGATGATGCCGTCGATGAGACCGCGATCACCGCCCTGCCACAGGCCGCGGCCCAGGGCGCGAACCAACCGCGCGATGACGTTCTCGTTGAACCAGTCGAAATAGTACTTGTTGTCCAACAGACGATAGATGGGCGCAAAGGTGCGCGCCAGCGCCGCCGGCACTGCGGGGTTGATCAGCCAGCAATACCAGGCCACCACGAAACCGGCCAGCAGAAGCATGAACGGCGTCGCGGTCAGGCCATGCAGGCCGAAGCCGACCCAGCCGTGCCATTCCTCGGCCAGAGCGGCCATGGCGGGGTGCTGTGCCAGCACGGTGATCGACCGGCCGAAATAGCCGTCAAAGAGCAGCGGATCGACGAACCAGACACCCGCCACGACGGACATGAAAGCCAGGATCACCAGAGGCAGCGTGACGACCCACGGGGATTCCTTGGGCTTGGCGCCATGCAGCGAATGGATGGTCGGGCCGTCGCCGTGGCTGGCCCAATGCCCGCCTTCGTGCCCGTGATCGTGACCATGGCCGTCATGATCCGCATAGCGTTCCTTGCCATGGAAGACCAGGAAGACCAAGCGGAAGGAATACAGCGAAGTCACGAACACGCCCGACAGGGTCATGATGTAGGCGAAATGCGCACCCGGGATGTTGGCGGCCTCGGCGGCGGCAATGATGCTTTCTTTTGAATAGAAACCCGAGAAGAAGGGCGTGCCCACCAGCGCCAGCGTGCCGATCAGCATCGTGATCCAGGTGATGGGCATGCGCTTCCAGAGGCCGCCCATGTGGCGCATGTCCTGATCGTGCATCATGCCCATGATGACCGAGCCGGACCCCAGGAACAGCAGTGCCTTGAAGAAGGCATGCGTCATCAAGTGGAAGATCGCCACCGAGTAGGCCGAGGCGCCCAGCGCCACCACCATGTAGCCCAGCTGCGAGAGCGTGGAATAGGCGACGACGCGTTTGATGTCGTTCTGCACCACGCCCAGGATGCCCAGGAACAACGCGCCGAAGGCGCCGATCACCATCACGACCGACAGAGCCGTCTGCGTCAGTTCGTAGACCGGCGAGAAACGCGCGACCATGAAGATCCCGGCCGTCACCATGGTGGCGGCGTGGATCAGTGCGGAAATCGGGGTCGGGCCTTCCATGGAATCCGGCAGCCAGACGTGCAGCGGCGCCTGCGCGGATTTCGCCATCGCGCCCACGAACAGGCACAGACAGGCGACGGTCAGCATCTGCCAGTCGGTACCCGGGAAGACAATGGTGCCCAGCTTGTCGGCCTGGGAAAAGACTTCACCGTAATGCAGGCTGCCCGAGTAGGCGTACAGCAGGCCGATTCCCAGCACGAAGCCGAAGTCGCCCACCCGGTTGACGATGAAGGCCTTCAGGTTGGCGAAAACCGCCGAGGGCTTGGAATAATAGAAACCGATCAGAAGATAGGACACCAGGCCCACGGCTTCCCAGCCGAAGAACAGCTGCATCATGTTGTTCGACATCACCAGCATCAGCATGGAGAACGTGAACAGCGAGATATAGGAAAAGAACCGGTTGTAGCCCGGGTCGTCGGCCATGTAGCCGATGGTGTAGATGTGCACCATCAGCGACACGCCCGTCACCACCACCATCATCAGCGCCGACAGTTGATCGATCAGGAAGCCGACCTCGAACTTGAACGGACCGATCATGGACCAGGTGTAGATCGTGCCGTCGAAGGTCTGGCCGCCCAGCACCTGCTGCAGCACGATCAGCGAGCCGACGAAGGAAATCGCCACCCCCAGGATCGTCAGGCTGTGCGCGCCGCGCCGCCCGATCCAGGACCCCATGAAGCCGGTGGCGAAAAAACCCACCTGGACCGCCGTGACCAGCGGTGCCAGGGCGATCAACAAATAAAGACTTTGCGCGGTCATGACGCCCTTACCCCTTCAGCTGGTCGAGCTTGTCGACATTGATGGTGCTGATATTGCGGAACAGCAACACCAGGATGGCCAACCCGATGGCGGCTTCGGCGGCCGCCACCGTCAGCACGAAGAACACGAAGACCTGTCCGGCCGGGTTGCCGGACCAGATCGAAAAGGCCACGAAATTCATGTTGGCCGCCAGCAGGATCAGTTCGATCGACATCAACAGCACGATCAGGTTGCGCCGGTTCAGAAAGAAGCCGAACACGCCGATGGCGAACAGGATCGCGCCGACGATCAGGTAATGGCTCAGTCCGATTTGCATCATTTTTCGGCTCCTTCGGATTCGGCGGCAGGTGTGTCCACCACGGCCTGCATGTGCACCATGCGCACCCGGTCAGCCGGGTTGACGCGCACCTGTTTGCTTGGGGTGGTGCGTTTGTAGTCGGCCCGCTTGCGCATGGTCAGTGCGATCGCGGCAATCATGCCCACCAGCAGGATCAGGCCGCCGACCTGCACGGCATAGCTGAACTGCGTGTACATGGCGGTGCCCAGCGCCAGGGTATTGTCGAAATTGTCCGCGGGCGGCTGCAGCGCCGGCGCATGCCCCCAGGAGCGCAGCACGACGAACGCCATTTCCAGCACCATGATGCCGCCGATGGTCAGCCCCAACGGCAGATAGACTTTCAGCCCGGCTTTCAGGCCTTCGGGGCGCATATCCAGCATCATGACGACGAACAGGAACAGCACCATCACCGCCCCCACGTAGACGATGACGAGCACCAGCGAGAGGAATTCCGCCTGGATCAGCATCCACATCATGGACGCGGTGAAGAAGGTCAGAATCAGGTGCAGCACGCCGGTGACGGGGCTGGTGGACAAAATGACGCGAAACGCCGCGACAACCAGCACCAGGGCCAGCAGATAGAACAGGATTGAATCGAAACTCATGGTCGGTCTTCCGGCATCAACGATAAGGCGCGTCGGCGGCGCGGCGGGCCGCGATCTCCGACTCGTAGCGATCGCCCACGGCCAGCAGCATGTCCTTGGTGTAGTACAGGTCGCCGCGTTTTTCGCCGTGGTATTCAAGCAGGTGCGTTTCCACGATGGCGTCCGTCGGACAGGCCTCCTCGCAGAAACCGCAGAAGATGCACTTGGCCAGATCGATGTCGTAGCGCGTGGTGCGGCGGCTGCCGTCCTCGCGCTGATACGATTCGATGGTGATGGCCAGGGCCGGACAGACGGCTTCGCACAGTTTGCAGGCAATGCAGCGCTCTTCGCCGTTGGCATAGCGACGCTGCGCGTGCAGCCCGCGGAACCGCGGCGAGGCCGGCGTCTTTTCCATCGGGTAGCGCAGGGTGATCTTGCGCTTGAAGAAGTATTTGCCCGTCAGGCGCATGCCTTCGAACATTTCCTTCAGCATCAGGCTGCCGAAGAAATCCTTGATCGCTTCCATGTCGTACCCCTTACTGCCAGATGTTCCAAGGCGTCTGCATCCAGATCGCCACGACCACCAGCCAGATCCCGGTCAGCGGAATGAAGACCTTCCAGCCCAGACGCATGATCTGGTCATAGCGGTAGCGCGGGAAGGTGGCGCGAAACCAGATGAACATGGACACGACCACGAAGGTCTTGATGCCCAGCCACAACCAGCCAGGCACCCAGGTGAAGGGCACGATGTCCACCGGCGGCAGCCAGCCGCCCAGGAACATGACCGATGCCATCGCCGACAGCAGGATCATGTTGGCGTATTCGCCCAGGAAGAACAGCGCAAACCCCATGCCGGAATATTCCACCATGTGGCCGGCCACGATTTCCGATTCGCCTTCCACCACGTCGAAGGGGTGGCGGTTGGTCTCGGCCACCGAGGACACGACGTAGATGATGAACAGCGGCAGCAGCGGCAGCCAATTCCAGGACAGGAAACTGACGCCATGATCGGCGAACCAGCCGGTGCCCTGTCCGTGGACGATGCCCGAGAGGTTCAGCGTGCCCGACACCAGCAGCACGGTCACCATGACGAAGCCGATCGCGAGTTCGTAGGACACCATCTGCGCGGATGCGCGCAGTGCCCCCAGCAGGGCGTATTTGGAGTTCGACGCCCAGCCGGCCACGATGACGCCATACACGCCCACCGAGGTGATCGCCATGACGAACAGCAACCCCGCGTTGACGTTGGCCAGCACGATTTCCGGCTGGAACGGAATCACCGCCCAGGCGGCCAGCGCCGGCATCAGCGTGACGACGGGCGCCACGACGTAGAGCACCGGGTTGGCCTTGGCCGGAACGATGAGTTCCTTGGTCAGCAGCTTGAACACGTCGGCGAACGGCTGCAGCAGGCCGCGATAGCCCACGCGATTGGGCCCCAGGCGCACGTGCATGAAGCCGATCATCTTGCGTTCCCAATACGTCAGGTACGCCACACACAGGATGATCGGCACCGCGATAACCACGATCTTGATCAGTGTCCAGACCACCAGCCAGGGGGTCGCCCCGATCAGATCGGTGCCGTAGGCGTTGAGGATATTCAACCAGTCCATTTAGCGTCGCTCCAGCTGGATGGCGCCCGAGCCCATGCCCAGGGCCGCGGTCTGTTCAAAGGCGCCGGCAATGCGCACGGCGCCGTCGGCCACGGTATCGTCCAGGGCGGCGGACAGATCAGCCGACCCATGTGCCGTCGAGACACGCAGGGCGTCGCCAGCCGTCAGCCCCAGGGACTGCAGCGTGACGGCGTTCATGGCGGCCTGTGGCGGCGCCGAATTGATGTGGTCCTGCAGCGGCTGGGAACGGCGCACCAGGGCGTCGGTCCGGTAGATCGGCAGTTCCGCCACGCGTTCCAGACCCGTACCGGCCGCCAGCGTACCCGGGGCCTGGCGGATCTGATTCGACAGGCGCCCATCGACGCCCCCCACCATCACGGTGTCGCGCACCGATTCGGAGGTCTCATCGTCGAAGCCCTGCAGGCCCAGCAGATTGCCCAGCACGCGCAATACCTTCCAGGCCGGACGGGTATCGCCCACCGGGGCGGCCACGCCCTTGAAGCTCTGCACCCGGCCTTCCGCGTTGACGAAGGAGCCGGACGTTTCGGTGAACGGCGCGATCGGCAGCATCACGTCGGCCCAGTCCTCGGCGGCCGAGCGGAACGCCGTGAACGCCACGGCCATCCCCGAGCCCTGCAGCGCGCGCACGGCGCGATCGCCCAGTTCGCTGTCCAGACGCGGCTCGGCCTGCAGCACCAGGTAGGCCTTCAGGGGATCGCCGCCCAGCATGCGGCGGGCATCCAGCCCACCCTGCGCCGGCACGGCGCCGGCCAGATAGCCGCCCACCGTATTGCCGCCCTGGGTCAGGAAGCCGAAGCGCCCGCCTGCCAATTGCGCGATCAGCTGCGCATTGGCGGCCAGCAGCGCCACCTGATCGTCGGACACGGCCAGATTACCCATCAGCACGGCCACGCGCTCGCCTGAAGCCAGGCTGTCGGCAATCGCGCGGGCGGATTCTCCCGGCTGCACGCCGGCCAGGCCTTCGGGCACCGGCTGGGACTTCAGGCCGGCCAGCGCCACGGCGATCTCGGCCAGCGCGCCCACCAGGGCGGAGGGCTTGACGGTCATGCGGCCAGTGACCGGCACCAGCGGGTCGGCGGCCACGCTATCCACCAGGGACAGCTGCATGCCATGTTTGGCGGCCTGGCGCAGACGCTGGGCCATCAAGGGATGATCCTTGCGCAGGAAGGACCCCACGACCAGCGTGCGGTCCAGCGTATTGAGATCGGCGATCGGCATGCCCAGCCAGGGTGTGCCGGTGCGCGCGGCATCCAGCGCCGCGCCATCGCCACGCAGCCGGAAATCGATGTTGTCCGACCCCAGGCCGCGGGTCAGCCGCGCCAGCAGGGCCAGTTCTTCCAGGGTTGCCGTGTCGGTGGCCAGCGCGCCGATCTGTGTCGCGCCGCCGTCTTCACGCACCTGATTCAGCCCGGTAACGACCGACTGCAAGGCATCGGACCAGGAGGCCTCGTGCCACTGGCCGTCGCAACCGCGCACCATGGGGTGCTGCAGACGGTCTTCCACGTACAGCCCGGCATAGGAAAAGCGGTCGCGGTCGCTGATCCAGCATTCGTTGACTGGTTCGTTTTCGAAGGGCACCACACGCAGCACGCGGTCCATCTTGGTCTGCACGACCAGATTGGCGCCCACGCTGTCATGCGGGCTGACCGAGCGGCGGCGCGCCAGTTCCCAGGTCCGTGCGGCCATCATGAAGGGCTTGGACAGCAGCGCGCCCACCGGACAGACGTCGATCATGTTGCCCGAGAGTTCGGATTCGACGGCCTCGCCCACGAAGGTGGTGATCTCGGAGAATTCACCCCGGTTGAGCATGCCGATTTCCATGTAGCCGCCGATTTCCTGGCCAACCCGGATGCAGCGGGTGCAATGGATGCAGCGCTGCATCTGTTCGGCCGAAATCAGCGGACCCATGGGCTTGTGGAACACCACGCGCTTGGGTTCTTTATAGCGCGAGGCGGATTCGCCATAGCCCATGGCGAGATCCTGCAGCTGACATTCGCCGCCCTGGTCGCACACCGGGCAATCCAGCGGGTGATTGATCAGCAGGAATTCCATCACGGCGCGCTGGGCCTCGATGGCTTTGGGCGAGCGCGTGTGCACCACCATACCGTTGGTCACGGGCGTGGCACAGGCGGGCAACTGCTTGGGGGCCTTTTCGACCTCGACCAGGCACATGCGGCAGTTGGCCGCGATGCTGAGTTTTTTGTGATAGCAGAAATGCGGGATATACAGCCCGACCGAGTGGGCAGCCTGGATGACCATGCTGCCTTCTTCGGCTTGGACCTTCAGCCCGTCGATGGTGAGTTCTACCATGGCGTGTCCTGACCCTACAGATACTTGGCGACCACACAGTCCTTGTGGTCAATGTGGTGGACGAATTCGTCGCGGAAATGCTTGATGAAGCTGCGTACCGGCATGGCGGCGGCATCGGCCAGCGCGCAGATGGTGCGACCCATCATGTTGTGCGCCACGGAATCGAGCGTCTCGATGTCGTCGGCGGTGCCCTGGCCGTGTTCCATGCGCTGCATCATGCGGTACAGCCAGCCGGTGCCTTCGCGGCACGGCGTGCACTGACCGCAGGATTCTTCCATGTAGAAATACGACAGACGCATGAGCGATTTCACCATGCAGCGGGTTTCGTCCATGACGATGACCGCGCCCGACCCCAGCATGGACCCGGCCTTGGCGATCGAGTCGTAGTCCATGTTGGTCTTCATCATGATGTCGGCCGGCAGCACCGGCGCCGACGACCCGCCGGGGATCACGGCTTTCAGTTGGCGTCCGCCCTTGACCCCGCCGGCCAGTTCCAGCAGCGTGGCAAAGGGCGTGCCCAGCGGGATTTCGTAGTTGCCGGGAAGTTCGACGTCGCCGGAAATAGAGAAGATTTTCGTGCCGCCCGCCTTTTCGACGCCCATTTCCAGATAGGCCTGAGCGCCCACCTGGAACACGAAGGGCACGGCCGCGAAGGTTTCCGTGTTGTTGACGGTGGTCGGCTTGCCGTACAGGCCGAAGCTGGCCGGGAACGGCGGCTTGAAGCGCGGCTGGCCCTTTTTGCCTTCGATGGATTCCAGCAAGGCGGTTTCCTCGCCGCAGATGTAGGCGCCAAACCCGTGATGCGCATGCAACTGGAATGAAAATCCCGACCCCAGGATGTCGTCGCCCAGGAACCCGGCCTGGCGGGCTTCGTCCAGGGCTTCTTCGAAGCGCTGGTAGATCTGGAAGATTTCGCCGTGGATGTAGTTGTAGCCGACCGACGCGCCCATCGCAAAACCACCGATGATCATGCCTTCGATCACCGAGTGCGGGTTGTAGCGCAGGATGTCGCGGTCCTTGAAGGTGCCGGGTTCGCCCTCGTCGGAATTGCAGACGATGTATTTCTGGCCCGGCAGATTGCGCGGCATGAAAGACCATTTCAGGCCGGTCGGGAAACCCGCGCCGCCACGCCCGCGCAGACTGGAAGCCTTGAGTTCGGCGATCACGTCGTCGGGCTTCATGCCGGTGGTCAGGATCTTTTTCAGCGCCGTGTAGCCACCGCGCGCCATGTAGTCCTGGATGCCCCAGTTGTTGCCATTCAGCCCCGCCAGGATCTGGGGATTGATGTGGCGACCATGAAAAATCATGCTGCGGGCGGCATCGCCGCCCAGGTCCGGATTCAGCGCATCCGTCGCATATTTTTGCAAGACGTCCAGCGCGCTCATGCCGACTCCTTCAGGTCCCGGATCAGGGCGTCGATTTTTTCGGGCTGCATGCGGCAGCACATGTGTTTGTCGTTCGCGATGACCACCGGGGCGTCGCCGCAGGCGCCCATGCATTCGCCTTCCTGCAGCGTGAACAGGCCGTCAGGCGTGGTTTCGTGGAAACCGATCCCGAGTTTTTCCTTGAGGTATTCGGCGGCCTGCGTGCCGCCCTGCAGCGCACAGGGCAGATTGGTGCAGATGGTCAGCGTGTAGCGCCCGACCGGATGGGTGTTGTACATCGCGTAGAAAGTCGCGATTTCCTGCACCGCGACCGGCGGCATGCCCAGATAGGCGGCCACGTCGCGGATGACGTCGGGCGAAACCCAGCCCTTTTCGGTCTGGGCGATGGTCAGCGCCGCCATCACGGCCGACTGTTTCTGTGCCGGCGGATATTTGGCAATTTCCCGGTCGATGTCCCGGTAGGCTTGTTCGGAAAGCAGCATCGTCATGGTCCTGTGGTGTCCGGGGCGTCTAGCGGTCGATCTCGCCAAACACGATATCCTGGGTGCCGATGATGGTCACTACGTCGGAAATCATGTGGCCCTTGGACATTTCTTCGAGCGATTGCAGATGGGCGAAACCCGGGGCGCGGATCTTCAGGCGATAGGGCTTGTTGGCCCCATCGGAAATCAGGTAGATACCGAATTCGCCCTTGGGGTGTTCCACTGCGGCATAGGCCTCGCCTTCGGGCACGTGCATGCCTTCGGTGAAGAGCTTGAAGTGATGGATCATGTCTTCCATGCCGGTCTTCATGCGTTCGCGCTTCGGGGGGGCGACCTTGTGGTTGTCCACGATCACCGGGCCGGGATTGTTGCGCAGCCATTCGATGCACTGGCGGATGATGCGGTTGGATTCGCGCATTTCCCCGATGCGGCACAGATAGCGGTCGTAACAGTCGCCGTTTTTGCCGACCGGGATGTCGAAATCGACCTTGTCGTAGACCTCGTAGGGCTGCTTTTTACGCAGATCCCATTCGATGCCGGAACCGCGCAGCATGGGGCCGGTGAAACCCAGCGCCAGGGCGCGTTCGGGCGACACCACGCCGATGTCCACCAGACGCTGTTTCCAGATGCGGTTTTCCGTCAGCAGGACCTCGTATTCGTCCACACAGGTGGGGAAGCGGTTGGTGAAGTCCTCGATGAAGTCCAGCAACGAACCCGAGCGCGCCTCGTTCATGGCGCGCAGTTCTTTCGCGGAACGGTATTTGGAGCCCTTGTATTGCGGCATCGTATCGGGCAGATCGCGATACACCCCGCCCGGGCGATAGTAGGCCGCGTGCATGCGCGCGCCCGAGACCGCTTCGTAGCAGTCCATCAGGTCTTCGCGCTCGCGGAAGGCGTACAGGAACACCGCCATGGCGCCCACGTCCAGCGCGTGCGAACCCAGCGACATCAGGTGATTCAGGATGCGCGTGATTTCGTCGAACATCACGCGGATGTACTGCGCGCGCAGCGGTATCTGGATACCCAGCAGACGTTCCACCGCCATGCAGTAGGCATGTTCGTTGCACATCATGGACACGTAGTCCAGGCGGTCCATGTACGGCAGCGTCTGCAGGAAGGTGCGCGTTTCGGCCAGCTTTTCCGTGGCCCGGTGCAGCAGACCGATGTGCGGATCGGCGCGCTGGACGACTTCGCCGTCCAGTTCGAGCACCAGGCGCAGCACCCCGTGCGCGGCCGGGTGCTGCGGGCCGAAGTTCAGGTTGTAGTTCTGGATTTCTGCCATGTCAGTACCGCTCTATGCCGTAGTGATCCTCGCGCACCACGCGCGGGGTGATTTCGCGCGGCTCGATCGTGACCGGTTGATAAATGACGCGCTTCTGTTCGGCGTCGTAGCGCATTTCCACGTGGCCGGAAATGGGGAAGTCCTTCCGGAAGGGATGGCCGATGAAGCCGTAGTCGGTCAGGATGCGGCGCAAATCCGGATGACCCTCGAAGACGATGCCGTACAGGTCGAAGGCTTCGCGTTCGTACCAGTTCACCGCCGGCCAGATGTCCACCAGGGACGCCACCACCGGGAATTCGGCGTGTGTGGCGTAGGTGCGCACCCGCAGACGCCAGTTATGCGTGACCGACAACAGATGGATCACCACCGCGAAACGGTGCGGATGGGGCGCATAGCCCGGACCGTAGGTGGGCGCCTTCCAGGCCGAATAATCGACCCCGCAGAGATCCACACAGGTTTCGAAGCGCAGGCTGGCGTGATCGCGCAGCACCCGGCAGGTGTCCACCCAGGATTCGGCGGGCAATTGCAGCGTGAGTTCGCCCAGGGACTCGGTCAGGTCGACCGAGCCACCCAGGACATCGCGCAGATTGGATTCTAGAGTCTGTAACCGTGTCATATGCGGATCATCAGGATCGTCAGGCGGCGCCCTAGCGGGCGATGGTATTGGTCAGGCGGATCTTGTTCTGCATCTGCAGCAGACCGTAGACCAGGGCTTCCGCCGTGGGCGGGCAGCCGGGCACGTAGACGTCCACCGGCACGATGCGGTCGCAGCCGCGCACCACCGAATAGGAATAGTGGTAGTAACCACCGCCATTGGCACAGGACCCCATGGACACCACCCAGCGGGGTTCCGGCATCTGGTCGTAGACCTTACGCAGAGCCGGGGCCATCTTGTTGCACAGCGTGCCGGCCACGATCATCAGGTCGGACTGGCGCGGACTGGGCCGGAAGATGATGCCGAACTGGTCCAGGTCGTAGCGCGCCGCGCCGGCATGCATCATTTCCACCGCGCAGCAAGCCAGGCCGAACGTCATCGGCCACAACGAGCCGGTCTTTGCCCAGTTCAGGAATTTATCCGCACTGGTGGTCATGAAGCCTTTTTCCATGACGCCTTCAACAGCCATTTTGCTCACCCCCAATTATTCCCAGTCCAGGGCGCCGCGGCGCCACTCGTAGATGAAACCCACCGTCAGGATGCCCAGGAAAATGGCCACCGCCCAGAAGCCCACCATGCCGATGGCGCCGTTGGCCATGGCCCAGGGGAACAAGAAAGCGATTTCCAGATCGAACATGATGAACAGGATGGCCACCAGGTAATAGCGCACGTCGAATTTCATGCGCGAGTCGCCGAATGCCTCGAAGCCGCATTCGTAGACCGACAGCTTTTCCGGATCGGGCACGTTGCGCCCCAGCAGGCGCCCGGCAGCCAGCAGGGCGGCGCCGATCAGCGTGGCAACGATGATGAAAAGCAGCACGGGAAAGTACTGTTCCAGATTCATGATGGGCCTCGGTTCCGGAAGATCAAACTACGGGATTGTAGCATTTCGACAAGCAGCTTCGCCGGGAAAACCCGGGGTTGAAACACATTTGATGGGGATCAATTCAGCTAAGCACAGATCGGCTTTCAGGCGCCTGAACTGGTGGCGTCAAACAGACGCAACTCTGGGCTGCCATGGGTCCAGCAGGGTCCTCCGCACTCGCCCGGAAGCTCGTTCCAGCCTACTGGGGCTCATGACGCATCACGTCCGATTCCTGCAGCATACGGACGTAACGGGCGTAGGGAATGCCCCTGGCTTTGGCTCGCGCCTTCACCGCATCGAGCAGGGTGGCAGGCAGGCGCATGTTCAGTGATGCTGTCTTAGGTTCCAGTTCGAAGTGTAGTGGTCTGAACTGTGAAAAAAAATGCCGGACCACAGCCAGTCTGGCGCGGAAAGCAAGAAAGCCACTCCGAAGAGTGGCTTTCTTGCTTTGAAGGTCGAGACCCTCGCTGTTCGTGACGGCCCGGCGAACCGGGCCGTATCGCGGCGTGGACAAGCCACGCGTCGCGATTAGAACTTGTGGTTCAGGCCGATACCGGCTTCCGTACCCTTCAGATCCTTCACGTAACCCACGTTCTGCATGTAGGAAGCGTACGTGTACAGCTTGGTGCGCTTGGACAGCGGGTATTCGTACTTCAGCTGGTAGGCGTTGATGTTGCCAGCGTTGCTACCCCACTTGTCGTCGTCCTTCAGGTTCGAGTGCGAACCGCTGTAGAAGGCGAACAGACGGCCCGGACCCACCGGGGCGCTCAGACCCAAAGCCCAGTTGTTGGACTTGAAGTCTTGATAGCCATTGCCCAGACCGTAGCCCGTCAGACCAGCCAGACCGTCATAGGAGTTGGCATCGCCGTTCCAACCGATCTTGCCGTTGCGGTCCTGACCGAACATGGCCGAGAACTTGACCACTTCGAAGTCATAGGCACCGTTGATCTGCCACGCAGTCATCGCGTTGACATTGCGGGCGTTGGCGTCCTGTCCATAGACGCTCTGACGGTCATAAGCAGCACCCAGGGCCAGGGGGCCGTTGGTGTAGCCCAGACCGACGGATCCGCGGCTGCCACGGCCAGCCGATTGCTGGGGAGCGGTCGAGCCGCTGATGACGGTCGTGCTGTTCGAGTTGGCGGTGGAGCCCGTGCCGTACAGCAGGACGGCCTTGAAGCCGCTGAAGGACGGGGTCGTGTACTTGAACGAGTTGTTCACACGGGTGCCGGAAGACAAGCCAGCGGCACCGAAGACCTTGTCGAAGTCACCCAGGTTGTTGCCTTCTTCGGCAGCCATGGTGTCGATACCAGCGGAGTACTGGCGGCCCATCGTGAAGGTACCCCAGTTGTCGCTGGACAGACCCACGAACGACTGGCGATTGAACTGGTTGCTGGAATTGCTAGCGGCACCAGTACCGATATTGAACCCCTGCTCCAGTTGGAAAATGGCGCGCAGTCCGTCACCCAGGTCTTCGGAACCCTTCAGGCCCCAGCGGTTACCGTTCAGGGTACCATCACGCAGACCCGAGGAACGGGCACGGAGGTCCGCACCGTTGTGGTTGTACTTGAAATTCTGAAAGCCGTAGCCGGTATCCAGGATACCGTACAGCGTCACGGACGTTTCTGCTTGAGCAACGCCGGCGGTGGCGAAACCGGCCAGCAGAGCAGCAGCGAGCAGAGTCTTTTTCATGTAAGAAATCTCCGTAGATTGGTGTGAATCAGAGCAGGCAAACAACATCCTGTGCTGCTGCTCCTTCTAACTCCGCGAAGGGAAGTTAGGGCTATTGCATCAAAAATCCGGAATGAATGCCATGCCGGACACATGAAAACCGCCAGTTTCCCGAAAAGCCGTTGCAGAGCTACAACACCAATGTATCTCGACCCTACAATGCCAGGCAACCGGAACCACCGCGCACCTCCATGTCCGTCATTCTGCTGATCCTGCCTGACTTCCTGCTGATCGCCCTGGGGTGGCTGCTGCTGCACCGGTTCGGGTTCGATCGGGTGTTTTTCGTCCAGGCGGAAAAGCTCGTGTATTTCGTGCTGTTCCCGGCCCTGCTGTTCCACTCGATCACGCGGGCGCCGCTGGCGCTGGGCAGCACCACGGTGCTGCTGGCGGCCACGGTCGGGATCATGCTGGGGGGTATCGCCCTGGCCTGGTTGGGGCGCCTGGCGGTTCGCGCCGATCCTGGCGCGCACGCCTCGACCGCGCAATGCGCCTTTCGTTTCAACAGCTATCTGGCGCTGTCGTTGGCGGCCAGCCTGGGCTGGGCCGGCGCCCAGGCGACGATGGCGGTGATCCTGGGGTTTGCGGTGCCCATCAGCAACATGGGCGCGGTGCATGCCCTGGCCAGCCGGCACGGCGGGCGGGCGCTGCGGGAAATGGCCCGCAATCCCTTCATCCTGGCGACGCTGGCCGCGCTGACCTGCAATTTTCTGCAGATTCCCATCCCGCATCCGGTCGAGGTCACCTTGGGGCGTCTGGGCGCCTGCGCGATCGCCCTGGGCCTGCTGTGCGTCGGCGCGACCCTGTCGCTGGCCGGCGGACGGACGCATGCGCCGCTGATGGCCTGGATGATCGGCGCGAAACTGATCCTGCTGCCGCTGTGGACGCTGGCGCTGACCTGGATGCTGGATCTGCCGGTTCAGGAACGTATCGTGCTGCTGCTGTTTTCCGCGGTGCCCACGTCGTCGGCGGCCCATGTGCTGGCGGCCCGGATGGGCGGCGACGGGCGCCTGGTGGCGGTCACGATGTCGATCGGAACGCTGCTGTCTGCAGTAACACTGCCGTTCTGGCTGGGGATCACCGGGTGATCGGCCACCCCGTACAATGCTCGGCAGTCTGGGAACCCGAATTATGACGACACCATCCTCCCCCCTGGAATGGCTTCTGCCCGATGAAGAGGCCACCGTGGCCCTGGCGCAACGCCTGGCCGCGCTGGTTTGTGGCCATGGGCCAGAGGCCCTTTCTCCTGGGGGGAGCATCCACCTACGCGGCGAATTGGGAGCGGGCAAAACCAGCCTGGCGCGCGCCCTGTTGCGGGCCGGTGGCGTGACCGGTCGGATAAAAAGTCCTAGCTACGCGCTTCTTGAAAGCTATAATGTTTCTAACTTATACTTCTATCACTTTGATTTCTATAGATTTAGCAGTGCGCACGAATGGCGGGACGCAGGCTTTGGCGAACTGCTCGATGAACATGCTGTCGTCCTGATCGAATGGCCCGAACAGGCAGGCACCCGGTTGCCGCCTCCAGATCTGGATATTTTTCTAGAGTATGCAGGCACCGGACGACGCGCATGGCTCAGCGCTTGTAGCGAAAAAGGACACTTATGGCTGACGCATTTGACCCCGTCGCGCCGATGAACGCTCCCCAAGTTCCCCTGCGGCGCAAATTGATCGCTGGCGGCTGCACGCTGCTGGTGCTGCCCCTGATTCCGCGTCTCGCGCATGCGGCCACGATCGTGGCCGTGCGGACCTGGCCGGCCGACGAATACACCCGCGTCACGCTGGAAATGGACACCGAGCTGAAAGCCGAGCATTTCACGCTCGACAATCCCCACCGCCTGGTTGTCGACATCGACGGCGTACACCTCAGTTCCGCCATCAATGACCTGGTCTCCCGGATCAAGCCCAACGACCCCTACATCAGTTCGGTGCGCGTGGGGCAGAATCGGCCGAACGTGGTGCGCCTGGTCTTCGACCTGAAGCAAGACGTCGCCCCCCAGGTCTTCACGTTGAAGCCAGTCGGCGACTACAAATACCGCCTGGTGCTGGATTTGTATCCGAAGGTCGCCCAGGATCCGCTGATGGCGCTGCTGAAGGATTCGCAGAACGACCCGCTGGCCGGGATCCTGGAAAACCTGGCGCAGAACAGCCCGTCCGAGGCACCGATCCCCTCGGTGCGCGGACAAAAATTGCCACCGCCGGAACCCTCCAGGCCGCCCGCATTCGCCAACCCCAGCCCCGGCAGCCGGCGCGACCGCCCGATCCTGATCGCGCTGGATCCCGGGCACGGCGGCGAGGACCCCGGCGCCACCGGTCAGCGTGGCACCCACGAAAAAGACATCGTGCTGCAGATCGCGATGCGGCTGAAAAAGCTGATTGATGCGCAGCCCAACATGCGCGCCTATCTGACACGCGACCGTGACTTTTTTGTACCGTTGAACGTGCGTGTACAGAAGGCGCGCCGCGTGCAGGCGGATCTGTTCATTTCCCTCCACGCCGACGCCTGGATCAAACCCTCCGCACGCGGGTCTTCCGTCTGGGCGCTGTCCGAGCACGGCGCCACCAGCACGGCGGCGCGGTGGCTGGCCAAGAAGGAAAACGACGCCGACCAGATCGGCGGCATCGACCTGGGGTCGCACAACCGCCAGGTGGCCCAGGTGCTGCTAGACCTGTCCACCGGCGCGCAGATCAACGACTCGATCAGAGTCGGCACGCAGATCCTGGAGGAAATCGGGAAGATCAACCGGCTGCACAGGAACCGGATTGAGCGCGCCGGTTTTGCCGTGCTGAAGGCGCCGGACATTCCGTCGATCCTGATCGAGACCGCTTTCATCAGCAACCCCGAAGAAGAATCGCTGCTGCGCACACCCGCGCATCAGCAGCGAATCGCCTCGGCGGTCATGAGCGGCGTGAAGGACTATTTCGCGGCCAATCCGGCGCTGGCAAGACGGGCCTGATCAGGCGGTTCCCGTCCTCTTGCGCCGCAGCAGTTTCCACAACACCCCTGCCGCAGCCGGCACGGCGGCGGCAGCCACGCCGATCAGCACGATGGTGTTCAGGTGCTCTTTGATGATAGGCACGTTGCCAAAGAAATAGCCCAACGTGATCAGGCCGGCGATCCAGGCGATGGCGCCGATCGCGTTGTAGAGCTGGAACATGGCCAGGCGCATGCCGGCCACCCCCGCCACGAAGGGCGCGAAAGTCCGGAACAGGGGCACGAAACGCGACAGGATGATGGTCTTGCCCCCATGCTTTTCATAGAAAACATGGGTCTTGAGCAGGGCTTTCTTGTCCAGAAAACGGTAGTCGCGCGAAAAGACCTTCGGGCCGATCAGGCGGCCGACCGAATAATTGACCGTATTACCCAGGATTGCAGCCACGATCAGGATTCCGCCCATCAGCACCGGATCGAGCTTGCCGCTCGCGCCGAAGGCGCCCGCGATGAACAACAGCGAATCCCCCGGCAGAAAGGGCAGCACGACCAGGCCGGTTTCGCCAAAGATGATGAGCGCCAGGATCAGATAGATCCAGGCCCCGTACTGGGCGACCCACACGCCCAGCGACTGATCGATATGCAGAACAAGATGCAAAAACTCGGCCATGATCGCCTGATTACCCCAAATCCAAGATATAAAACCCCGACCGCCGCAGCCGACTGGTGCCGCTGGATGAACGCCTGCACGCCTATCGCACGCATCCGCGGCCCCGTCGCCCGCACCGGTATGGCGGGCCCTCACTATAATCGTTTTCTCGAGGCCTGAACGAAACGGCCGCTGCCCGCCGATTGCGTTTTCCCGACGATGCTGGCCGCCGTTTGCCGCCGCATGAATTCACCGCAGCATGGCACCTCGGCCCGTGCCTGACACTTCCACCACCGCATGACCGCTCCGATGACACGCCCCATCACCGCCCTGCCCGACACCCTGATCAGCCAGATCGCCGCTGGCGAGGTGATCGAACGCCCAGCCTCCGTCCTGAAAGAGCTGCTGGAAAATGCGCTGGATGCTGGTGCGCGGGCGATCGAGGTCCGGCTGGACGGGGGCGGCATCCGCCGCATCCTGGTGGCCGATGACGGCCACGGCATCGCGACCGGGCAACTGACCCTGGCGCTGCAGCGCCACGCAACCAGCAAGATCGCATCCCTGAGCGAGCTGGAATCCGTGGCGACCATGGGGTTTCGTGGCGAGGCGCTGGCATCGATCGCCTCGGTGGCCCAGTTGACACTGACTTCGCGCACGGCCGACGACACCCAGGCCTGGCAGATCAGCCCCGGCATGAACGAGCCGGCGCCGGCCGCCGGGCCGGCAGGCACGCGGGTGGACGTCCGGCAACTGTTCGATCATATCCCGGCCCGGCGGAAGTTCCTGCGATCGGAAGCCACAGAATACGGCCACTGCCTGGATGCCATCGAACGCATCGCCCTGGCGCATCCCGACGTGGCGCTGCGTGTCTTTCACAACGACAAGCCACAGCGCAACTGGCCGGTCACCGACATCCAGGGCCGCATCCGCGACGTGCTGGGGGCGGAATTCCAGGCTCAGAGTCTGCCGGTGTCCACCGACCAGGGACTGATCACCCTGGAAGGCTGCATCACGCGGCCCACCTTTGCCCGCAACCGCGCCGACCGGCAGTATCTGTATGTGAACGGCCGCTACGTACGCGACCGCACCGTCTCTCACGCGGTGCGCCAGGCCTATGCCGACGTGCTGCATGGCGACCGTCAGCCCGCCTTCGTCCTGTTCCTCAGTCTGGACCCCATCGGGGTGGACGTGAACGTGCATCCCGCCAAGCACGAGGTCCGGTTCCGGGACAGCGGCGCGGTCCATCGCTACGTGTCGCAATCGCTGGCACAGGCGCTGGCCCTGCGCGGCGGGTCGGCGGACGGCCTCGCCGAGCCACCAACCGACTCGGGCAATCGCCCCGGGACACCCAGCGATACCGGGGCGGCGTCACCCGGGTCAGCCAATGGCGGAGCGCACAGCCCGCCACCCGCGCGCCCCGCCCCGGCGGGCTACCCGGGACAGATACCCGTCCAGCAACGATTCCCGTTGCGGGATGCGGCCGGCACAACGGACTGGCGCAAGCTCTACCAGCCCTTGCCAGGACTCGCACCGGGCGAACGCCCAGCAGCGACCGACCTGCCCCTGGGTCTTGCCCTGGGCCAACTGCACGGCATCTATATCCTGGCGCAGAATGCCCAGGGCCTGGTGCTGGTGGACATGCACGCGGCCCACGAACGGGTCGTCTACGAAACGTTGAAGCAGGCACTGGACGAAGCCCCCCTGCCCGCCCAGGAATTGCTGGTGCCCGTCGTCTTCACGGCTTCGGAAACCCAGGTGGCCATCGCCCAGGAAAACCAGGACATGCTCGACGGCCTGGGGCTGCGCATCCGCGCGACGGGCCCGGCATCGCTGGCCGTCCGCGCGGTGCCTGCCCTGCTGGCCCAGGGCGACGTCGAATCCCTGGCGCGCGGCGTCCTGGCCGACGTCGATCGCTTCGGGCATTCCGCCCGGCTGACCGAACAGCGCAACGAGCTGCTGTCCACCATGGCCTGCCACGGCGCCGTGCGTGCCAACCGCCGGCTGACGCTGGACGAAATGAACGCGCTGCTGCGCCAGATGGAACGCACCGAGCGCGCCGATCAGTGCAATCACGGGCGCCCCACCTGGTTCCAGTGGAGCCTGGGCGATCTGGACAAGCTGTTCATGCGGGGGCAGTAGATGCCGCTCCTGATCTGTCTGGCCGGCCCGACGGCATCGGGGAAATCCGCCTCCTCGATGGCACTGGCCCGGCGCTGGCCCATCGAGATCATCGTCATGGATTCGGCCACCATCTACCGGGGCATGGACATCGGGACCGCCAAGCCCAGCGCGGCGGAACAGGCGCAGGTCCCGCATCACCTGCTGGACATCCGCGATCCGGCGCAATCGTATTCGGCGGCGGAATTCGCGCGCGACGCGGCCGGGCTGGCGCAGGATATCCGCCAGCGCGGGCGGATCCCGATCCTGTGCGGCGGCACGATGCTGTATTACAAGGCGCTGCGCGAAGGACTGAACGAACTGCCGTCAGCGGACCCCGCGATCCGCCAGGCCCTGGATCACGAAGCCCGGGAACGCGGCTGGCCGGCACTGCATGCCGAACTGGCCCGTGTCGACCCGGTCACGGCCGCCCGGCTGGCGCCCAACGACAGCCAGCGGCTGCAGCGCGCGCTGGAAATCTGGCGCGGCAGCGGGCGCGCCATGAGCGACTGGCTGGCGCAGCCGCCCCAACCCGTGCTGCCAGGCTGGGAATTCTTGACCATCAGTCTGGAGCCGTCCGATCGCGCGGTGCTGCACGCGCGCATCGCCCAGCGCTACCGGACGATGATCGAAGCCGGTCTGCTGGACGAGGTCCGCACCCTGCATGCCCGCGCCGACCTGCACCCGGGCCTGCCGTCGATCCGCTGCGTGGGCTACCGCCAGCTGTGGGACCATCTGGATGGCCGGATATCGTTGGATCAAGCCATCGAACAGGCCATCGCCGCCACCCGCCAGCTGGCCAAGCGCCAGATCACCTGGCTGCGGTCGCTGCCGCAGCGTCATGCGGTCGATTGCCTGTCGGGTGATGCCACCGCCAAAGTGACGGACCTGTGCGCCAGGCACCTGGATCGCTGAGGAACTCCAGACCTGGGGACAGCAATACGGCGAAGCGCCAACCGCCGGTATCCCGTATCGATCAATCGACGATCGTCTGCGGCCCGCCAGCGGTTTGATCCTGGATCCGGCCCAGCGTGTGAACGGTTTCGCCTTGGGCCCGCAACGTGGCCGCCACGGCATCCGCCTGGGCGGGATCGACCACCAGCACCATACCGATGCCGCAGTTGAAGACGCGCGCCATTTCGTGGTCGGACACGCCACCCTGCGTCTGCAGCCATTGGAAGAGCAGCGGCCACTGCCAGGCATCGCGATGCAGATGCGCGCACAGGCCGGATTTCAGGATGCGCGGCACATTTTCCAGCAGACCACCGCCGGTGATGTGCGCCAGACCCTTGATGGCGCGCCCATGCGCGGCCAGTGCGGCCAGCACGGATTTCACATAGATGCGGGTGGGTTCCATGACCACGTCGCCCAGCGGACGGCCGCCGAGGTCCTGATCCGGGCGCGCGCCGGCATGCTGCAGGATTTTTCGCACCAGGGAATAGCCGTTGGAGTGCGCGCCGCTGGAAGCCAGCCCGAGCACGGTATCCCCCACCCGGATGTCGGCCCCGTCGATGATCGCGGATTTTTCCACTGCGCCCACCGCGAAACCGGCCAGGTCGTATTCGCCATCGGGATACATGCCGGGCATTTCGGCGGTTTCGCCCCCGATCAGGGCGCAGCCGGCCAGTTCGCACCCGCGCGCGATGCCGCCCACCACACGGGCCGCGGTATCCACGGAGAGTTTGCCGCAGGCGAAATAATCCAGAAAATACAGGGGTTCGGCCCCCTGGACGAGGATGTCGTTGACGCTCATGGCGACCAGGTCGATCCCCACGGTGTCGTGCCGCTGCCATTCGAAGGCCAGACGCAATTTGGTTCCGACGCCGTCGGTGCCGGAAACCAGCACTGGTTCGCGCAGGTGCGGCGGAACCTGAAACAGAGCGCCGAACCCGCCGATCCCGGCCATGACGCCGGGCCGCATGGTACGGGCCGCCAGCGGTTTGATACGATCGACCAACGCGTCTCCGGCGTCGATATCGACGCCCGCATCGCGATAGGTCATGGAGGGGGTGGTGCCTTGTGTCATGAGAAAAGCCGCCGAATGTGCAAGAATTGCAGGTTTGGACAATATGCTCTCGATTTTACGATGAACTCCGGATGGACGACGATTCCCTCATCCGCCTGATGCCACGACCCGTTTTCCGTCCGGTTATCCTGACCGTCCGGATCCTGATTTCACCCAACGGGATGCGACCATGACGCAGCAACTGTTGCTGGATATCCTGCCTGGGGCGCTACCCACCCTGGAGACCTTCGTTGCGGGCGTCAACCACGCGGCCGTCGATGCGGTGCGCACGTTGACACCGGGTCACGCCCTGTATCTGTGGGGCGGCCAGGGGTCCGGACGCAGCCACCTGCTGCGCGCCCGCGCCCAGGACCCTGACGGGCACTACCTGGATGCGCGCACGCCGGCCCACTGGCTGCAGTCCCTGGCCACCGACGAGGATCGCGTGCTGACGCTGGTGGCGGTGGACGATGTGGGCGAACTCAGCGACGCGGCCCAGGCGGCGCTGTTCGCCCTGTTCAACCGCTGGCGCGCGGCGGCCAGTACACCGGATGCATTCGCCCTGCTGACGGCGGGCGACCGGGCACCGTTGACCATGCCGCTACGCGAGGACCTGCGCACCCGCCTGGGCTGGGATCTGGTCTATCGCATCGAACAGCTGTCCGACGACGACCGGGCGCAGGCGCTGCATGACCGGGCCCTGCAGCGCGGCCTGAAATTGCCCGACGACGTCCTGCACTGGATCCTGACCCACTATGACCGGGACATGGGACGCCTGACGACCCTGATCGATACATTGGACCAGTATTCCCTGGCACAGCATCGTCCCGTCACCCTGCCCTTGCTGAAGGCGCTGCTGACCCGCCAGCACCCGGACCCGGCATCCCACCATGCCGATGCCGGGCGCACCAGTCCCTGACCACTCCCGCGGAATTCCCATGCCATCCTTTTCCCACCTGGCCCTGTTCGACCTGGACCACACGCTACTGCCCTTCGACAGCGACTACCAATGGGCGGAATTCCTGGCCCGCACGGGCCGCGCCGGCGATCCCGATGTCGCCCGCCGGCGCAACGACGAACTGATGCGCCGTTACAACGAGGGCACCTTGTCCGCCGAGGAAGCCGCCGATTTCATGCTGGGGCTGCTTCGCCTGGGCGAACCCGACGAACTGATGCAATGGCATCGGGCCTACATGCGCGAGGTCATCGAACCCGGCCTGCTGCCGGCGGCCCAGGCCCTGGTCAGCGACCATCAGGCGCGCGGCGGGCTGTGCGCTATCGTCACTGCCACCAATGCGTTCGTCACGCGGCCCATTGCCCACGCGCTGGGCATCGAGCACCTGATCGCGACCATCCCGCAACGCGATCCCGACGGCCGCTACACGGGCCGCATCGACGGCACCCCCAGTTTCAAGGCCGGCAAGGTGCTGCGGGTCCGTCAGTGGTTGCAGACCGAGGGTCTTCTGCTGGAGGATTTCGCCGAGTCCTGGTTCTACAGCGACTCGGTCAACGACCTGCCGCTGCTGGAGGTCGTCACCCATCCCGTCGCCACCAACCCCAGCCCCGCCCTGCGCGAACTGGCCCAGAGCCGCGGCTGGCGCGTGCTGGAACTGTTCGAGGACATGCGGGATACAAAGTCTTAAAATACGCGCCATGCTCAAGCAGACCATCAAACATTTCGTCTCCCGCCTGTTTACCACGCCGCCCAGCGGCCCGGCGCGCTTGTCCAGCGACAAGCACGGCATCGACCGGCGGCTCGTGTCGCGCCACGCGATCAAGGTCTGCGAGGTCCTCAACCAGCAAGGTTTCGATGCCTACATCGTGGGCGGCGCGGTGCGCGACCTGATTGTCGGGCTGCAGCCCAAGGACTTCGACGTCGCCACCAACGCCACGCCCAACCAGATCCGGCCACTGTTTCGCCGCGCCCGGATCATCGGCCGACGCTTCCAGCTGGTCCATGTGGTGTTCGGGCAGGAAATCATCGAGACCTCGACATTCCGCGCGCCTGCCTCGGACAATCAGGAAACCGACGAACACGGCCGCATCCTGCGCGACAACGAATTCGGCACCCACGAGGAAGACGCCGCGCGCCGCGATTTCACGATCAACGCCTTGTACTACGATCCCCTGAAAGAAGAAGTCATCGACTTCCATCAGGGGGTGGCGGACCTGAAGAACCGCGTGATCCGCATGATCGGCGACCCCGAAACCCGCTACCGCGAAGATCCGGTGCGCATGCTGCGCGCGCTGCGTTTCCAGGCCAAACTGGGCGCGCGCATCGACCCCGCCACCGAAGCTCCGATCCTGCAACTGGCCTCGCTCGTCGAACACGTCCCGGCTTCCCGGCTGTTCGACGAAACACTCAAGCTGCTGACCTGCGGCCACGCCATGGACTGCGTGCGCGAACTGCGCCGCCTGGGCCTGATCAAGAGCCTGATTCCGCTCATCGACCGCATCTTCGAGGAAGACGGGGGCGAGGCGTTCGTCGAAATCGCCCTATCACGCACCGATGCGCGGGTCCGCTCGGGCAAACCCGTCAGCCCCAGCTTCCTGTTCGCGGCGCTGCTGTGGCGCCTGGTGCAAAAGCGCTGGAGCGCCCTGCTCGCCCAGGACGTGCCGCGCAACGAGGCACTGACCCGCGCCGCCGATTCGGTCATCGACGAACAGATGGACAAGCTTGCCATCCAGCGCCGTCACCAGGCCGACATGCGCGAGATCTGGCTCATGCAGGCCCGCTTCGAACGCGCCACCGTGCGATCCATCTGGCGCATGATGGAACAGCCCCGTTTCCGCGCCTCCGTCGATTTCCTGCAATTGCGCGCCGAGGCCCGCGAGATCGACAGCGTGCTGGCCCAATGGTGGATGGACCTGGCCGACAGTGGCGACGAACGCCGCAGCCAGATGATCGACACCTGGCAGGCCGGTCATGCCGGCGCCCGTCGCACGAGTGCCGGCGCCAGCCGCAAACGCCGGCGGCGACACAAGCCGGGCGGCGGGACGGAATCGGATTCGTCCGCGCGCAGCGGCGCAGGCGCCGATGAATCCGCAGGCGCAACGACCCACACGAAGAAGCCGGCGCGGCTGTCCTGACCCGCCGCGCCCAGCGGCCTCAGGACCGCGTTAAAGTCTTGCTCATGGCCTTGTCACCCCGCCATTCAGCCGCGCATTCGCCCGCAACCGCATCGCCCGCGACGCTGGCCTACATCGGGCTGGGCGCGAATCTGGGCGCGGCGGCCCAGACGCTGCGGGCTGCCGCCCAGGCCCTGGCCGGCACCGCCGGCATCGAGGATCTGCGCCTGTCGCCGCTCTACGACACATCGCCCGTCGGCTGCACAGGCCCCGATTACGTCAATGCCGTGGCTGAAATCCACACCCGCCTGGACGCCCCCGCTCTACTGGCGGTTTTGCAGGCCATCGAGCAGGCCCATGGACGCGAACGCCCCTATCGCAACGCGCCTCGCACGCTGGATCTGGACCTGCTCTGGTATGGCGGCCAGTCGCTCGACGCGCCTGGCCTGATCGTTCCCCACCCCCGCATGCACGAGCGGGCCTTCGTCCTGCGCCCGCTGATGGATCTGGCGCCCGATCTGGTACTGCCGCACGGGGAACTGGCCACGCTGCTGGCGGCCTGCACCGGGCAGACCATCCGGCCCTTGCCAGACCAGGATCCGCAAGAAGCGCCACAGACACCATCGCATCCAAGGAGCCCCATGCCATCCCTTCCCCACCTGCGCCTCGTCGTGGCCTATACGGACAACCGCGTCATCGGCCGCGATGGCGGCATGCCCTGGCATCTGCCCGGCGACCTTGCGCACTTCAAACGCAGCACGCTGGGCCACCCCATCCTGATGGGCCGCAAGACCTGGCTGTCCCTGGGCCGGCCGCTGCCGGGCCGGCGCAATCTGGTGCTGAGCCGGGATGCCGGATTCTCGGCGCCGGGCGCCGAACGCTTCGAGTCTCTGGAAGCCGCCATGGCGGCCTGCGCCGGGGCCGAGCATCTGTGCATCATCGGCGGCGAACAGATTTTCCGTCAGGCCTTGCCGCTGGCTGACGAACTGATCGCCACCGAGATCCACGCGACAATCGAGGGCGACACCTGGTTTCCCGAACCGCCGGCGGGACAATGGCAGGAAATCGAGCGTCTGCCACAGCCGGCGGACCATGGCCTGAACTACGATTTCGTCACCTACCGGCGCATCCGCTAAAACGCCAGGCCGGGCATCCCCGGCGTTGACAACCCACGTTCGGGTAAACGCACTTGCTGACGAGGCAACCCGGACCGAGAATGGACTTGAGTCCACTCCCTTTTCGAGGCTGCCATGCACGGATCATCGCCCACACTCGACCTGTCCAACCTGTGGATGCCCTTCACGGCCAACCGCCAGTTCAAGGCCCATCCGCGGCTGCTGGTCGGGGCCCAGGGCATGTACTACACCGCGGCCGACGGCCACCGGGTGCTGGACGGGACCGCGGGATTGTGGTGCGTGAACGCCGGCCATGCGCGACCCGAGATCATCGAGGCCATCACCCGCCAGGCGGGCAAGCTGGACTACGCCCCCAGCTTCCAGATCGGCCACGAGGATTCCTTCCGGGCCGCCTCCAGGGTCGCTGCCCTGATGCCTGACGGCCTGGACCGGATCTTCTTCACCAATTCGGGGTCCGAATCGGTCGACACGGCCCTGAAGATCGCGCTGGCCTACCACCGCGCCCGGGGCGAGGGGCAGCGCACGCGTCTGATCGGCCGCGAGCGCGGCTATCACGGAGTCGGATTCGGCGGCATCTCGGTGGGCGGCATTTCACCCAACCGCAAGACGTTTTCCGGCGTCCTGCTGCCGGGTGTGGACCATCTGCCCCATACCCACGCCCCCGAACATAATGCCTGGTCGCGCGGGCAGCCGGCCTGGGGCGCCCACCTGGCCGACGAACTGGAACGCATCATCACCCTTCACGATGCTTCGACCATCGCCGCCGTCATCGTCGAACCCATGGCGGGTTCCACCGGCGTGCTGATTCCCCCTGTCGGCTACCTGGAACGCCTGCGCGAAATCACCGCCCGCCACGGCATCCTGCTGATCTTCGACGAGGTCATCACCGCCTTCGGCCGCCTGGGAGCAGCCACCGCCAGCGGGCGCCTCGGCGTCACGCCCGATCTGATCACCATGGCCAAGGGCATCAGCAATGCGGCGATCCCGGCCGGCGCCGTGGCCGTGCAGCGCGGCATCCACGACACGATCCTCGAGGCCAGCACCGGCGGCATCGAATTCTTCCACGGTTACACGTACTCGGCCCACCCCATGGCCACCGCTGCCATGCTGGCCGCCCTGGACATCTACGAGCACGAGGGCCTGTTCCAACGCGCCGATTCATTATCGGGCTTGTTCGAAGATGCCGCCCACAGCCTGCGGGGCCGCCGCCACGTGATCGACGTGCGCAACCTGGGGCTGGTGGCGGGGGTGGAACTAGCCCCTCGCGAGGGCGCTCCCGGCGCCCGCGCCGCAGAGGTCTTCGCCCGCTGCTTCGATCGCGGCATCCTGGTGCGCTATACGGGCGATACGCTGGCGTTCTCGCCCCCGCTCATCATCGAGGAATCTCAGATCGCGGAACTGTTCGGGACGGTGGCTGACGTGCTGAGCGAGATCGACTGAGGAGGCCGGACTCAAGCCGTCCCTGTCTGCTTTGCGCGTGCCCGGATCGCTGTCACGGGTTCCCCCGCGATGCCCCAGTTGTCGGTCTCGACTTCTTCGATCACCACGAACGTCGTCTTGGGGTTCTTCCCCAGCACATCGACCAGCAATTGCGTGGCGCCCTCGATCAGGCGCGCCTTCTGTTTGGCGGTCGCGCCCTCGCGGGTGATCTTGATGTTTACGTAAGGCATGGATCGACTCCTGGGCGGCTTCATCGGAAGCCGGATATGAAAAGGCCCCACCCGATGGGAGGGGCCACGGACAGAGCCTATTCTAGGCCTGTTACACAACGGTTTGTCACACCACAGCCTGTTCCGCCGGTGCGTAAGCCTCGACCGGCGGGCAGGCGCAGTTGAGGTTGCGATCCCCCCAGGCGTTGTCCACCCGCGAGACCGGCGGCCAGTATTTACGAGCTGCCATGCCAGGCAGCGGATAGGCTGCCTGCTCGCGCGTATACGGATGCGCCCAGTCCTGCACCAGCAACACAGCGGCGGGGTGCGGGGCATTGACCAGCACGTTGTCATCCACCGGCTGTTCGCCACGTTCGACAGCGGCGATTTCTTGGCGGATGGCGATCATCGCCTCGATGAAGCGATCCAGTTCCTCGACGCCTTCCGATTCGGTGGGCTCGACCATCAGAGTGCCGGCCACCGGGAAGCTCATGGTGGGGGCATGGAAGCCATAGTCCATCAGGCGCTTGGCGATGTCCTCGGCACCGATGCCGCTGGCGTCCTTGATCGGACGGATGTCCAGGATGCATTCGTGCGCCACGCGGCCTTTGGGGCCTGCGGCGTACAGGATCGGGTAATGCGGCGCCAGGCGAGTCGCCAGATAATTGGCGTTCAGGATGGCCACCTGGCTGGCGCGACGCAGGCCGGCCGCCCCCATCATCATGATGTACATCGTGGAAATCGGCAGGATGCTGGCCGAACCGAAGGGCGCGGCGGACACCGGACCGGACTGGCCAGCCGGCAGGCGGCCGTCCTCGCCCACCACACCGGGCAGGTACGGCGCCAGGTGCTCGCGCACCGCAACCGGGCCGACACCCGGGCCACCGCCGCCGTGCGGGATGCAGAAGGTCTTGTGCAAGTTCAGGTGCGAGACGTCCGAACCGAAGCGGCCCGGGCGCGCCACGCCCACCATGGCGTTCATGTTGGCGCCGTCCAGGTAGACCTGGCCGCCCGCCTGGTGAATCAGGTCGCAGATCTCGGTCACCGTGGTCTCGAACACGCCATGCGTGGACGGATACGTGATCATCAGGGCCGCCAGGTGGTCGCCCACCTGGGTGATCTTCGCCTGCAGATCCGCCATATCGATATTGCCGTTGACGTCCGAGGCCACGACCACGACGTCCATGCCAGCCAGGTGGGCCGAGGCTGGATTGGTGCCGTGGGCCGAGGCCGGGATCAGGCAGACGTTGCGCTGGTGCTCGCCGTTGGCATGATGGTAACCGCGGATGGCCAGCAGGCCCGCATATTCGCCCTGAGCGCCGGCATTGGGCTGCAGGCTGACGCGGTCGTAACCGGTGATCTCGCACAGCGCGGCCGAAAGCCGTTCGATCATTTCCTGGTAGCCCTGAGCCTGGCCGGCCGGCGCGAAGGGATGCATGTGCGCGAATTCGGGCCAGGTGATGGGAATCATCTCGGCTGTCGCATTGAGCTTCATGGTGCAGGAGCCCAGCGGGATCATGGTGCGATCCAGGGCAAGGTCCTTGTCCGCCAAGGCTCGCAGATAGCGCAGCATGTCGGTTTCGGACTTGACCTTCGAGAAGGCCGGGTGCGCCAGGATGGGCCCCTGACGACGCAGGGCGGCCGGGATGACGTCGCCGGTTGCCGTGAAGTCGGGCGCCACACGCGCGGCGCCGGTGGCTGTGGCCAGGACCCCCAGCAGGGTTTCGATGTCGCTCTGACCAACCGTTTCGTCCAGGGACAGCGCCACGTGCGTATCGTCCACATGACGCAGATTCATGCCCCCCGCAACGGCGGCGTCCAGAACCGCCTGGGTTTTCACACCGGTATCGAGGCACAGGGTATCGAACCAGGTGTCATTGCAGACTTTGATGCCCATCGCACGCAGGGCGGCAGCCAGCTGCGTGGTGTGTGTGGTCACGCGCTGCGCGATGTACCGGATACCCTGGGGACCATGCCAGACCGCGTACATGGCGGCCATGACCGCCAACAGCACCTGGGCGGTGCAGATGTTGGATGTGGCCTTTTCGCGGCGGATATGCTGTTCGCGGGTCTGCAGCGCCAGACGCAGGGCGGGCTCGCCGCGCGCGTCCTGCGACACGCCGACCAGGCGGCCGGGCAGATTGCGTTTATAGGTGTCCTTGCAAGCCATGAAGCCGGCGTGCGGGCCGCCATATCCCATGGGCACGCCAAACCGCTGGGCAGAACCCACGGCGATGTCGGCGCCCCATTCGCCCGGCGGCGCCAGCAGGGCCAGCGCCAGCAGATCGGTGGTCACCGCCACCACGGCGCCGGCATCGTGCGCCTGCGCGGCCAGCGCGCGGTAGTCCGCCACGCCGCCCAGGCTGTGCGGATATTGCAGCAGCACGCCGAAGCATTCCGGCAAGCCCTTGGCCTCGTCGCCCAAGACGATCCGGATCTCCATCCCGGCAGCCCGCGTGCGCAGGACCTCGAGGGTCTGGGGATGGACGTGCGTGGACACGAAGAACTGATCGGACTTGGCCCGCGAGACGCGGCGCGCCAGAGTCATGGCCTCGGCGGCGGCGGTGGCTTCGTCCAGCAGGGACGAGTTGGCAATATCCAGGCCTGTCAGATCAGCGATCATGGTCTGGAAAATCAGCAGGGCTTCCAGGCGCCCCTGGGAGATTTCCGGCTGGTATGGGGTATAAGCCGTATACCAGGCCGGATTTTCCAGGATGTTGCGCAGAATGACGTGTGGCACGTAGGTGCCGTAATAGCCCTGGCCAATGTAGCTGCGCATGACCTGATTGCGCGATGCGACGGCCTTCAGGTCGGCCAGTGCCTCGACTTCGCCCAGCGGCCCGGGCAGATCCAAATAGGGCGCCTCGGACAGGATGTTTTCAGGGACGACTTCGCGGATCAGAGCGTCCAGACTAGGCACGTCGATGGCCGCCAGCATGCTCTGCTGGTCGGCGTCGGACGGCCCGATATGGCGGGCGATGAATTCGGAATGCGTGGCGGGATCGCGCAGCATGTGGGTGTTCTCCAATTCGTTCAGGCTTGCGCCTCGTAGGCGGCAGCGTCCATCAGGCCGTCGATGTCGGCGGCATTGTCCGGACGGATCTTGAAGATCCATTGGTCGTAGGCGCCTGCGTTGATCAGGCCGGGCTGGTCGTTGAGCGCTTCGTTGAAGGCGACAATCTCGCCGGCCACCGGCGCGTAGATGTCGGATGCGGCCTTGACGGACTCGACCACGGCGGCCGTGTCGCCGGCCGACACCTGCGCGCCGACCTGGACGTCGCCGACGAACACCAGATCGCCCAGCTGATCCTGCGCGTCGTCGGTGATGCCGACCAGGAAGCAGTCGCCGTCAGCCTTCACCCACTCGTGGGAAGCCGTGTATTTGCGGTCATTGGGAATGGACATGGTTAACCCCGTCTATCGTGATGGTTTGAAATGAGGAAATGTTGGAACGCCACAGTCTGGCGGAACCACGCGGGAATCACTATAAAGGATGATGCATGAATGACGCCCGGGAACGGCGGGCGTCATGATCCAATTCGTTACACCAGCGCCTTGCCGTTGCGCACGAACGGCGGGCGCACGATTTCCGCCGGCAGCCACTTGCCGCGGATCTCGACTTCGACGCGGTCGCCCGGCGCGGCGCCGGCCGGCACGCGGGCCAGGCCGATGGAAAAACCCAGCGTAGGGGCCATGGAGCCGCTGGTGAGTTCGCCCTCGCCCTGAGCTGTGCGCACCTTCATGTGGCCCCGCATGATGCCGCGATCCAGCAGCTTCAGACCGACCAATTCGCGAGCATGGGACGCCGATTGCAGCGCTGCGCGACCGATGAAGTCGCGCGCGTCGTCCTTCAGGGACACGGTCCAGGCCAGGCCGGATTCCAGCGGGTGGACGGTTTCGTCCATATCCTGGCCGTACAGATTCATGCCGGCTTCCAGGCGCAGCGTGTCGCGGGCACCCAGGCCACAAGGATGAGCGCCAGCGGCGGCCAATGCATCCCAGAAAGCCTTGACGGCCGTGGCCGGCAGGACGATCTCGAAACCGTCCTCGCCGGTATAGCCCGTGCGCGCCACCAGGGTGTTTTCATCGATCAGCGTACCGGTAAAGGGCTTCAGGTCCTGGGTCGCGGGTTTCCAGTCGGGATGCACGGACCAGACGGTTTCGCGGGCCTTCGGGCCCTGGACGGCCACCATGGCCAGGTCGCGCCGGGGAGTGACCGTGACGCCGAAAGGCTGGGCCTGCTGGCGCATCCAGTCCAGGTCCTTGTCGGCCGTACCGGCATTGACGATGACACGCCAGCGGTCCAGCGCGAAAAAGTAGACGATCAGATCATCGATCACGCCGCCCTCGGGGCGCAGCATGCAGGAATACAGGGCCTTGCCGGGGGTACCGACGATGCGGCCGACGTCGTTGGCCAGCAGATGGCGCAGGAAGTCCTGCGCGCGGGCCCCCAGGACGTCGACGTTGAGCATGTGGGAAACGTCGAACATGCCGACGGACTGCCGCACGGCATGGTGTTCCTCGAGTTGGGAACCATAGGCCAGGGGCATGTCCCAGCCACCGAAATCGACGATTTTCGCGCCGAGGGCGACATGGGTATCAAACAAAGGGGTCTGGGCGGGCATGGAGGGCTCCGGACAAGGAAACAGGGTGGCACGCGTGCCAGTAGCGCCCTTCTGTCCTTTTGCCTGAGAGTTGCCCCACGTAGCGAGGGTTCACCTTCGGCGCCCGCGTCCCCGATTGGGGGGCGGATCTCTCCAGAATGCTGCGATGCGCACGCGGCATCATGCGGATGGTACAGGGTGCCTGAGCGATTCTGGGCGAATTGCGCCTTCGGCGGCCGCCTGATCGTCAAGCGGCGCTCTCCCACCCGCATCGAGTGACAGCAAGGGCAAAATATACCCTGAAATTGGGGTGGACAACAATCGGCTGAGTGTGTCCGTCAAAACTCAGGGGCCAGGCCTTCATGAAAAGCTGGGTGCGGGATGCCGCTTCGAGCGCAACCCTGCTTTCTGGATCTGGCTAGGCGTTTCGTGACCCACCAGCCCCGGGAGCAAGGCGCCTGCGGAGAGGATGCCCTCCATGGAAATACCGGTGTCATAACCCATCAGGTCCAGCATATGCACCAGTTCCTCTGTGCATGCGTTTCCGCTGGCTCCAGGAGCGTACGGGCACCCGCCCAAGCCGCCCAAAGAGGCGTCGAACCGCTCGATCCCCGCATCCAGCGACGCCAGCGTATTGGCCAACGCCATGCCACGCGTGTTATGGAAATGCATCACCAGCTCGAGACCGTCGAACCGCTGCCGGGCACGCGCTGCGATCGAACCGACCTGCGAGGGGTACGCCATCCCGGTGGTATCACACAGGGTGAGGCTTGCAACCCCCTGCGTGGCGAACCGGTCCATCAGGTCAAACATGAATGTCTCGTCGATGTCGCCTTCCATCGGGCAGCCAAAAGCCGTGGAAAGCGATACGTTCACGCGTGTACGCGTGCCACGCAGCATCCGGATTATCTCGCTGAGCTGACTGAAAGACTGCTCGCGGGTCATGCGCATATTGGCGCGATTATGGGTCTCGCTGACAGACATGACCAGATTGACTTCATCCACATCACACGCCGCCGCGCGCTCAGCGCCACGCACGTTCGGGACCAGCACCGTGTAGATGACGGCTGGATTGCGCCGGATGCGACCCATGACCTCTTCCGCATCACGCAAGGCGGGGATAGCCCTGGGGGATGTGAAGGAGGTCGCCTCGATCTTGGCATAGCCGCAATCGGACAGGCGGTCGATCAAGGCGACCTTGTCGTCCGTTTCGATGAACCGGCTTTCGTTCTGAAACCCGTCACGCGGGGCCACTTCCTGTATGTACAGCCGCTTCCCATTACTGCTTTGCATCGTCAATTCCTTATTTGGCCGACCCTGATCCGTGTGTCTCAGATCAACCCTCGTGCACGCCAATCCGCCAGCATGGCGTCATCGAATCCCAGCGCCCCCAGCACCTCTTCGGTATGTTCGCCCAGGCGGGGCGCGGGGCTCCGGATCTCGCCCGGCGTAGCGCTGAGCTTGGGCACGATGCCCGGTACCTTGATGGGCGTGCCGTCGGCAAGGGCCGCATCCAGGATCATGCCCCGATCCAGGTAGTGGGGATCCTTGGCAATGTCACTGATGTCGTAGATTCTGCCCACCGGGATCTGGCTGGCATTGAGGCGGGCGATCACCTCGTCACGCGGCAATTTGGCGGTCCAGGCCGAAATGGCGCTATCGATCTGATCGACCTGCGCGACACGCCCGTCATTGCTCTCAAGTTCAGGGTCGCCGGCCAAATCCTCGCGTCCGATGGCCTGCATCAGACGCTTGAAAATGCTGTCCCCATTACCGGCGATCAGCACATATCGGCCATCCTGGCAGAGATATGCGTTGCTGGGTGCGATCCCCGGCAGGCTGCTGCCGGACGGCTGCCGGACCGCATCGAAGGCGGAATATTCCGGCAACAGGCTTTCCATCATATTGAAGACGGATTCGTACAGAGCCACATCAATCATCTGCCCCGTGCCACCCGGCAAATCCCGCGCACGCAATGCCAGCAACACGCCAATAACCCCGTGCAGGGCCGACAAGGAATCACCGATGGAAACCCCCACCCGGACTGGCGGGCGGCCTGCTTCCCCGCTCAAATGACGCAACCCCCCCATGGCCTCGCCGATCACGCCAAAACCCGGCAGATCGCGATACGGCCCCGTCTGTCCGTAGCCGGATACGCGCAGCATCACCAGGCGGGGATTGACGCCGGAAAGCTCTTCCCACCCCAGGCCCCAACGCTCCAGCGTGCCGGGCTTGAAGTTTTCGACGACGACATCCGCATCCTGCACGAGGCGGCGCACGACGTCCTGGGCTTCGGGCTGACGCAAATCGAGCGTGATGGACTTCTTGTTGCGCGACTGGACTTCCCACCAGACCGAGGTCCCCTGGTGCAACAAGCGCCACTTGCGCAGGGGGTCTCCCTTGACGGGCGGCTCGATCTTGATCACCTCGGCGCCGAACTCGGCCAGCATCTTGGCTGCAAATGGACCGGCAATCAGCTGGCCCATCTCGATGACACGGATTCCCTTCAATGGCTTGATCATCGTTGTCTCACTTACTGCTTCTGTTTGCCCAAATACGCTTCACGAACTTTGTCGCTGAGCAGCAGCTCCTGGCCGCTACCTTCCATGACGATGGATCCGACCTCGAGCACATAGGCCCGGTCGGAAATCGCCAGCGCCTGATTGGCCATCTGTTCGACCAGCAGGATCGTGATCCCCTCGTCGCGCAGAGACTTGATGATCTTGAACACATCAGCCACGATCAGCGGCGCCAGCCCGAGGGAAGGCTCATCCAGCATCAGCAGCTTGGGCCGACTCATCAGCGCCCGGCAGATGGCCAGCATCTGCTGCTCCCCACCCGACAAAGTGCCAGCCGCCTGATGACGGCGTTCACCCAGCCTGGGGAACATCTGGAAATACCGGTCAATCTCACGGGCGAGTTGCTGTGCGCTTTCCTTGCGCAGATAGGCGCCCAGCATCAGGTTGTCGTGCACAGTCTGATCGGGGAACACCTGGCGACCTTCAGGGACGTGCGCAATGCCCTTCCCGACGCGCCGATGCGCGCTCACCGGGCGCATGTCGGCGCCCTCGAAGTGGATCACGCCAGCCGCCGGCACGATTCCCGACAAAGCCCGCATCAATGTGCTCTTGCCGGCGCCATTGCCGCCGATCAGGGTGACGACTTCATGCGTATCCACATGCAGCGACACCCCCTTGAGCGCATGCACAGCGCCGTAATTGACGGAGAGATCCTTGATTTCCAGTAGATGGTTCATTCTCGACTCCTATGCCGGTGCGCCAAGATAGGCTTCGATCACCTTGGGATCGCGCTGGATCTGATCGGGCAGGCCAGCCGCGATCTTGGTACCGTAGTCCAATGCGACGATGTGATCCGAGATCGCCATCACCAGGTCCATATGGTGTTCGATCAGCAAGATAGTGAGGCCGCGCTCCTTGAGCTTGACGATCAGGTGGGTCAGTTCATCGGTCTCGCTGGGATTCAGGCCCGCCGCAGGTTCATCGAGCAGAAGCACCTCGGGCATGGCCGCCACCGCGCGGGCAATTTCCAGCCTGCGCTGCAAGCCATAGGGCAGACTGTTGGCCTCCTCGTGCGCGTACCGTTCCAATTCGCAGAATTTCAGGATC
The DNA here is from genome assembly GCF_039614765.1 of Castellaniella sp. MT123. NCBI lineage: Bacteria > Pseudomonadati > Pseudomonadota > Betaproteobacteria > Burkholderiales > Alcaligenaceae > Castellaniella > Castellaniella sp. MT123. Next base: position 1,888,993 of record NZ_CP154879.1, read on the forward strand.
GAGTACGCCCGCGTCCGGATGGCGGCTTCTTCGCGCCGCCGGCTGGGCAAGTTCAAAAGGTTGGACAGGAACCCGGATTTCTGAACCCGGTACAGGCCGACCATCACATTTTCGATCGCGCTCAACCCATGAAATAGCTTGAGGTTCTGGAAGGTGCGCCCCAGACCCAGCGCCGCCACGCGATCAGCCGGCAAGGCCGTGATATCCCGGCCCAGGAACACAATGCGCCCCGCATCGACAGGCACCAAGCCCGACAAAAGGTTCAGCGTCGTGGTCTTGCCTGCGCCGTTGGGCCCGATCAAGGAAGTGATCGTCCCACGCTGCAGCACGAAAGACACCTTGTTGGTGGGCACGACGCCGCCATACGCCTTGTACAGGTCGGTGACCTCCAATAGGGGGCCAGCGGACGCAGACGCGCCGGCATGCGCTGAACGCGACCAGGCATCCGCATCGACATCGCCTGCGTCCTCCACGGAGACCAACCCTCGCCGCCGCTTGAATGCATCCACGACGCCGGCGATGCCATCCGGCATGAAATACAGGGCGAAAAGCAGAATCCCGCCGTAGACGAAGTGCTGCACCTCGGGCCAACGCGCCAAGAACGCATCGATCAGCGCCAGCACCACGGAGCCCATGAAGGCGCCAGCCGGCGTCCGACCGCCAAACAGCACCAGTACCAGCAGAAAGACCGAGAGATTGAAATTCACGAAATCGGAATTGATGTACTGGTTCTGCTGCGCAACCAGCGCTCCAGCCAGACCGCAGGTGACCGCGCTGATCACGAAAGCCAGTGTCTTGAAACGCAGGACGCTGATGCCGACGCTCTGAGCTGCGATTTCCGAAGTCCGGACGGCGGCAAACGCCCGACCGAAACGACTATTGAGCAAACTCGACGTCATGGCATACAACAACAAGCCCAACACGACAACGATGACTACCCACTGCCGGCTATCGAGCGGCATGCCGTCAATCATCGGCACACCAATCCCATAGAAGCCCTGCTGGCCTTTGAAAACATCCGTCCATTCGGCGACGATTTTTTCGATCAGCAAACCGAAGGCGATCGTCACCATGGCCAGGCTCGGACCCTGCACTTTCAAGGCGGGAATCGCCACAACGACCCCGAACGCAGCCGAGACCACCACGGCAGCCACGAGCGACAGCCAAGGATCGACCTGATATTCCACGGTCAAAAGAGCGACGGTGTAAGCCCCCACACCGAACAGACCGGCATGCCCCAACGATTTCTGGCCTGCCTGCCCCACCAGGATATTGAATCCGGTCGCGGCAATGTGATAGACGCCAATATTGAAAATTATCAGCAGATAAAAGTCATTCAGCCCGGAATATGCAAGGCCGATGACCAGCGCCGCAACGCAAAGCGGCAGCAAGATTTTTTTGATCTTCATACTTTTTCCACCTGCACTTTGCCCAAGAGCCCGGCGGGGCGAAAATACAGCACGACGATGATCACGGCGAAGACGGCGATCTCGCGCAGATTCGAATAGAAGAGCCCGATTGTCGATTCCATCAGACCAATCAGGAAGCCGCCGAAAATGCATCCACGCGGATTTTCCAGACCGCCCAGGATCGCCGCGGAAAACGCCTTGAGTGCGAGCAGCGTCCCCACGAAGACCGACGCCGTTGCGATGGGCGCGATCATGACCCCCGCAATTGCCGCCAAAGCGGAACTCAGCACGAACACACCGATGGCAACCGCATTGGCGTTGATTCCCATCAGGCTAGCTGTGGACTTGCTGAAGGCCACAGCACGGACGGCTTTGCCGAATTTCGTGGCATGCAGCGCCCAGTCGAATACCACCATGAGAACCAGCGTGACGCAGAAGACGAAAATTTCCTGCGGCCGCACGCCTGTGCCCAGGATGAAGATCACGTCGTCGCCCAATGGCGAACCCAGTGCAATGGGCGCCGGCCCCCAGATCATCAAAGCGATGTTCTGGACCAGGATGCCGAAGCCGATCGTGCTCATCACCCACGACAAGCCATGTTCACCCACGAAATGCTGGATCGCCGTGACGTACAGCAGATACCCCAGTACGGACAACACGACGATACTGACTGCCAGAGCAAACAAGAACGCACCCCAGCTCATGTCCGAGATCGCCGGCAGACCCGTCAAGCGGCCCTGGCTGTAAAGCAAGACTGCATTGACACCGATCAGGCCCGCAATAGCGAGAAACGCGCCCTGACCGAAATTGAAGGTTTTCGTGGTGGTATACGTGATGCTGAACCCAAAAGCGATCAAGGCATAAACGCTGCCCACGGCCAGACCACTGAAGATGGCTTGCAGGATTTCCATAATGTGCACTCAAAAGGAGGCTTGGCGGCCCCGACAGAGAGACCGCCAGCCGTCGCGAACGTACGCGGTAGCGGCGCTTACTGCTTGAGGTCGGCGGCCGTCAAGGATTGGGTGATCTTGTCATTGACCGACACAACGGTTCCATCCTGCCAACGGACCAAGCGGAAATCCTTGTACGACAACGCCTCGTGATTCTCGTGCGTAAAGGGATGGTCATATTCCTTGATCACGCCCTTGACCTTGTTCAGATTTTCAAGCGCCTGCTGAACTTTTTCGCCATCGGTGGAGTGCGCCTGTTCCATGGCGGCCGCCAGCAGCTTGACCGAATCGTAGGCATGCGCAGCCATCACATAAGTGGGCAGGCGACCGTCATTGGCCTTGAGCAGCGTTTCGTACAGAGCCTTGGATTGCGCCGAGGAATCTTCGGTGATCGATGCCGTGAAAATCATCTTCTTGGCCAGATCAGCGCCCGCGATGCGCACGAACGGAGAGCTCAGGTTGGCCCACGAGGCGAGCGTCGTCGGTGAGTAATCGATCTTCTCGAGGCTGCGCATGACGTGGGCATTGGCGTCGGACAGGGCGTACACGATCAGCGTATCGGCGCCGGCGCTACGGATCTTGTTGAGCTGCGAGGTCATGTCGGTATCGGCCGGGCCGAATTTTTCGACAGCGACAGGCTTGATGCCATGCAAGGCCAACAACTCGACCGCGTCCTTGGCGCCCTGCTGACCATATCCGGTGGTATCGGCAATGATGGCGATCTTGCCCTTGGGGCTGGCCTTGGCTGCATAAGCGGTCAAGAGAGTCAGCTGATCCTTGTCGCGCATGGAGACACGAAAGATGTAGTTCTGGGGCGCCTTGGTGTAGCGCGCCGTAATGTCGGTCGCGGTCGCGACCGGCGAAATCGTCGGGATCTTCTTGTTTTGCACCAGATGCAGCCACGCGAGCATATTGCCCGAATTCACCCCGCCCAGCATTGCCTTGACCCCGATGTTGTTCACCAGCTCATTGGTGTTCTGGATCGCCTTGGGTGGTGAACCGACGTCATCGCGGGTGACCAGTTCCAGCTGCTCGCCCAGCACGCCGCCAGCGGCATTGATTTCACGAATGGCTTCGGTCGCACCCGCCCTGGCCGAGATACCAAAGTCGGCGGAGCCGGTCGCGGACAGGTCGCTGTTCAAGCCGATCTTGATCGTCTCGGCCTGGGACAGCGCCGTCGTTCCCGCTAGGGCGACCCCCAGCAGCAGCTTGGAAAAAAAGACGGTCTTGCGTGTAGATTCAAACATGTTGTCTCCAATATTTGATTTGGTGAAAATTAAAAATATCGTCCAGCACGTTGCCAGGACTAGTCATCCAGGATCATGTCAGCCGCCTTGTTGGCGATCATCATGGTGGCCGCGCAGATATTGGCCGATGGAATCGAGGGCATGACCGACGAATCCACCACGCGCAGGTGATCGATACCATGCACCTTCAATCTGGCATCGACCACCGCCATCGGGTCGCTCGCCGGCCCCATGCGTGCCGTACCATTGAGGTGGTAGGAAGACACACCGACGTGGCGCACGAAATCGAGCAATTCATCCTCGGAACGACACAGATCGCCTGGCAGAGTCTCGCCATCGAAATACCGTTCCAGCGCCTTGGATCGCAACAGCTCCCGCGCGAGACGCACGCCGTTGATCAACACGCGCTGGTCGTCCGAGTCGGACAGGTAATTAGGCTGGACCAGTGGCGCAGCGGCGGCATCGGGGGATTGCAGGCGCACATGCCCGCGGCTGCGTGGCCGATGCTGCCAGACACCGACTGTCATGCCGGGGTAATCATCCAACCGGCCCACATAGCCTTCCTTGTAGCTGGCCGGCGTAAACACGCCCTGCAGATCGGCCCTGTCCAGTCCAGGCTCGGATTTCCAGAACCAGTGCACCAGAGAGGGACTGAGCGCCATGATGCTGGGCTTTTTCGTCGCCCAGTTGAAAATCTGCCGCCCCAGCCGCAGGCCGCGCGACAGTTCGTTCAGGGTATCGCACCCCTTGACGCGCGCCACCAGACGCACGGAATAATGGTCGCTGAGATTCTGACCCACCCCAGCCAGATCACGCACCACCGGCACACCGGTTTCCTGGAGGTGTGCCGCTGGTCCCAGGCCCGACAGCATCAACAGCTTGGGCGTATTGATGGCGCCGCAGGCCACAATGACGCTTTTGGCCGCCAGCACCGTACGGGCCGGCCCGCCCGACGGGTGGTTGTATTGGACACCCCGGGCCTTGCGGTCTTCGATGATGATCCTGGCCGCCTGAGCCGATGTCCTGATCGTCAGGTTGGGACGGCGCCGCACCGGCCGCAGGAAGCAATGCGCGGTGCTCATGCGCCAGCCGCGATCGATCGTCCGCTGGAAATACCCAGCACCTTCCTGCGACTCGCCGTTATAGTCCGCCGTCCGCGGCATTCCCTGCTGCGCCGCACCCTGGATGAAGGCCTCGCACAAAGGGTGAATCCAATCCATGTTACTGACGGGCAGCTCGCCTGAACGTCCCCGATACTCATCGCTACCGCCGCTATGACGCTCCATGGATTTGAAATAAGGCAGTACCTCGCGAAAGGCCCACCCCGGATTACCCAGATCAGCCCAATGATCGTAATCACTCTGCTGACCTCGGTTGTAGACCAGGCCGTTGATCGAAGAGGAACCACCCAGGACGCGCCCCTGGGGAATGGGAATGCGGCGGCCAGCGGTGAGTTCGGTCGGTTCTGTCGTGAACTGCCATGCATACGTGGGATTGAACACGACCTTGATGAAGCCGGCGGGAATATGCAGGAAAGGATGCCAGTCGGATGGACCGGCCTCCAGCAGGCAGACCGTGGAACCATCGGCGCTCAGGCGATTGGCCAGGATTGCCCCAGCGGCGCCTGCGCCCACAATGACATAGTCGAAAGACTCAGTGCTCATGCCGCCGCCATGCAAACATACTTGATTTCGAGGAACTCCTCGATGCCGTACTTCGAGCCCTCGCGGCCCAGGCCCGAGGATTTGACGCCACCAAAAGGGCCAACCTCGTTGGACACGGTACCGGTATTGACTCCCACGATCCCATATTCCAGCTTTTCCAGCATCCGCTGGATCCGCACGCGGTCATCCGTATAGAAATATGCCGCCAGGCCGGATTCACAATTGTTGGCCAGCGACAGGACCTGCGACTCGGTGCTGAACGTCGCCAGCGCCACGACCGGTCCGAAGATTTCTTCATGCGCAATGCGCATGTCCTGCGTCACGCCCTGCAGCACCGTCGGTTCATAGAGCAGCCCGCCTTCGACCGACAGGCGGCCGCCCGCCCGCAGCACAGCGCCCTTGCCGACAGCGTCCTCGACCAATCCGACGACTTTCTTCACGGCGCGCTGATCAATCAGGGGGCCGAGATCCACGCCTTCTTCAAGGCCATTGCCTAGCTTCATCGCCCGCACTCTGGCGGTCAGCTTTTCCGTGAACGCATCGGCGATGCTGTCCTGCAGATAGACCCTATTCGCACAAACGCAGGTCTGACCCGCATTCCGGAATTTCGAGGCCATCAACCCATCCACCGCTTGATCCAGATCGGCATCCTCGAAGACGATGAATGGCGCATTTCCGCCGAGTTCCAGCGACAACTTCTTGATGTTGGAGGCGCTTTGCTGCATCAGGAGCCGCCCGGTATCGGTCGAGCCCGTAAAGGTCAGTTTCCGGACCGAGGGATGCTGCGTCAGTTCGCGCCCGATGGCGGCCGGCGCGCCGGTCAGCACATTGAGCACGCCGGGAGGAAGCCCCGCCTGCTCGGCCAGGGCCACCAGGGCCAAGGCGGTATAGGGCGTCAGCTCTGAGGGCTTCAACACCACGGCGCAGCCGGCGGCCAAGGCAGGCGCAACCTTGCGCGTGACCAACGCGGAGGGAAAATTCCAGGCGATGATGGCGGCACAAACTCCCACAGGCTGTTTGATCGCCATCAGGCGCTGATCCGCGCGGGTGGGCGGAAGCACGTCGCCATATATCCGCTTGGCTTCTTCGGAAAACCACTCGACGAACGACAGCGCGTAGTTCAGTTCGCCACGGGCTTCAGCCAACGGCTTGCCTTGTTCCAGGGTCAGGATCAGCGCCAGGTCATCCGCATTCTGCTCGATCAGGGCCTGCCATTTCCGCAGAATGGCGCCGCGCTCCTTTCCTGTCCTTGTCGCCCACGCCTGCTGGGCCGCCTCGGCGGCCTCGATGGCCCGGATCGTCTCAGCGGCACCCAGATCCGGAATCGTCCCCAGCACCGTACCGTCGTAGGGATTGTGGACTTCGAGTACGCGCCCGGAATCGGCATCGCACCATTTGCCGTTAATATAGGCCTGCTGCTTGAACAGCGAGCCATTGCGCATTCGCGCTTGCATGTTTGTCTCCGTTGATGGCTTGAAGGCACCCGGTCACAAGGCCCGGTAAAGCTGCGTCAGTCTATCAACGCGGATAAAACCGCTGAAGCATTCATTGATGAGGCTGCCATCGCAAAACACGATGACAAACACACAGCGGCCATCGAATCACGGGTCCCAATATGTACTTGAACCCCATATCCCTGAGGCTGTTCATCGCCGTCATCGAGGAAGGCACGATTGCCGCCGCCGCCGAACGCGAGCACATCGCCGCCGCAGCGGTCAGCAAGCGCATCAGCGAACTGGAACAACAACTCAAGACTCTCCTGCTGCAACGGACCAATAAGGGCATCCAACCCACCATGGCAGGCATGGCCTTGCTCAGCATGGCTCGGCGCGCATTGCATGAACTCGACGAAATTTCGGTTCAAATGCACGAGTACGCAAGCGGCGTGCGGGGCTTCGTGCGTGTCTACGCAAACATCTCGGTCATCACCCAGTTTCTCCCCCAGGACATCAAGACCTTTCTGGAGATCTACCCCAACATTCAAGTACACCTGGAGGAAAAAATCAGCTCTTCCGTCATCAAGTCCGTCCAGGAGAACGCCGCCGACGTCGGTCTGTTTTCCGGCACCCACCACGTGGAACACGACGTCGAAGTGCTGCCGTACCGGGAAGACGTCCTGTGCCTGATCGTCCCTAAGGGGCACCCCCTGATCGGAAAACCCGGCTTCCGCTTCACGGATGCCCTGGAATACGACTTCATCGGCTTGCACACCGGCAGCGCGATCAATCACATCGTGGCCAACGCCGCCAGCAGCCGCAATCGGGAAATGAAGATCAAGGTTCAGGTCACCGGGTTCGATGCCCTGTGCTTCATGATCGATTCGGGCCTAGGAATCGGCGTGCTGCCGGCGACGCTCGCCAAACGCTATTCGCGGATATTCAATATTCATACGATCCCTATTCGCGAACCCTGGGCGAGACGGGCGCTGAACATCTGCGTGCGATCGACAGATTCTCTACCAACGGCTGCCCAGCTGTTCGTGAATCACTTGCGGGCTACAGGCGGACCAGCGCCCGCCCGCAAGCCACACCGGACGCCCAGGCCCACTGAAAGTTATAACCACCCAGCCAGCCGGTGACGTCCACGGCTTCGCCGATGACGTACAGCCCCGGACAGCGATGGGCCTGCAGGCTGCGCTGGTCGAGCTCGCCGGTATCCACCCCACCGCTCATGACCTCGGCCTTCTTGTAGCCGGCCGTGCCCGTCGGCCACAAGGTCCAGTCCCGGATGCGATCACCCAGGGCGCGCAGCTGGCGGTCAGGGATGTCGGCCAGACGCCGGCCGCTGTCTTCGGACAGCCAGGCTTCCGCCAGTCGCCGGGGCCAGATGCCGGACAAGGCCGTCAGCAGGGTCTGACGACCGCCCGACTTGGCGGCGATCAGGATATCGGCCACGGCCTGGCCAGGCGCCAGATCGATATGGATCGGGTCGCCCGGCTGCCAATAGCTGGAAATCTGCAGGATGCCAGGGCCCGACAGACCTCGATGCGTGAACAGCAGATCTTCAAAGAATTCGGTGCGAGCCGGGCCGCGGTGCCGCTTCGTCCGCTCCTGCGGACTGGATGCTTCGTGCGACAGACGGACTTCCAGCGCAACACCAGACAGGGCCGCAAAGGGCTGCCAGGCCTGGGCGTCGAACGTCAGCGGCACCAGCGCCGGGCGCGGCTCGACGATCTTCAGACCGAACTGGCGCGCGACGCGCAGGCTGAAGTCGGTGGCGCCCAGCTGGGGGATCGCCATGCCGCCGGTTGCCAGCACGAGTTGCGCGGCACGGATCGTCCCACTCTCGGTGGCCAGCATGAAACCGCCATCCTCACGCGCTACGGACCGCACGGCGCAGGGCATGCGCCAGGCGACACCGCCCGCCTCGCATTCCCGCCGCAGGACATCGATGATCGATTCGCTGGAGTCATCGCAGAACAATTGCCCGCGATGTTTTTCATGCCAGGACACGCCATGCGTGCGCAGCAGATCCAGGAAATCCCGCGGCCCATAGGCGCGCAGGGCCGAGCGGCAGAAATCCGGATTGCGCGACAGGAACTGGGCCGGGCTGGTCCCCAGGTTGGTGAAATTGCAGCGGCCACCCCCGGAAATGCGGATCTTTTCCGCCAGCCGTTCGGCATGATCGATCAGCACCACCCGCAGCCCGCGCTGACCGGCCACCGCCGCCGTCATCATGCCGGCGGCGCCCGCGCCGATCACCGCGACGTCAAAAATACCATCGGAACGCGGCATCGGATATCCGGGTTCGTCCAATCAGTCTTGCTCGCGGATGCAATCCACGTAATAGTGCCGCAGGCCTTGTTCGTCGGTCTCGTAGGCCAGGCCATGAACATCCGTTTCAAAGCCCGGGAACTGCTGGTTGAATTCCTGGGTGAACTTCAGGTAGTCGACGATGTCGCGGTTGAAGCGTTCGCCCGGGATCAGCAGAGGGATGCCCGGCGGGTACGGGGTCAGCAGAACGCCGGTGACGCGGCCTTCCAGGTGTTCGACCCGCACTCGTTCGACCTCGCGGTGCGCCATGCGCGCATAGGCATCGGCCGGGCGCATGGCCGGCACCATGTCGCTGAGATACACCCGCGTGGTCAGGCGCGCGAAATCGTAATGGCGGTAGGCCTCGTGGATCTCCTGGCACAGATCGCGCAGACCCATGCGCTCGTAGCGCTTGTGCGCGCGGTTGAATTCGGGCAGCACGCGCCACAACGGCTGATTGCGGTCGTAGTCGTCCTTGAACTGCTGCAGCGCGGTCAGCAGCGTGTTCCAGCGGCCCTTGGTGATGCCGATGGTGAACAGGATGAAGAAGGAATAGAGGCCAGTCTTTTCGACGACCACGCCGTGTTCCACCAGATAGCGGGACACGAGCGCCGCCGGGATTCCGGAGTCGGCGAACGTCCCCGAAATGTCCAGGCCCGGCGTGACGACAGTGGCCTTGATCGGGTCGAGCATGTTGAAACCCTCGGCCAGATCACCGAAGCCATGCCATTCGTCGCCCGAGCCCAGGATCCAGTCCTCGCGGTTACCGATGCCTTCGGGCACCAGGCGGTTGGGCCCCCAGACCTTGAACCACCAATCGTTCTTGCCGAATTCGGATTCGACCTTGCGCATGGCGCGACGAAAGTCCAGCGCCTCGCGGATGGATTCCTCGACCAGCGCGGTGCCGCCGGGGGGTTCCATCATGGCCGCCGCCACGTCGCAGGACGCAATAATGGCGTACTGCGGCGAGGTCGAGGTGTGCATCAGGAAGGCTTCATTGAAGATGTTGCGATCCAGCTTGCGGGTTTCCGAATCCTGCACCACGATCTGGGACGCCTGCGACAGGCCCGCCAGCAGCTTGTGCGTGGAGTGCGTCGCATAGATCATCGTGTCGTGGCTGCGCGGGCGGTTGGGCCCGATGGCGTGCATGTCCTCGTAAAATTCATGGAACGCGGCATGCGGCAGCCACGCCTCGTCGAAGTGCAGGGTGTCGATGTACGAACCCAGCTTTTCCTTGATCATCTCGACGTTGTAGATCACGCCGTCATAGGTGCTCTGGGTCAGCGACAGGATACGGGGACGCTTGTTGACGGCTTCCCGCGCAAAGGGGTTGGCCTCGATCTTGCGCCGGATGTTTTCCGGATCGAATTCTTCCAGCGGGATCGGCCCGATGATGCCCAGGTGGTTGCGCGTGGGACGCAGAAACACCGGGATCGCACCCGTCATGGTGATGGCGTGCAGGACGGATTTGTGGCAATTGCGGTCCACCACGACCACGTCGCCCGCCGCCACGTTGGCGTGCCAGACGATCTTGTTGGATGTGGACGTGCCATTGGTGACGAAGAAGCAGTGATCCGCATGGAAGATGCGGGCCGCGTTTTTTTCGGATTCGGCCACCGGACCCGTGTGATCCAGCAGCTGTCCCAGTTCGTCGACCGCATTGCAGACGTCGGCGCGCAGCATGTTTTCGCCGAAGAACTGGTGGAACATCTGCCCGACCGGGCTCTTCAGGAAGGCCACCCCGCCCGAGTGCCCAGGGCAGTGCCAGGAATAGGACCCGTCCGAGGCATAGTCCAGCAGTTCGCGGAAAAACGGCGGCGCCAGGCTGTCCAGATAGGCGCGGGCCTCGCGGATGATGTGGCGCGCCACGAATTCCGGCGTGTCCTCGAACATGTGAATGAAGCCGTGCAGTTCGCGCAGGATGTCGTTGGGGATGTGCTGCGAGGTCCGGGTTTCACCATACAGATAGATGGGGATGTCCTCGTTGCGAAAGCGCAGCTCGCCGATGAAGGAACGCAGGTTCTTGATCGCGTTGGCGACATCTTCCGGGGAATCCTCGTCGAATTCCTCGTCGTCGATCGACAGGATGAAGGCGCTGGCGCGGCTTTGCTGCTGCGCAAACGAACTGAGGTCGCCATAACTGGTGACGCCCAGAACCTCCACCCCTTCCGCCTCGATGGCGGACGCCAGGGCCCGGATGCCGAATCCGGAGGCATTCTCGGAACGATAGTCTTCGTCGATGATGACGATGGGAAAGCGAAATTTCATGGCAATCACCGTAAGGGCCGCGGGTGCGACCCGAAACGCCTCGGCGGGCTTTGCAACACCCGCCAAGGACTTTCAGCGTTCAGAACATTCCCGTTCCGCGTGCGGACGGGACACTAGGTGCGCGGCAGCGTCACCCCTTGTTGCCCCTGATATTTGCCGCCCCGATCCGCATACGAGGTCTCGCAGACTTCGTCGCTTTCGAAGAACAGCATCTGGGCGCAACCCTCGCCGGCGTAGATTTTCGCGGGCAGCGGAGTGGTATTGGAAAATTCCAGCGTCACATGGCCTTCCCATTCGGGTTCCAACGGTGTGACGTTGACGATGATGCCGCAGCGGGCATAGGTGCTTTTCCCCAGGCAGACCGTCAGCACGGTGCGCGGGATGCGGAAATATTCGACCGTGCGCGCCAGAGCGAAGGAATTCGGCGGGATCATGCACACATCGCCTTCGAAATCCACAAAGGACCTGGCATCGAAGGCCTTCGGGTCCACAATCGAGGAATTGATGTTCGTGAAGATCTTGAATTCGCGCGCGCAGCGCACGTCGTAGCCATAGCTGCTGGTGCCATAGCTGACGATCTTCTGGCCATTGACCGTGCGCACCTGCCCGGGCTCGAAAGGCTCTATCATGCCGGCCTGCGCCGCGCTGCGGATCCAGCGGTCGTTCTTGATGCTCATGGACACCCTCGATGCAATGTTGCGGTATTTTAAGAGAAAATCCAGGTCCGTCGAACCCGATCCGGCACCGATGTGTGATTCCGGCGACTGATAGGGTCAATCCATCGAGAACCAGCGATACACCAGCGCCAGGCCGCTGACCGTGCCGACCGTCGCCTCCGCCTGCAGGCCGCGCATCAGCCGATAGCTCAGGCGCGCGACGGTTCCCGTCTGCGCCAGCGCCTGTTCCGCACTGATCTTCAGATTCTCGCTCAAGGTCTTGCTGGCGACCACGAAGCGCTGTTCGATGGGGCTCGCCGCGGTATCCAGGCCGCTGACCACGCTTTGCACCGGCAGGATGCTGCCCGTGCTGCCCAGCTCGCCCGTGCGCATGCTCAGCTCATCCAGACCGAAGCGCTTGTAGAACGGCTCGCCGCTCGACAGGAAGGAGCTGCCCACGGAAAAGAGCAGCGACATGTCCCCACCCCCCTCGTCGGGGCCATGCCCCAGCAGCAGCCAGGTAAGCTTTTCGGTTTCGCTGACGACCGGAATCGAGACCAGATCGATGCGCGGCCGCCGCGCGGTGCCGGCCACCTGCACACCCGCCTGCACGGCCACGTCGGTGCGCAAGGCCTGGATGTCCAGCACCGGATTGGCGATGTCGCCCTGGAACGTCACCGTGCCGCGACGCAGCTGCAGATGCTGACCGTAGGCGTCGATCGACCCGCCCCGGGTGCGCAGCGCGCCCAGGGCGGTCAGCTTGCCCTCGCGCAGTCGCAGATCCAGGCGGCCGATCAGGCCGGAATTCACGCCATATCCGGTCAAATAGAAGCGCGGCCCCAGATCGATGGACAGGTCGGCGCGGACGTCCAGCGGTGGCGCAGCCGGCATCGGCGCCTTTTGCCCCGGCTCGAGGATCACCACATCGCTGTCGAGCGAGGGAATGTTGCTGAGCATGTCCAGATCGAACCAGCCCGCGTCAGCCACGATCTTGCCCGTCAGGTCGATCCGCGGCAACGTCGCTCGCACCTGCAGGTCGCCCGTGATCATGGCGTAGCGGTCGGAACGCTGCAGAATCGGGTAGCGGCGAAAGGCGACATTGACCTGCCCCTGCTGCGCGAACAGGTCCCATTGACCAGTGACATCCAGGTCGCCGTTCTGAGCATCGGGATTTTCCGCCACCCAGGTCGCGGTCCGCCACTCTTTGGGTGTCACACGGCGCACCGCCGGAAACCGCAGATGGTCGAGCACCACCTGCATGCCATCGAAATGCGCCTGCAGAGTGCCGTCGAGCAGCCGCACCCCTTGGTCCACCATCAGCAGGCGCAGGTTCTCGCCACGCAGCGGCCCCGTCAGCACCCAGCGGCCATTGGGCTGGCTGCGCCCCTGAATATCGGCATGCACCGTTCCGCCGATCTCGGCGGCCCCGCCCAACAGCAGGTTGACCCAGGACAGGTCCTCGGACTGGGCTTCCAGGTGGACGTGCTTTTCGTCCTGCGGCCGCACGCCCAGTCCCCCGCCCGGCATGCCGTGGATCGGCGTATCGGCGCGCAGGCGCATGCTCCCCATGTCCCGCGTCACGACCTGCAGATCCAGCGCCGCCCGGCTGACTGTGGCCGCCGTCGGCCTGATCGCCACGTCCAGGCGCGCGGTATCCAGTTTCAAGTGGATGGGCACGTCACCCGGCACGATCAGCTCGCCATTCTGGCGCGTCAGATGGATGTCGCCCGCGAGCGCGCCGGCGAATTTCAGGTCCCAGTCCAGCCGCAGGTCCAGCCGGCTGCGTTGCGCCTGCTCCGACAGCGCCGTTCGCACCCCGCCCGTCCGCTGTCCGGCCTTGCCTAGCCAGGACTGGATCCGCATGATGCGTTCGGGCGTCACCGTCAGCGGATCGATCCGGCCTCGGGTATCCCACTTGCCGGCCTGCCCGCCGGATGCCTGATGCCGCACCTGCAACAGCGGTTGTCCGTCCAGTGACAGGTCCAGCAACGCCTGGCCGACCTGCCAACGCAGCGACTCCGGGCGGCTGGTGCCGCTTGCCGATAGGCCGTCAGCAACCATGGCCAGCATCACCGGGATCGCGCCCTCGCTGCGCAGCTGCGCACCGGCATGACGAACCTGCAGCCCCGAGATCCGCCCCTGCCAGCCCTTGTCCGATGACCAGTCCCCCTGAAGCGCCAGTTGCAAATCCACCGGCGCGCTGCCGGGGACGCCAGCGCGCGAGGCGTCCGGCACATAGCGGCCCTGCAGGGACGCCCGATGCCGGGCGGGCGAACCATCGGCATCCAGTTTGAGTTCGGCGCTTCCAGGCAGCCCAGGCCACACAGCCGCCAGCGACGGCAAACCCGCATCGAGCTTCAGCCGGCTGCGATCGGCCGACACATTGCCGTCCAGCCGGATACGATCGCGGCCGAGATCGAGCGCGACATCCAGGCCATCGGCCCGGATCTCCAGCGGATTCAGGGGCGCCCCCGCCGCCACGTCCAACAGCGGCCCCTGCGCCCGGAAGAGTCTGGCCAGCCTCAGATGACCAGCCAGCGGCTGACCGTTCCAGCGGCTGGATTTGTCCACGGCGACCGTCAGCCCGGCGTCCTGAAGCTGGTGGTCGCCCGTCAGGCGCGCCCGCAGCTCGCCCTGCACATCCAGCCTCGACGGCCCGAGTCCCCTGGGCAGCCAGGGGGTGAGGACCAGTTGCCGGGCGTCGAACACGGCCTGTAGCGGCCGCAGACCATCGGCATCCGGCTGTCCGGGCCGGACCTTCAGCGTCAGGCCCGCCTGATCCGGCAGGGTCAGCTCGACCTGGGTGGCCCCGAGCGGAAACGTCTGCGTCGGAAGGATGTCGGCATCCGCCTTGAGCGTCAGGCCCTGACCCTGGGCATTGGCGCGGAGATGAAAGGCATCCGGCGTCCCCGCCAGCCGCAGGTCCAGATCGACGCGGCAGGGTTGGCTGACGGCTTCCGGTCCTTGCGAAATCCGCCGGAAGCACACCGGGGAGTGCGCGCTTCGGTCCTGCGCCGACCCATGCAGATTCAGCTCGAGGGGCCAGGGCTGTGCCAGCCCGCGCAGAGCCAGGTTGCCATTGAAGGACAGCAGCGTGTCGTCGTGCGCCACCCGCAGTTCGTCCAGCATCACGGTGGCCGTCCGCGCATCCAGGGTCAGCGCTGTGGACAAGGACAGCAGATCGACCGGCGGCTTCTCCCCATCGACCGTCAGGCCCAGCCCCCCCAGCGACAAACGGTCCACCCGCAGGCTCAACGGCAGCGCCGGCATGCGAAAGGGGGCGGACGAGGCCGGCGCGGCGGCCGGTGGCGTCCGCACCGCCACGTCCACGCGCACAGCCGACAGGTCGTTGATGTGCAGACGGCGATCCCGGAGTTCCGACCACAGCGTCTTCAGGTGCAGGCCCACGACCCGGATGTCGGCGTCCGGCAAAGACAGCGTCAGGCCTTCGACGTACAGGCCATCGCGGATGGATCCATGCACGCCCTGGACCTGGCCGTCGAACTGGGCGGCCGCCGTGCGCAACAGCCATCGGGTGCCGGGCTGACTGTCGACGCACCACCAGGCAAATCCCAGAAGCAGTACCAGCGCCGCCACCAGCGGCGGCAGTCCCCACAACCCGAAGACCCGCAGGCCCCGCCAGCAACGGCGAAGGATCCATTTCCCGGGGTTCAAAACGCGATCCCCAGCGAGAACTGCAACCGCAGGCGCTGATCCTTCTGGGCCCAGGCGACATCGACGTTGAAGGGCCCGGCCGGGGTGCGCACCGCCAGCCCCACACCATAGCCCAGATGCCAGTCGAAATCCTTGAAGGACGGCGCGGCATCGCCGGCATCGATGAATACGTTGGCCCCGAGCAATTCCGTGAAATAGTGGGTGTATTCGATACCGGCCACCCCCAGCACG
The DNA here is from genome assembly GCF_039614765.1 of Castellaniella sp. MT123. Taxonomy (NCBI): domain Bacteria; kingdom Pseudomonadati; phylum Pseudomonadota; class Betaproteobacteria; order Burkholderiales; family Alcaligenaceae; genus Castellaniella; species Castellaniella sp. MT123. Next base: position 1,904,845 of record NZ_CP154879.1, read on the forward strand.
GGCGCGCCGATCACCGCATCGCCACGCTGCAGGCCGATGCTGTCGTAGCGATATCCCCGGATGCTGCGCGAACCGCCGGTGCGCCAGGAAAAATCCTGGGGCAGGCGATCGGTATGCGACCAGACCTTGCCGATCTCGCCGCGCACTGTCAGCACGTCACGATCGCCAATCGGCCACCATTGCTGGGCGCGCAGGCTGCTGCGGTAAAAGGCCTTGCCCGTGTCCAGCGTGGTCCCCACCCCCAATCCGAATTCGACCAGATTGCCCTCGCGCGGATCGTATTTCGCGTTGACGTCGCGCCGCAGCCATTGCCAGGTTGCCGCCCAGCTGGGGACCTCGTATTTGTTCGCCCCTGAAATCCGGGTCTTGTCGTAGGCGACCAGCGCCCCCCAGGTCACCTCGTATTCGACCCGGCTGGCGCCCGCCGCCTTGCGCTGCTGGGTGCGTTTCCAGCCCAGCCCGGTGCGGCTGTTTTCCAGCCCCCGGATGTCGGAATGGTCGTACAACACGCCGACGCTGTCCTTGTTGCCATCGCTGCCGGGGGGCAGGTGGACGTCGAAAAACGCCCGCTGGCGGTCGATATCCACACCCGCCCCGGTTTCGATCCAGACCGGCAGGCCATGGACCACGTTCTGGCGGTACAAGCCCTCGACCCGCACGCCATGGTCGCTGTCGGCACCCAGGGACCCGCTGAAATAGCGGGCGGGCGCCTCGGTGACCTGAACACGCACCGGCAGCGTGACCGGCGCGTCTCCCGACGGAGGGGATGTCTGCCCCGGCGTCGGTGTGACAGGCCCGGCACCGGCATGGGGCGCCTGCCCCGCGGCACCCGCCGAGGCCTCACCGGTCGCGCCATTGGCCAGCGTCACGAACGCCCCCCGAAAAAACGTCGTGGACTGCAGCGCCTGCTGCCAGTCCTCCAACTGCCGCTGATCGTAGGGATCGCCCGGTTCATACTGAACATAGCGGCGGATCAGGGATTCGGGAACACGTTTCAGACCGATGACCTGCAGATCCCCCAGACGCACCGGCGGACCGCTGTCCACCGTCACGGAAAGATCAGCCTGCGCCGCTTGCGGGTCGACCGCCGCGCGGGTCGGGTCGAGGCGTCCGTAATAAAAATCGTGTTCGGTCACGGCATCGAGCAGACCCGATTTGGCGCTGCTCCAGTCGTCGTTGATGAAGGGCATGCCAGGCTTGAGCAGCCAGTCTTTCTTCAGCGCCTCGCGGCGTGCCACGTAGGCCGGCCCGGCCAACGCGCCCTGGAAGGACAGCCCGAAATTTCGCACCCGCGCCCGGGTACCGGGATCAATCGTGATCTCCCAGAATTCCCCGCCCCCCGGCGCCCCCCCGGACACGTCCAGCGTGACGGTGGCGCCGAAATACCCCTGAGTCCGCAGTGCGGCCTGCGCGGCTTCCCAGGCGCGCCGCCGCAGACGGGAGACCTCGCGAACATCCTGGTCTTCGGCCAGCCGCGTGATGGCGCCGACCGCCTGAGTGATCGCCTGCAGAACTTTAGGAGGTGCGCCGCCGGGATCGATGATGACCTCGGGGGGCACCGCCAGCGCGGGCCGGCACAGGGCCAGCCCCACCCACAGCACCACCAGGCGCGGATCCATGAACGATGTCCTGACGCGCCACCTGCGTTTGCCGCCCCCTTGGCGGGAAAGCAACGACCGGGCGGACTGGCTCAGGACATCCCGGCGCATCAGGTCTTGCGCGCCACGACCTTGGGGCGTACACCGGAATCATCCAGCGGCTGCCCCGCGACATGAACGGCGAGTTGATGAGCGATCTGATGATAGAGCTGGGCCGCTTTGCCGTCGGGCGAGGCCACGACGCTGGGGCGCCCGGAGTCGGTTTCCTGGCGGATGTCGAGCTGCAGCGGCAAGGCGCCCAACCAGGGCAGGTGGTAGGTGGCGGCCAGCTGGCGGCCGCCGTCCTGCCCGAAGATCGGTTCGACATGCCCGCAATTCGAGCACACATGCACGGACATGTTTTCGACGATACCCAGCACAGGAACATCCACCTTCTGGAACATGATCAGACCCTTGCGGGCGTCGGCCAGGGCCAGATCCTGCGGGGTGGTGACGATCACCGCCCCGGTCAGCGGGACCTTTTGCGCCATGGTGAGCGCAATATCGCCCGTTCCGGGCGGCATGTCCACGATCAGATAATCCAGATTGTTCCAATTCGTGAGCGACAGCAGCTGCGTGAGCGCCTGGGTGACCATCGGGCCGCGCCAGATGGCCGGCCCATCGTCGTCCATCAGGAAACCGATGGAATTGGACTGCAGGCCATGGCCAATCATGGGTTCCATCGTTTTGCCGTCGGCGCTTTTGGGCTTGCCCGACAGCCCCAGCATGATGGGGACGCTGGGACCATAGATGTCGGCATCCAGCAGGCCGACCCGCGCGCCCTGGGCTTGCAGGGCCAGCGCCAGGTTGACGGCCGTGGTGCTTTTGCCCACCCCGCCCTTGCCCGAGGCCACGGCGATGATGTTGCGCACGCTGTCCAGAGGCCGCAAGCCGCGCTGCACCGCATGGGTGGCGATCCGCGTATCGAAGTTCAGGGCCCCCAGCCGGATGCCGGCCGCCGCCAGCGCATCCTGGATCGCCTGGCGCAAAGCCTGCTCGCCATTGAATACCGGGTAGCCGAGGGTTACAGTGATATCAAATGCATCGCCCGCCGCAGCGATCTGCAGATCGGCGTCGGTCACCGCCAGCGTTTTCCGGGTATCGGGATTGATCACCCGCGACAAAGCCGAGCGGATGTCCTGAGAAGTGGTGCTCATGGGGGGTCCGAATGAAAACTATCGATACCAGAAGCATAGCGGATTCCCCTGGAAATCCGTAGATTGACCCCGATATGGACACGACGATGCCGCTGTTGCCCGACAATATCCGGGCTGTGTGAACCGCATCCCGACGCAACTTTTCCCGGCCCCGGGAGTCTTACTATCATGAACATCATCCAACGTACCCTGCGCGCCGTTCTGTTTCTGATCCTGGCTTTCTTCGGCCTGATCATGGCGCTGATTTTCATGGCCTCGACCGCGCTGGCCATCGGTGTGCTGTACATTGTGGCGCGGCTGCAGGGCCGTCCCTTCGGGGTCAAGGCCTATTGGGCCGAACGACGCCGCCCCCCGATGCCGCAGCATCCTGGCGCCCGACCGCGCCACGACGGCACCTCGCGCCACCAGGACGTCACCGACATCGAAATGCGCGAGATCCATTGATTCGCGGGGGATGCCTTTGCCCTGGATCCGGCGTAGCGGCGCCGGTCCGTTGCGCAGGATGACCGGGCATCGGGGTGGCTGCCTGGCCCTGACGCCCGGCCGTTGACGTCGGGCCACGCCGACGGGCTGCTAGAATCAATTCTTTTCGCCCATTCTTCGCCCGTCATGCCGCGCACGATCTTCGTCACCACTGCCCTACCCTACGCCAACGGTTCCTTTCACATCGGCCACATCATGGAATACATCCAGGCCGATACCTGGGTGCGGGCCATGCGCATGGCGGGCCACACGGTGCATTTCGTCGGCGCCGATGACGCCCACGGCGCGCCCATCATGCTCAAGGCCGAAGCCGAAGGCATCACCCCCCAGGCACTGGTGGCCCGCTATGCCGACGAACGGCCCAGATACCTGAATGGCTTCCATGTCCGCTTCGACCACTGGCACTCCACCGATTCTCCGGAAAACGTCGAACTATCCCAGGATATCTACCGTGCCCTGAAATCAGCCGGTTTCATCGACAGCCGCGAGATCGAGCAGTTCTACGATCCAGTCAAGGGCATGTTCCTGCCCGATCGCTACATCAAGGGCGAATGCCCGCGCTGCCACGCGAAGGACCAATATGGCGATTCCTGCGAGGTCTGCGGCGCCGTCTACAGTCCCACCGAACTGATCGAACCGTATTCGACCCTGACCAAGGCGCGGCCGGTGCTGCGCAGCTCCGAACATTTCTTCTTCCGCCTGTCCGACCCGCGCTGCGTGGCTTTCCTGCAGGAATGGACCAACGGTCGACGCGCCGACGGCACACCCCGGCTGCAATCCGAGGTCCTGGGCAAGACCCGCGAATGGCTGGGCACCACGGAAGGCGCCGAGGCGAATCTGGCCGACTGGGATATTTCCCGCGATGAACCCTATTTCGGCATTCCCATCCCGGATGCGCCGGGCAAATATTTCTACGTCTGGCTGGACGCCCCGGTGGGCTATCTGGCGTCCCTGAAGGCATACTGCCGCAAACAGGGCCTGGACTACGATGCCCTGCTGGCCCCTGACGGCACGACCGAACAGGTGCACTTCATCGGCAAGGACATCGTCTACTTCCACGCGCTGTTCTGGCCCGCTACGCTGAAATTTTCCGGACGCAAGGTGCCGGACATGTTGCACGTGCATGGCTTCATCACGGTCAGTGGCGAAAAAATGTCGAAAAGCCGCGGTACCGGCATTTCGCCGCTGCGCTATCTGGACATCGGCATGGATGCCGAATGGCTGCGCTACTACATTGCCGCGAAGCTGAACGCACACGTGGAAGACCTGGACTTCAACCCGGATGACTTCATCGCCCGCGTCAACAGCGACCTGATCGGCAAATACGTGAACATCGCCAGCCGGGCGGCCACCTTCATCACCCGCCATTTCGACGGCGCGCTGGCGTACACAGGCGACACCGATGCGCTGCGCGCCGAACTGCGTGCAGTGACGGCCGAAGTCCAGGCCGATTTCGAAGCCCGCGAATACGGCCGTGCCATCCGCCGCATCATGGCGCAGGCCGACCGCATCAATCAGACCTTCGACGCGGCCCAGCCCTGGGTGCTGGCCAAGGGCTTCGCCCAGGCCGAGCCGGCACAACAGGCGGCGCTGCAGGATATCTGCTCGCGCGCCCTGGCCGGTTTCCAGACGCTGTCAGTGATGCTGGCGCCTGTGCTGCCGGCGCTCACCGAACGCGTCGCCCGTGAACTGTTCGGCCGTGCGCAGTCCTACGTCTGGGCCGACGCCGACGATCTGCCCACCCGGATCGCCGCCTTCAAGCACCTGATGCAACGCGTGGACCCGTCTCAGCTCGACGCCCTGTTCGAGCCCCCCGAGGAACCAGCCGCCATTCCGGGCGGCGAACCCATCGCCGACATGATCGACATCAAGGATTTCGGTCGCATCGACCTGCGCATCGCCCGCATCGTGGAATGCGCCGAGGTCGACGGATCCGACAAGCTGCTGCGCCTGTCGCTGGACGTCGGCGAAGGCCGGCTGCGCCAGGTCTTTTCGGGCATCAAATCCATGTACAAACCCGCGGATCTGACGGGAAAACTGACGGTGATGGTCGCCAATCTGGCCCCTCGCAAGATGCGCTTCGGGGTATCCGAGGGCATGGTGCTGGCCGCCAGCCACGCCGACGAAGGCACGAATCCCGGGATCTACATTCTGGAACCCTGGGAAGGCGCCCAGCCGGGCATGCGGATCCACTAACCCCGCAAAGCGGCTTCTGATCGCTCGTATACTGGCACCCATGCCTTCCAACCAGCCTTCCCCCACCGTCGAAACACCCGAACGCCAGGCTGCTGCCCGCCGCAGCACCTGGGTCAGTGTCTGGGTCAACCTGGTGCTGACCGGCGTCCAGCTGGTGATCGGCCTGTTCGCCCACTCCCAGGCGTTGGTGGCCGACGCCATCCACTCATTGTCCGATCTGGTGTCCGACGGCATCGTGCTGGTCGCCAACAAGCACAGCGGCAAGGCCCCCGATGCCGACCACCCCTACGGGCACCTGCGCTTCGAAACCGCGGCCACACTGGGCATCGGCGTGTTGCTGGCCGCTGTGGGCATCGGCATGCTGTGGCGCAGTTTTGAACGCCTGCAGGCCCCTGACCTGATTCCGGTCGTCCATCCCATCGCCTTCTACGTCGCCCTGCTGGCCCTGCTGTCCAAGGAACTGCTGTTTCGGTACATGCTGCGTGTGGCCCACCGAGTACGCTCCACCCTGTTGGTGGCCAACGCCTGGCACGCGCGCTCGGATGCTGCCTCGTCCCTCGTGGTCGCCCTGGGGATCAGCGCCAACCTGGCGGGTCTGCCGCTGGCCGATCCGTTGGCCGCCGTGGTCGTCGGGCTGATGATCATCCGCATGGGCTGGAAGTTCGCCTGGCACGCCTTCAACGATCTGGTGGACCGGGCCGCCGACGCGGAAACCGAACAGGCCATTCGCGAACGTATCCTGGGCACCCCGGGGGTGCGTGGCATCCACGATCTGCGCACGCGCAAGATGGGCGATCTGATCTGGGTCGAAGTCGATATCGAAATGGACGGTCAGCTGACGATCGAGGCCGGCCATGCCATCGCCGTCGAAGCCCGTCTGCGGGTGATGGCCGACCTGCCGGTGCTGGACGTCATGACGCACTTCGATCCGGTATAAGGATCCCGGTTCATCCAATATGCGTGTTGTGGACGGGGCCTTCGGCCGTTTCCATGCGGTTCAGGCCTTGGACGATGCCGCAGGCATCGACAGCCTGTTCGCTGCCGCACTGTTCCCGCAGGCCCACCAAGTGACGGCGCAGATCCTGCAGTTCTCGTAGACGCACCTGCACATGGGCAATGTGCTCGTCCAGCAGATGATTGATGGCCCCGCAGTCGCGCGCCGGGTGATCGATCATGCCCAGCAGGGCGCGGATTTCGTCGTGCGCCATATCCAGCCCCCGGCAGTTGCGGATGAACCGCAGGCGCTCCAGGTGCTGCGGGCCGTACTGCCGGTAATTGCCCCCGCTGCGTTCGGGCTCGGGGAGCAGACCCGCCTTTTCATAGAAGCGGATGGTTTCCGTGGAACAGCGTGCGGCGCAGGCCAGTTCGCCGATTTTCATGAGTGTCCCCCTGATGCCTTGACCTTGTAGTAACTACAAGGTGTCTACTGCCATCATAGATCGCTCTCCGGAAAATCGCCATGGCGCACACCACGCGCACGACACCCGCCCGACTCGCCCCGACCGTCGTCGAAGGCACCGATCGGCGCACTCAGCTGCATATCCTGCAAATGGACTGCCCGACCGAGGAGACGCTGATCCGTCAGGCACTGGGCCGCCTGCCTCAGGTGCGGCACCTGGAATTCAACCTGATGCAGCGCGTGCTGACCATCATCCATACCCCGGACGCGCTGGATACTGTCCTGCGGACCATCCGGGAACTGGGCTTTACCCCGGAACAAGCGTCGGCGGAAACCCCGCCCGTCGCGGAACCGCCAGCCTCCTGGTGGCCGCTGGCCGTCGCCGGCACCGCCGCACTGGCCGCCGAGGCGGCCCACTGGGTGAATACCCCTTGGCCCGTCCCCGCCATTCTGGCAGTGCTGGCCGTGGCAAGCTGCGGACTGGGCACCTACCGCAAAGGCTGGACCGCCCTGCGGCACGGCCAACTGAACATCAACGCCCTCATGAGCATCGCAGTGACTGGCGCCCTGGTCCTGGGACAATGGGCCGAGGCGGCCATGGTCATGGTGCTCTACACGCTGGCCGAACGGATCGAGGCGCGCTCGCTGGACCGCGCCCGCAGCGCCGTCCAGGGTCTGATGCGGCTGACGCCGGATCTGGCGACGGTACGCCAGCCCGACGGGCATTGGCGGGAAATGCCCGCCAATGCCATACCGGTGGGCGCACAGGTCCGCACGCGCCCCGGCGAACGCATCGCTCTGGACGGGTGGATCGAATCCGGCTGCTCGACCGTGGACCAGTCCCCCATCACCGGCGAAAGCCTGCCGATCGACAAGACTGTGGGCGATCCGGTGTACGCCGGCACCATCAATGGTGCCGGCACGCTGGAATACCGGGTATCGGCCGTCGCCGGCGAATCCACCCTGGCGCGCATCGTCCGCGCGATCGAATCGGCGCAATCGGCCCGTGCGCCCACGCAGCGATTCGTCGACCGCTTTGCCCGCGTCTACACGCCGCTGGTCGTACTGTTGGCCCTGGGCATCGCCATCATCCCGCCGATACTGGGGATGGGCGGATGGCACGACTGGGTCTACAAGGCGCTGGTCCTGCTGGTCATCGCTTGCCCCTGCGCTCTGGTGATTTCGACTCCGGTGTCCATCGTCAGCGGCCTGACGGCCGCCGCGCGCCAGGGGGTTCTGATCAAGGGTGGCACTCACCTGGAACAGGGGCGGCTGTTGCGCTGGATCGCACTGGACAAGACCGGAACCCTCACACAGGGGCGTCCGGTGCTGACCGACCGGCAGATTCTGGGCAACCAGGAAGCCGCACGCTGCCACGCCCTGGCAGTCAGCCTGGCCGTTCATTCCGACCATCCGGTCTCGCAGGCCATCGCCCAGGGGCTGACCGCAGCCGGCAACCTGTCTTCGGCACGCCCGGTCACGGACTTCGCCGCACTGCCAGGGCGCGGCACACAAGGCTGCATCGACGAGGAACACTACCATCTGGGCAATCACCGCCTGATCCACGAGCGGGGGTTGTGCTCCCCCGCATTGGAAACACGCCTGAAAGCCCTGGAACAGGCCGGCAAGACCGTGGTCCTGCTGGCCGACCAGAGACAAGTCCTGTCCCTGTACGCGGTCGCCGACACGGTGAAACCCGAGAGCGCCACGGCCATCCGGGCCTTGCATGCGCAAGGCGTGCGCACGGCCATGCTCTCGGGCGACAACCCGCACACGGCCGCCGCCATCGCCGCGCAGGTCGGGATCGACCGGGCGGAGGGCAACCTGCTGCCGGAAGACAAGCTGCGGGCTGTGGAGCAACTGGCATCCGACGGCACCGGGGTCGGCATGGTGGGCGATGGCATCAACGATGCCCCCGCACTGGCCCGGGCGGACATCGGCTTCGCCATGGGTGCCATGGGCACCGATACCGCCATCGAAACCGCCGACGTCGCCCTGATGGACGACGATCTGCGCAAGATCCCATGGTTCATCGGGCTGTCCCGGGCCACGCACCGGATCCTGGTCCAGAACATTACCCTGGCGCTGGGCATCAAGGTCGTCTTCCTGGCCCTGACGGTCGCTGGCGTGGGCACCATGTGGATGGCCGTATTCGCCGACGTCGGCGCCAGCCTGCTGGTGGTGGGCAACGGGTTGCGGCTGCTGCGGCACCACACCGGAGAATGACCGCCGGAAGCGATCAGCCACCAAAGCACGGTATTTGACGGAAGTCAACTTGCTCCGCGCCCAGGCGATCAACATATGAAGCACGACAGGCAATTGCCTGAGTCGCAACATGAGGAGATTTCCATGCGAAGCTTAATGCCATATCCGCTGTCATTTTCGTCCGAATCCTTGCCCGACGTGTTTCAGGCCCTCCTCAGGCCCATCCGCTCGCAGATGGAGGACGGTGTCGCCGGCATGGACCTCGACATCACCGAAGCCGATCATGAGTATGTCCTGAAGGCCGAGATCCCCGGCGTCTCGAAAGAAGATCTCACGGTAGAGGTCGACGGCAACACGGTCACGATCCGGGCCAACAAGGAACAGAACAAAGAAGTCAAGGACGAAGGACGCGTCATTCGCCAGGAACGATTCTGGGGCCAGCTCGAACGGACGGTCGCGCTGGGATGCCCCATCGACGAATCGAAGACCCGGGCGACCTACGAAAACGGTCTGCTCACGCTGACCTTGCCGAAAACCGAAGGTCACGAGAACAAGAAAATCCTGATCGAATGACCCACGCTCTCACTGCCCGAAACCTTCGGATCACGAGAGATCCCGGTGTTCCGGAGAAAACTCATGCTTGCACGCGATCTGATGACGCTCAGCCCGCTGTGCGTCCATGTCGGCACGCCCGTATCGGGGATCATCCGCGCGATGCTGGACCGGAACATCAGCGCGGTCATGGTCACGGCCGACGATGGCGCGCTGATCGGTCTGGTCAGCGAGGGCGATCTGATACGGCGCAAGGGCAGCGGCCATCAAAAGAGACTGGATCGCTGGCTCGATCTGCTGGCCGAAGGCGAACCGCTGAATCTGGAATTTCTGCACAGCCTGCAGCTCGGCGAGATGAGGGCCGCATCCGTCATGACGACTCCGGTCATCACGCTGGATGAGCAGACAGACCTCGCCGATATCGCGGACGTGCTGCTGCGGCACAGCATCAAACGCGTGCCGATCACCCGGAACGGCAGGCTGGTGGGCATCGTCAGCCGACGCGACATCCTGTATGCCTTGATGAATCAGGAATCCGGCGCCAATCTGATCGACAAGGGGGGATCATGAATCGGATCGGCATTGTCTACTATTCCCGTTCCGGTACCGGACGGGCAGCGGCGGAGCGGCTGGCTGAGATCTCGCACTGGCCAGTCTACGAAATACGGGACCGACACCCGAGAACGGGACTGGGCGGGGACATGCGCTGCATGATGGACGCACTGGCCCGCCGATCCCCCGACATTCAGTACGAGGGCCCCAGTCTCGGGGGCTTCGACCACGTCGTTCTGATCACGCCGGTGTGGCTGCGGTCGGTGGCGGCACCCATGCGAACATTCCTGCAGCGGCACGGTTCCGAGATCGCGAGCTACTCAGTCGCGTGCGTTCTCTCGGGCTACGGTGGACTGCGCGCCGTGGACGATATCGCAACGATCATCGGCGCGAAGCCCAGATTCATCCTGCTCCTGAAACAATACGACGTCATCGCCGAAGAATCCGACGACGCGCTCTACAAACTGACGGAACAGCTCAAGGCAGGCACGGCCTTCGACGAGGCCCCTGCCGAAATCTCCACCATCGGCTGATCGCAGTAGACCACCTGGCCCGAAACGGGATATTGAGCAGCCTCCCGAAGGGGCGTATGCTGGGGCAGATTCAAGGGCCCGGTCTGCCGGAGGGCAGGCCACGCATGGGATGCATGCAATGCAGCATTCACCCCCTCCTCCTCTGCTCGATATCATCCAGTCCGCCACCGAACCGATCATCACGATCGACTCGACGCAAAGGATCGTGATGTTCAATCCGGCGGCGGAGAAAGTCTTTCTGTACACTGCGGAACAGGCGATCGGAGCAAGCGTGGATATCCTCATCCCCCCCCGCTTTCGCCAGGTCCACGCGGAACACATCCTACGTTTTGAGCGCACCGGCCATTCGAAGCGCCAGATGGGAACCGGCATGCCACTCTGGGGACTGAAAGCGAACGGCGAGGAATTCCCCATGGAAGCCTCGATTTCTCAGGTCCGGACACCGACGAAAATCTACTGCTCCATTTTTCTCCGTGACATCACCGAGCGGCAGCAGATCGACCAGGCGCTGCGCGCCTCGCGCGACGAGCTGACGCGGCTGTCCAATGCGCTGCTCCACGAGCGGGAACAGGAAAAGCGACATATCGCGCGCGAACTGCACGACGATATCGGACAGAGCCTGACGGCCCTCACGATGGAACTCTCCCAGCTCGAGGCCTCTCTGCCTTCAAATCCTGCGGACGCATCCGGCCATGTTGCCGCCATGCGCACCCTGATCAAAAGTTCTTTCACGTCCCTTCGCCGCATCGCATCCGATCTGCGCCCCGTCATGCTCGACGACCTCGGTCTGCCCGCCGCAGTCGAATGGCTGATCTCGGATTTCAGTTCCCGCTATGGCATCGATGCAGAGATCCACGTCGACGTCGGGCCGAGGTGCCTGTCGACCCTGGTGAGCACCACGCTGTTTCGCGTCGCTCAGGAGGCGCTGACGAACATCGTGAAACATGCGAACGCGACGCACGTCCTTCTCGACCTGCACTGCACCAACACCAAATGCACGCTGATCGTGCAGGACAACGGCAGGGGCACGACACCGGAACACCTGGCCAGCGCATTGCCAAAGCGCCTCGGCCTGCTGGGAATACGCGAGCGTGTGCGCCTGCTGAACGGTACGGTATCAATCCACACGCGCCCCGATCAGGGGCTTCGCCTGGAGGTCGTCGTGCCGCTCGACCAGCCCACTCCATAGGAGACGGTCATGATTGAGCTATTGCTCGCCGACGACCACACGCTGCTGCGCGAAGGCCTCAAGCGCGTGCTCCACCAGACCAGCGACATCCTGGTGGAGGGCGAAGCGGGCAACGGCCAGGAAGCGCTCACCCTGCTGTCCCAACGGCACTGGGACGCGCTGGTGCTCGACCTGTCCATGCCGGGGCGCGATGGCATCGACCTGATCCGCCAGATCAGGAACGACTATCCGAAGGTTCCCATTCTGGTGCTGACAATGCACGGCGAACAACAATATGTGACCCGGGCGATCAAGGCGGGCGCGGCAGGCTACCTGACCAAGGACAGCGCCGCGGAGGAGCTGGTTCAGGCAGTGCGCAAAGTGGCCATAGGAGGGCGTTTCCTCAGCCGGACGCTGGCGGAGAACGTTGCATTCGAGAAGCATGGCAATCATGAGGATCTGCCGCATCTCCTGCTGTCCGACCGCGAATTCTCCGTGTTCAGACTTCTAGCGGCCGGTCTGAACAACTCCGAGATCGCGCAGCACCTGTTCATCAGCGTCAAAACGGTCAGTACATACAAGGCCCGGCTGCTCTTCAAGATGCAGCTGCGCAGCCAGACGGATCTGGTGCGCTATGCGATCAAGCACCACCTGATCGACGAATCGGACGCATAGATGCTGCCGCGATCGACGGCCATCGTAGGCACATTCCGACAACCGTCAGCCATTTCGACGAAAACTCACCCAGAAACACCGATAGCGCGCGCGACCGTTCATGACGACACTAGCGTGACCATCGCCATGAAAGCGACAGCGATCCACATCCCACGAGGCACGCGATGAACACCGACCATCCGTCAGCCGGCACCCGAGAACCGCGCGATCCCTATATTTCTTCCCACCGGCACACCGTCGGCACCCCAGCGCCCGACCCATGCCGGCTGGCCGCCACGGGCGCATGTCCGGTATCGGATTTGTGCCCGACCAGACCCGATGCATTCCACCAGCTATTCCAGAGCTCAACGGTCCTGCGCCGTGTGATACACCGGGGACATACGCTGTATCGCGCCGGCGACCCGCTCGTCAATCTCTACGAGCTTTACGCCGGATCCGTGAAATTGCGCAGCACCAGTCGCGCGGGCCTCGAGCAAATCGTCTCCTTTCCCATGGCCGGCTCCTTGCTGGGCCTCGACGGCATAGAAAAGGGAACCTATGAATGCGACGCCATCGCGCTGGAGGACTCACTGGTGTGCGTCCTGCCCCTATCCGAACTGGCGGCCAGGTCCGGTAGCGACGCGGCCGCTGCGCTGAGCCTAAACCGGGCGATCGCCCACGAAACAAGCCACTACAGACAATTGCTGATGGCCATGGCATGCCTGAACAGCGAAGAACGCGTCGCCCATTTTCTCGTGGAAATCTCGGAGAAGATGGCAGTCAACGGCTATTCTCCACGCGAATTCATGCTGAAAATGACGCGCGAGGACATCGCCCGCCATCTTGGCATGCAGCTCGAGACCGTGAGCCGGATCTTCACGCACCTGAGGGCTACTCACGTGCTGGACGTACGCAGGCGGCACATACGCATCCGCAGCCCCGAGGCGCTCAGAAGCATCGGCGCCACCCATTGACCCCCGCCACGCGCGGCACACAAAGGCAGCATCGCACACGGCCCGCGGGCCGATCAGCGACACAGTGGAACGGGCGCTGGATTTCGAGCCCAGTATCGATTCCGCGGATCAGTGTGGTCGACCGGCTGGTAGTCGGCTAACGCGGGGACATCATCCGGACCGTCCGGGGCCACCCGGATAATGTCCGGATCGCCGCGTTCGGATCAATGCGATCCGGCGGGAATCAGCATGACGGGCACCGGGGACCGGCGCACGAACGCCTCGGCCACGCTACCCAGCATCAGGCGCTGAAAGCCCCGCCGCCCATGGGTGCCCATGACGACCAGGTCGGCCCCCAGGGTCTTCACGGCATCCTCGAGTTCGTCGGCCACGCTGTTGCCGATGTTGCCGGAGTCGATCATCTTGACCTCGCCCTGCACACCGGCCTGGCTCAACCGGGCCTTCGCCTTGTCGAGCACCGTCTTGGCCTCGTCGAGCATCGCCTGGTAAAACGGCCCCACGTCGAAGGCCTCCGACGCATACACGGTCCTCGGATACTCGACGATATAGATCACGAGCAGTTTCGCGCCGACCTGCTGCGCCAGGCCAATGGCATGTTCGAATGCCTGATTGGCGACCTCACTGCCATCCACTGCGACGAGAATTTGACGGTACATATGTGTCTCCATAGCCGCACAGGCGATCAATTCACTGATGCACCCACGATAGCAGGCCAGTTGCGCGCCTTGTTGATTTCAATCAACAAGAATCCAGTTGATTTGCAGGGGGTCCGCATGGTAGTTGGATGTATCATACTTGCTTGCCGCGACGCTGGCAGCGCGGCAGATGAAAGGATTGACATGAATATGGCATCGACCGCGAAACCGGGGTTCCGCGAACTGTTTACGCCCAAAATCGTCACCGTACTCAAGCAGGGTTACGGTCTGGCCAGCCTGAAGGCGGATGCCATCTCCGGGCTGACGGTCGCCATCGTCGCACTGCCGCTGTCCATGGCAATCGCGATCGCATCGGGCGTCTCCCCCGACCGCGGGCTCTACACGTCGATCATCGGCGGGTTCATCGTTTCGGCCTTCGGGGGCAGCCGCTTCCAGATCGGCGGGCCGGCGGGCGCCTTCATCGTGCTGGTTGCGGCATCCGTTGCGCAGCATGGCGTGGAAGGCCTCCTGCTGGCGACCCTGCTCTCCGGGCTGATGCTTGCCGCCATCGGGCTCCTGCGCCTGGGCACCTTCATCAAGTACATTCCCTATCCGGTGACCGTGGGCTTCACCGCCGGTATCGCGATCATCATCTTCGCCAGCCAGATCAAGGATCTGTTCGGCCTGCAGCTCGATCACGAGCCAGGCCCCCTGCTGCCGAAATTGCAGGCGATCGCCGGCGCCCTGCCAACCACAAGCCCCATGGCGGTTCTCGTTGCCGCCATCACCATCGGTGTCATCGCCGCCGTCCGGCGGTACCGCCCACATTGGCCCTCATTCCTGATCGCGATCACGGTGGCTTCCGTGGGCGCGGCACTGCTCGGCCTGCCGGTGGAAACGATCGGCACCCGGTTTGGCGGTATTCCCCAGGCCCTGCCCGCTCCTCATCTGCCCGAGATCACCTATGCGAAAGTGATCGCCGTACTGCCCGACGCCTTGTCGTTCACCTTGCTCGGCTGTATCGAGAGCCTGCTGTCCGCCGTCGTGGCCGATTCCATGACAGGGCGGCGGCATCGCTCCAACTGCGAACTGGTAGCCCAGGGGCTGGCCAATATCGCTTCGCCGTTGTTTGGCGGCATCTGCGTGACCGGCAACATCGCCCGGACCGCAACCAATATCCGTTCCGGCGCGCGCGGGCCGATTTCGGGCATGCTGCATGCCGTCTTTCTGCTGCTGTTCGTTCTGATCGCGGCACCGGCCGCATCCTACATTCCGCTGGCCGCATTGGCCGGCGTGCTGGCGGTCGTGGCCTGGAACATGGTCGAGAAACACGCATTCGCGCTACTGCTGCGCGCGTCCTGGGGCGATGCGGTCGTGCTGCTCGTCACCTTCCTGCTGGTCATCTTCCGCGACCTCAGCGAGGGCATCATCATCGGCTTCACCTTGAGTGCGCTGCTGTTCCTGCACCGCATGGCCCAGACGGTGGAAGTCGAACACATCAGCCCCCGTGTGGAAGACGACAGCGCCGACGATGTCACGGACAGCGCCCTGAAGGACGCCGAGTTGGCGACAGAAACCGACCCGAATATTGCCGTCATCCGCGTGACTGGGGCGTTTTTCTTCGGTGCGACGTCCGCGGTCGAGGCGGCGCTGGATCGTATCGGCGATCAGCGCAAGGCCTATGTCATCGATCTGTCCGCCGTCTCCATGCTGGATTCGACTGGCGTCGCCACCATCGAAGGCTTTGCCCAGAAGGCGAGCCGCCGGGGTGCGGCCGTTTATATCGCTGCGGCAACCCGCGCGGTACGGCATACGCTGCTAAGCCACGGGATCCGGGAAACCTCGGCACGATTCCGCAAAGATGTGAAAAGCGCCATCGAATCGGCCCGGCAGAAAACCAGCATGGCATAGATCCCGGAGGGATGCGTCTCGAATGCACGGCGCGGGCATGGGCTCAGGCATCCGGCGGCGTTTCGAAGAAGAGGCGCTCTGGCGGCCTAACGATTTCTGGGAAGTCGAAGTGGAGCGGGTGATGGGAATCGAACCCACGACGTAAGCTTGGGAAGCTCAAGTTTTACCATTAAACTACACCCGCAATCGATGCAATCGATTGATGCACAAGGATTTGTGGGTAAAATTGAAGGCCACGGAAATCCCTGAAGCCTTGTATTTTACCTCATTTTGAATCTTCCCAAAGCCCCCCCACCCATCGTCACGGCGCAATCCCCGTCGGGCAGCACGCATATCCGCAGCTTCGTCCACCGCCGCGCCCACATCACCCCCAGCCAGGAACAGGCGATCGCGGAATGGCTGCCGCGCTGGTCCATCCCCTATCAGAATGCGCAAATCGATCTGGCCGCCGCGTTTGGCCGGCAGGCGCCAACGATTCTGGAAATCGGCTTCGGCATGGGCGAAACCACCCAGCAGATCGCGCAAGCCCGGCCAGGCGACAATTTTCTGGGGGTCGAGGTCTTCAACGCCGGTGTGGGTGCGCTGCTCAAGCGCATCCATGACCACTCGCTGGACAACGTCCGCATCATCCAGCATGACGCGGTCGAGGTGCTGCGCGACATGATCGCGCCGGGCTCGCTGGCGGGAGTACACATCTATTTTCCCGACCCCTGGCCAAAAAAACGCCATCACAAGCGCCGCCTGATCCAGCCGGCGCTCATCGAACTGCTGGTCAGCCGCATGGCGCCCGGCGCCTATTTGCATTGCGCGACCGACTGGGAGCACTATGCTCAGCAGATGCTGGAAGTCCTGTCGGCCGAACCGGGCCTGCAAAACACCTGCGCCGACTATGCGCCGCGCCCCGACTACCGGCCACTCACGAAGTTCGAGAACCGCGGCCTGCGCCTGGGGCATGGCGTCTGGGACTTGATCTTTACACGGCGCATGCCAGCTGACGCCGCGCACGACACAGAGGCAAACTGATGTACCCGGAAATCGAACCTTACGACCAGGGCATCCTGGACGTCGGCCACGGCCATCGCGTGTACTGGGAACTATGCGGCAATCCGCACGGCACGCCGGCCGTCTTCCTGCACGGCGGTCCCGGCGCGGGCTGTTCCACCGCGCATCGCCGCCTGTTCGACCCCAGCCGCTACAACATCCTGCTGTTCGATCAGCGCGGCTGCGGTCGATCCACACCATCGGCCTGCCTGGAACACAACACGACCTGGGACCTGGTGGCCGACATCGAGCGGCTGCGCACCGAGGTGCTGAAGACGGACGCCATGGTGGTGTTTGGCGGCTCCTGGGGCTCGACCCTGGCGCTGGCCTATGCCGAGACCCATCCCGCCCAGGTGCGGGCCCTGATCGTGCGCGGCATCTTCCTGCTGCGCGCGGCCGAGCTGCGCTGGTTCTACCAGGAAGGCGCGTCCTGGATGTTCCCGGATCTGTGGGAAAGCTACCTGGCCCCCATCCCGGAACCCGAACGCGGCGACCTGATCATGGCCTACCACCGCCGCCTGACCGGCAAGGACCGCGAGGCGCAGCTGCGGGCGGCGCATGCCTGGACCCAGTGGGAAAGCCACACGATCAGCCTGCTGCCCAATCCCGCGCACCATCAGTCCCACGCATCCGACCAGGCGGCACTGGCGTTCGCTGGAATCGAAAACCACTATTTCGTGAACAAGGGCTTCATGGACGAGGCCCAGCTGCTGCGGGATGCGCACAAATTGGCGGACATCCCGGGGGTCATCGTGCAGGGGCGTTACGACGCCTGCACCCCGGTTCGATCCGCCTGGGAACTGCACCGCGCCTGGCCCAAGGCCGAATTCCATCTGGTGCCGGATGCCGGCCACGCCTTTGACGAGCCCGGGATCCTGGCGCAGCTGCTGGCGGCCACGGACCATTACGCTTAATACCATCATGAACCTGACCATCCGTTTGAATGGCCACGACACGCATCTGGACGACGTGCGCACCGTCCAGGATCTGGTGGCCCACCTGGGCTACCAGGGCAAGCGCATCGCCGTCGAACGCAACGGCGACATCGTGCCCCGCAGCCAGCATGGTGACACCCTGCTGACCGACGGCGACCGCCTGGAAATCGTCGTCGCCGTGGGGGGTGGGTGATTTACCTGAACCCGCCCCGCCCAAACCCGCCCAGGCCTTTGAGCCCACCCATGGCGCGCATCATCTTTGCCATGCCGCCCTTTTTCATCTGCTTCATCATGCCCTGCATCTGCTCGAACTGCTTGAGCAGGCGGTTGACTTCTTGGACGGGGACGCCGGAACCGGCCGCGATCCGACGTTTACGCGAGGCCTTGATGAGTTCGGGC
Organism: Castellaniella sp. MT123; assembly: GCF_039614765.1. Taxonomy (NCBI): domain Bacteria; kingdom Pseudomonadati; phylum Pseudomonadota; class Betaproteobacteria; order Burkholderiales; family Alcaligenaceae; genus Castellaniella; species Castellaniella sp. MT123. Next base: position 1,923,276 of record NZ_CP154879.1, read on the forward strand.
TTGGCGCGCTCCAGCGCGGTCATGGAATTCAGGATGCCTTCGGTGCGAGCCAGCTGCTTTTCCGCCTGACCGCCCTGCACCTGCGCGGCCGCCTGGGCGAACTGGGCCGGCAGCTTTTCCAGCAGCGATCCCATGTCGCCCATTTTCTTGACCTGCTGCAGCTGATCGCGAAAATCGTTCAGATCGAACCGGTCGCCGGATTTCAGCCGGGCAGCGAGCTTCTGCGCCTCGGCGATGTCGATGTTTTTCTGTGCCTGCTCGACCAGCGAGACGATGTCGCCCATGCCCAGGATGCGCTGGGCCATGCGTTCCGGATAGAAGGGTTCCAGACCGTCGAGCTTTTCGGACATGCCGACGAATTTCAGCGGCTTGCCGGTGATCTGGCGCACCGACAGCGCCGCGCCGCCACGCGCATCGCCGTCGAGTTTGGTCATGACCACGCCGGTCAGGGGCAAGGCATCCGAGAACGCGCGCGCCACGTTGACCGCATCCTGACCCTGCATGGCATCGACCACGAACAGGGTTTCGATCGGATCGAGCAGGCGATGCAGGTCGCGGATCTCGTCCATCATCGCCTGATCGATGCCCAGACGGCCGGCGGTATCGACCATCAGCACGTCGTAGTGATGGCGGCGGGCGTGATCCAGGGCCTGCAGCGCGATGTCCTGCGGCTTCTGCGAGGATTCGGTGGGCAGGAAGTCGACACCCACCTGCGCAGCCACGGTGCGCAACTGATCGATGGCGGCCGGACGATAGACGTCGGCGCTGACCACCAGGACCTTTTTTCGGCCGGTCTTGCGGCCATGCTGGACGTGATTGCCCTCGGACAACCATTTGGCGAGCTTGCCGGTGGTAGTGGTTTTCCCCGCCCCCTGCAGGCCTGCCATCAGGATCACTGCGGGCGGCTGCGTGGCCAGGGACAGTTCCCCTGCCTCGGCCCCCAGATCGCCGCCCATCAAGGCGGTGAGTTCCTTATGCACGATCCCGACCAGTGCCTGGCCCGGATTCAGGCTGCCAATGACATCCTGACCCAGCGCCGCTGTCTTGACGCGCGCCACGAAGTCGCGCACCACGGGCAGCGCGACGTCGGCTTCCAGCAGCGCCAGGCGAACCTCGCGCAGCATGTCCTGGGTATTGGACTCGGTCAGGCGAGCCTCGCCCCGCATGGTCTTGACGACACGCGACAGACGGGAGGTCAGGTTATCGAGCATGATGGCGTATCCGTAAAACTGGTTGATCTGTCGGCCTGCGCATAAAATGGATGCTTTTGGGGCGCAGGCTGTGTGCGCCGGATACCGACAGGACTATGTCAGTCAGCATTGTATTTCACTTGCTTGCCGCACTGGCTTATGCCGTGCTGGGCCTGGCCCTATGGCGCCCGATCGTACGCGCGAAACCGGTACGGACCACCGGCACGATCGGCCGCAGCTGCCTGCTGGGCGCCATCGCCCTGCACGGCATCGGGCTGGTCAGCGCCGTCATTGTGCCCACAGGCCTGCAACTGGGCTGGGTCCTGGCCCTGTCCACCGCCATGTGGCTGGGCATGATCGTCTTCTGGATCGAAAATTTCCTGCTACGCCTGGATAGCCTGCTGCTGGTGCTGCTGCCCGCCGCCGCGCTGATCAGCCTGCTGACTGCGATCTTTCCGCAGGGGTACCTGGTACCGCACGCCAACAGCGACTGGCTGCGCGTCCATCTGCTGATCGCCATGGTGGCCTATGGCCTGATCACGGTGGCCGCCCTGCACGCCATGCTGATGACGACGCTGGACCGCCACCTGCACCGTCCCATCGCGTCCGAAGGCGAACAGGGCGTGATCGCCCGCGCCATGAGCGCCATGCCGCCGCTGCTGACCCTGGAACAGCTGCTGTTTCGCCTGATCGGCATCGGCTTCGCCGTCCTGACGCTGACCATCATCACCGGCATCATCGTATCGCTGCGCCTGGGCGGCAACGCCCTGCCCATGGACCACAAGACGATCTTCACCCTGCTGTCCTGGGTGATTTTCGGCGTGCTGCTGGCCGGGCGCTACATCCAGGGCTGGCGCGGGCGCATCGCCCTGCGCTGGACGCTGGTCGGTTTTGCGTTCCTGCTGCTGTCCTATACCGGCAGCCGGTTCGTCCTGGAAGTCATCCTTCAACGAGGCAGTCTTGGGTAAATTCCTGCTGTGGGCGATCATCATCCTGGCCGTCCTGTTCGTCTCCCGCATCCTTAGCCACCAGAAGGCGCAGGCCCGCCGGGCCGCCGACCGCCGCCAGAACGCCGCATCGCGCGACGCGGCGGAATCCATGGTGCGCTGCGCGCATTGCCAGATTTATCTGCCCCGATCCGAAGCCTACATGAGCCAGGGCAAGACCTGGTGCTGCGCGGAACACGCCAAGCTGGGGCTGAAGCAGTGAAGATCGGCCCGGATGGCTGGCTGCCCCCCGGGTCAGGCGTCCTGCACCGCCCATCCCCCAACCACGACCAGCGCCCCGACGACGAAGACCCCTACCTGCTGGTGATCCACAACATCAGCCTGCCACCTGGCGTGTTCCAGGGCGACGCCATCATCGATTTCTTCCAGAACCGCCTGGACATCGGCGCCGACCCCTGGTTCGAGAACATCCGAGATCTGCGGGTGTCCGCGCACTTCCTGATCCGACGTGACGGCACGATCGTGCAGTTCGTGCCGACGATTCTGCGCGCCTGGCATGCGGGCGTATCCTGCTTCGAGGGCCGCGAACGCTGCAACGATTTTTCCATTGGCATCGAACTGGAAGGCACGGACACGCTGGCGTACACGGATGCGCAGTATGCGCGACTGGACGCGCTGGCCGCCGCGATCCGCGCGCGGCATCCGATCCGGGCAATACAGGGACACGAACATATCGCGCCGGGGCGGAAGACGGATCCCGGCATGGCGTTCGATTGGGCACGGTTCCAGCGAGGGGAAAACAGTCATGAAACCACGCATCACAGTCATCACCCTGGGAGTCGATGACCTGGAACGGTCCCTGCGGTTCTACCGGGACGGCCTAGGGCTGGCGACCGAAGGTATCATCGGCGAACAATTCGAAAATGGCGCCGTCGCTTTTTTCGATCTGCAGCCCGGGCTGAAGCTGGCCATCTGGCCGCGCAAAAGCCTGGCGAAGGACTCGGGTCTGCCACTGGGCTCGGCCTGCGCCACGGAACTCAGTCTTGGGCACAATGTCTCGTCCAGGGCCGAGGTGGATGAGGTCATGGCCCAGGCACGAGCGGCCGGCGCGGTGATCGTGAAGCCGGCGCTGGATACGTTCTGGGGCGGATATGCGGGGTACTTCCAGGACCCGGATGGGCATCTTTGGGAGGTGGTTTGGAATCCGGAGATGCTGCCTGCGCAGTGAAGGATTGCCAGGACTTCTAATGGCTGGTGTCGGCAGTCGAAAGCGGTCCTTCACGAATGCCCAGTTTCATAAACTGGCCAAACGTGAAATAAAGGTAAGCGGCTGGGGAACTACATTCCCTTTCCTATCTGAGGCAGCGATTTTTTCAGAAACATCGTCGACGGTCTCAAGCAGACGCCGCAGGCCTTCATTGGCATGCTAAACGGCAGCGATTTTAGTAAGCTGGTGGTTCGCGTCGCCAGCGAATGAGGCCTCGTCAGCAAGACCCCTCGCTTTCCCATCCCCCATTCAAAGAAGACAATTCATGAAAATTCTGATGATTCTCACTTCGCACGATCGACTGGGTGACACCGGCAAGAAGACGGGTTTCTGGCTGGAAGAATTCGTCGCGCCTTACTACGTGTTCAAGGACGCTGGCGCACAGATCACAGTGGCCTCGCCGCATGGCGGGCAGCCGCCGCTGGATCCGAAGAGCGACGATCCGTCGGCGCAGACCGATGCCACTCGCCGTTTCAAGGATGACCCGGCGGCTCGGACCGTACTGGCTAGCACGCAGAAGCTGAAGGATGTCTCGGCCGCCGACTTCGACGCAGTGTTCTATCCGGGCGGCCACGGTCCGCTGTGGGATCTGGCCGAAGACGCCACATCGATCGCGCTGATCGAAGCCACGCTGGCCGCCGGCAAGCCGGTCGCTGCCGTATGCCACGCACCCGGCGTGCTGCGCCACGTTAAGTCGGCCGATGGCAAACCGCTGGTCCAAGGCAAGTCGGTCACCGGTTTTACCAATACCGAGGAAGAGGCCGTCGGCCTGACCAAAGTGGTGCCGTTCCTGGTGGAAGACATGCTGAAAAAGAACGGCAGCAATTACAGCAAAGGCGGTGACTGGCAGCCGTACGTGGTCAGCGACGGCCTGCTGATCACCGGTCAGAATCCAGCGTCATCCGAGCCCGCCGCCAAGGCGTTGCTGAAGATGCTGGACTGAGCAAACCTCGTCAACGATGCTGTCTGCGGCATCGTTGACGCAGCTGTTCTCTCTGCTTCGTCGTGCGTATCAGTGGTGAGCGAGGATTCGGCACGCACAGTGAATATGTCCGGGAACTGATCCGCAAGGATCAGGAACGCACCCAATTGCGCGATGCGCTGCTGGCTGGCGCCAAATCTCCTCCTGGCGCTCCCGCGGATAAGATCTACTTCGATACGCTACGCCAGCGCATACATCAGCAAGCTGACAATCACTGCTGACCCGCAGGCCGATTATCCTACACGCGCTTGCGACCTATCCCTTCAACGCCGCCGCATGAAACGCCACATGATCGCCAATGAAGCTGGCGATGAAGTAATAGCTATGATCATGCCCGGCCTGCCTGCGCAGAGTCAGCGGGTAGTTGGCGTCGTGGCAGGCGGACTCCAGCAGGTCGGGGCGCAGTTGCACGTCCAGGAATTCATCCGCCAGACCCTGGTCCACCAATAAGGGCAGGCGTTCGGCATCGGCGGGCAACGAACGGATCCGTTCGACCGCATCCCACTGGGCCCATGCCGCCCGATCCCCCCCCAGGTACGCGGCAAACGCCTTCTGGCCCCAAGGCACCTGAGACGGCGCGACGATGGGCGAAAAGGCGGACACGCTGCGGTAGCGCCCCGGATGGCGCAAGGCTGTGACCAGCGCGCCGTGTCCGCCCATGGAATGGCCCGATATGCTGCGCGCGCCGGAAGCCGGGAAGTGCTGCTCGATCAGGTCGGGCAGTTCCTGCGCAACGTAATCCTGCATGCGGTAATGCGCGGCCCACGGTGCCTGGGTGGCATTCAGGTAGAAGCCCGCGCCCTGCCCCAGGTCGTAGGCGGAGTCGTCGGCCACGCCCTCGCCGCGCGGGCTGGTGTCCGGCGCTACCAGGATCAGGCCGTGCAGGGCGGCATAGGCCTGGGCTCCGGCCTTGGTGATGAAGTTCTGCTCCGTGCAGGTCAGGCCCGACAGCCAGTACAGCACGGGGCAGGGTTCACCGCGCACGGCGGCTGCGGGCAGGTAAATGCCAAAGCGCATGGCACAGCCGAGCACGGCGGATTCATGCCACCAGACCTCCTGGCGACCGCCGAAGCTGGTATGGCGCTCAGTGATTTCCATAATGCACCACCGACCGGATCGACTTGCCCTCGTGCATCAGGTCGAAGGCATCATTGATGCCGTCCAGCCCCATGGTGTGAGTGACGAAGGGCGCCAGGTCGATGTCGCCGCGCATGGCTTCCTGGACCATGCCAGGCAGTTGGGACCGCCCCTTGACGCCGCCAAACGCCGTGCCGCGCCAGGACCGGCCGGTGACCAGTTGGAAAGGCCGGGTGGAGATTTCCTGTCCGGCCCCGGCCACGCCGATGATGATGGACTGCCCCCAGCCCCGGTGGGCGGATTCCAGCGCGGCGCGCATGACGTTGACGTTGCCGATGCACTCGAAGCTGTGGTCCACGCCCCAGCCGGTCATGCCGACGATGACCTGCTGGATGGGTTCGGCATGGTCCTTGGGGTTGACGCAGTCGGTGGCGCCGAAGACCTTCGCCAGGGCGAACTTGTCGGGATTGGTGTCCACCGCGATGATGCGTCCGGCGCCCGCTTGGCGCGCGCCCTGCACCACGGCCAGGCCGATGCCGCCCAGGCCGAACACGGCGACCGTGTCGCCCGGCTGCACCTTGGCCGTGTTGCGCACGGCGCCGATGCCGGTGGTCACGCCGCAACCCAGCAGGCAGACCTGTTCGGGGTTGGCCTTGGGGTCGATCTTCGCCAGAGAGACTTCCGCCACGACGGTGTATTCGCTGAAGGTGGAACACCCCATGTAGTGGTAGATCGGCTTGCCCTGGTAGGAAAAGCGCGTGGTACCGTCGGGCATCAGGCCCTTGCCCTGAGTGGCGCGCACGGCCACGCACAGATTGGTCTTGCCGGATTTGCAGAACAGGCACTCGCCACATTCGGCGGTGTACAGGGGGATGACGTGATCGCCGGGCGCGACGCTGGTGACGCCTTCGCCCACCTGCACCACCACGCCGGCGCCTTCGTGTCCCAGGACGGCCGGGAAAACGCCCTCGGGGTCGTCGCCGCTCAGGGTGAAAGCATCGGTGTGGCAGACGCCCGTGTGGGTGATTTTGATCAGGACTTCGCCCTTGCGGGGCGGTTCGACGTCGATTTCGACGATCTGCAGGGGTTTGCCAGCCTCGAAGGCCACGGCGGCGCGGGATTTCATCAATCGGTCTCCAGTCGGTTCGATGCTGTGGATGGCCCGTCATCGGACGGGACATCCACGGCAGGGATCAGGCCGATTATGGCCAGAACCGGGCCGGAAGACAAACCAGAGGGGCGGCCGGGCCTGCCAGACAGCCAGGGCTGTCCGGCATGAACTCAGTAAATTTCGAACAGCCCCGCCGCCCCCATGCCGCCGCCGATGCACATGGTGGCGACGGCATACTTCACACCGCGCCGCCGGCCTTCCAGCAGGAGATGACCCGCCAGCCGCGCGCCAGTCATGCCGAAGGGATGGCCGATGGAAATGGCGCCGCCATTGACGTTCAACCGCTCGTGCGGGATGCCCAGGGTCTGCTGGCAGTACAGGGCCTGCGAGGCAAAGGCCTCGTTCAGTTCCCATAATCCGATGTCGTCGGCCTTCAGGCCGCAGCGTTCCAGCAGGCGTGGCACGGCGAACACCGGGCCGATGCCCATTTCATCGGGCTCGCAGCCAGCGACCGCCAGCCCCCGGAAGGCTCCCAGGGGCTCGAGGCCCAGACGTTCGGCTTCCCGCGCTTCCATCAGAACGCAAGCCGAGGCGCCATCGGACAGCTGGGACGCATTGCCCGCCGTGACAAACTGGTCCGGCCCCATGATCGGAGCCAGCTTCGCCAGGCTTTCATAGGTGGTGCTGGGACGGTTGCAGGTGTCCTGATCCACCGTGACCTCGACCTGTGAGACGGCGCCGGTTTCCTTGTCCTTGACCGCCATGGTGGTCGTGCAGGGGATGATTTCGTCGCGGAACACGCCGGTTTCCTGGGCCAGCGCCGTGCGGCGCTGGCTCTCGGCGGAGAACCGGTCCTGCGCATCGCGCGCGATCCCGTAGCGCCGGGCGACGATGTCGGCCGTCTGGATCATCGACAGGTAGAGTTCGGGCTTGTGCTCGGCGATCCACGGGTCGATCCCAGTGGTCCCGGCATCAGTGGCGCTGCGTCCCTGGATCTGCGAGCAGCTTTCCACGCCGCCCGCGATCATGGCGGGCACGCCTTCCAGCACGATGCGTCCGGCCGCCATGGCAATGGCCTGCAGACCCGACGCACAGAAGCGGTTGACGGTCGTGCCTGCCGTGGTGACTGGAAGCCCCGCGCGAATCACGGTCTGGCGCGCCACATTGCGCCCCGTCGTGCCTTCCGGATAGCCGCAACCCAGGATCATGTCCTCAAAGCGGACGGGATCGATACCCGAACGCTCGACGGCCGCGCGCACGGCAAACGCCGCCAAGGTCGGTCCCGGCGTGATGTTGAATTCGCCCCGGTGCGCCTTGGTCAGCGGCGTCCGGGCCGTCGAAACAATGACTGCCTCTCGCATGTGGTGTCTCCTCAGATTTTTTTGAGCTGGTTCAGGTCTTTGAAATGTCCGCCCCGCCCGGCCAGATCGACCAGCAGAGGCGACGGCTTCCAGAAATGGGGATCCTCCGCCGCAAACGCACGGATGTCGGCCAGCACGACGTCCAGCCCCACCTGATCGGCATAGTGCATCGGGCCGCCACGGTGACGCGGGAAACCGTAGCCGTACAGCATGGCGACATCGACATCCAGCGGCCGTAATGCGATACCTTCATGCACGACGTTGGCACCCTCGTTGATCATGGCCGCCATGTAGCGGCGAATGATGTCATCATCGGTGAAGCTGCGTTGCACGGCGCCCATCTTGTTCCGTTCCTCGGCCACAATCGCCTGGACCTCGGGGTCTTCCTGCCCCGTGCGGCTGCCTTCCGGATACCGGTACCAGCCACGTCCGGTCTTCTGTCCGAACCAGCCGCGTTCGCACAGACGATCGGCAATAGGGACATAGCGCAGTTGCGGATCCCGCGTCGCGGCCCGGCGTTTGCGGGTCGCCCAGCTGATGTCGCCGCCCGCCAGATCCGTGACCTGGAACGGCCCCATGGGAAAGCCGAAATCGCGCACGGCGCGGTCGATCTGATACAGCGATGCGCCATCGGCCATCATATAGTCGGCCGCCTGACGATACACCGCCAGGATGCGGTTGCCGATGAACCCGTCGCACACGCCAGCCCGCACGGCCACCTTCTTCAGCCGTCTGGCCAGCGCAAAGCCGGTGGCCACGACGTCGTCGGCGACCGCGCCCGGCACCACGATTTCCAGCAGCTTCATGATGTTGGCGGGCGAAAAGAAATGCAGGCCGATGACATCCCGCGGCCGGGAAACCGTTGCCGCGATCCGATCGATGTCCAGATACGAGGTATTGGTGGCCAGAACCGCCCCGGGTTTGCAGACCCGGTCCAGCTCGGCAAAGACGGCGGACTTGACACCCAGGTCCTCGAACACGGCCTCGACCACCAGATCCACCGCCGACAAAGCCATGTAATCCGTGGCACCGGAAAAGCCGCCCAGGCGCCGGTCACGTTCGGCCGGATCCAGCCGGCCGCGCGACACCAGGCTGTCATAGACCTTGGCGACGTTGGCACGGCCACGATCCAGGCTCTCGACATCCCGCTCGACCATGACAACCGACAGGCCCGCGTCCAGCATGGCGACGGCAATACCCGCCCCCATGGTGCCGCCGCCCACAATGCCGATGCGATCGACGGGACGTGGCTGCGCGCGGCTGGCTTCAGGAATCTTGGCCGCTTCACGCTCGGCAAAGAACGCATGGACCAGCGCCTGCCGCTGCGGGGTACCCAGGCACTGCAGGAAATATTCACGCTCCAGGCGCAGGCCGGCGGCGAACGGTTGATCCAGCACCGCCTCGACGGCATCGATGATCCGGGCCGGGGAAAACAGACCGTGATATTTCTTGTTCAATGCGGCACGCGCCGCAGCAATCGCCTGACGCGCCGCATCGACATCGGACGCGGCAATCCGCCGATCCCGGGTGGGTCGCGCGAGCGCGCCGGCTGCCAGCAATTCCTGCGTATATGCCAGCCCTTCCTGCAAGGCGTCGGCGGTCGATCCCAGTCGGTCGACCAGACCCAGTGTCAATGCCTGGGGCGCGCCCATTGGCTTGCCATCCAGCATCAGGGTCAATGCCGCCTGGATACCGATCAGGCGCGGTGCGCGCTGCGTGCCGCCGGCCCCGGGCAGCAATCCCAGCGTGACCTCGGGCAAACCGAATTTCGCGCCCGGCAACGCCAGCCGGTAATGCGCGGCCAACGCAACTTCCAGGCCGCCGCCGAGTGCGGCACCCTGGATGGCGACGACCACCGGTTTGGTGCAGGCCTCGATACGGTTGCAGACGTCCGTCAACAAAGGCGCCTGCGGCGGCTGGCCGAATTCACGGATGTCAGCGCCGGCGATGAAATTGCGTCCGGCCCCCAGCAACAGTACGGCCTGGGTGCTTGCGTCAGCCTCTGCCGCCTCGATGGCCGCCAGCAACCCGCGCCGAACCTCGACACCCAGCGCATTGACAGGCGGATGATCGATGGTCACGACCAGCACCGGGCCTTCACGCCGCCAGCTCACGACCGTCTGTGTCGGCAAGGTCTGGGAAAGGGTCATGTCAGGGTCTCCTTCAACGAGCACTCCGGTGCTTCGAACGTCGACCATTCTTCCATCGATCAAGGCGCTTTACAATGACATTGATTGTTGACACACTGTCAAATAAAGCTTTCCTTACGTTGAACAAACGTCTGGACCATTCAGGATCGGCCTTCTCCGGACGGCCTTGATTGACAGCCCCCATGAACGCGGAATCCCTGATCGTCCTGGTCGAAATCCTGGACGCCGGCAACCTCAGCGCAGCCGCCCGGCGTCTGAAAATGACCCGTGCCAATGTCAGCTATCACCTGAACCGGCTGGAACGCTCGCTGGGTCAGCAACTGGTGCGCCGCACCACCCGGCGCATCGAACCGACGGAAGTCGGCCTGCGACTGTATGAGCACGGGCGAAAGATCCAGACCGAACTGGCGATTGCCCGGGATTCGGTCAGCGAACTGGGGGATATGTTGCGAGGGCGCATCCGTCTGAGCATCCCCAGCGGCTTCGGTCAGGTTGTCATGTCAGGCTGGCTGATCGATTTCAAACGCCTGTACCCGGGAATCGTACTAGACGTCATGTTCGAGAATCACATCCTGGACATGCTGCACGACGAGGTGGACATCGCCGTGCGCGTTACATCCAACCCGCCGCAAAACCTCGTGGCCAGATCCCTGGGGCCGGTCAGGCATATCGCCTGTGCTTCGACGGCCTACCTGCACCAGCACGGGCTGCCTGAAACCCTGGAAGACCTGCCAAAAGCCCCGATCATCACGTCGGGTGTGGCCGGGCGGCAACTGCGTCTGTCAGCCTATCAGGAACAGTATCGCCAGGAGGTCCTGCTGGAACCCACCCTGATGTCAGAGAACTTTCTGTTTCTGCACCAGGCGATACTCGCCGGCCTTGGGGTTGGCGTGGTGCCCGACTACCTGGTCCAGGATGAAATCCGGCGCGGCGACATCGCGACGACTCTGGACGCGTGGTACCTGAGCATCTTCGGCACGGAAATGTTCATGCTCTACATGCCCAACCGCTACCACACGCGATCGACATCGACCTTCATCGAATACATCCTGGCCCGGGCGCAGGCCAGGATACCGCCCGAAGTGGCGGCCCCGGCCTGATCCGATCACGCCAGCAGCAGCGCGTTCATCCGCTTCACGAACGACGCCGGGTCCTTCAGCGCCGCGCCTTCGGCGAGCATGGCCTGATCCAGCAACAGTTCGGCCCAATCGCCAAAGGTGGCATCCGGCTGCGCTTCCAGGCGCTTGACCAGGGCGTGCTGCGGGTTGACCTCGAGGATCGGCTTGACCTCGGGGGCTTCCTGACCGGCGGCCTTCAGCATGCGCATCAGGTGCGGGCTGAGTTCGTTTTCATCGACCACCACGCAGGCGGGCGAGTCCACCAGCCGGACGGTGGCGCGGACTTCCTTGACCCGCCCGTCCAACGCCGCCTTCAGGCGCTCGATCGTTGGCTTGAAGGCTTCGGCGACTTCAGCCTGCTGCTTCTTTTCCGCCTCGTCGGCCAGCGCGTCCAGATCGAGACCGCCCTTGGCGACCGACGCCAGGGACTTGCCTTCGAATTCGCGCAGGTAGGACAGCATCCATTCGTCGACACGATCGGACAGCAGCAGGACTTCCAGACCCTTGCGACGGAAGACTTCCAGATGCGGGCTGTGCGCGGCGGCGGCGTAGGAATCCGCCGTCAGATAGTAGATCTTGTCCTGGCCTTCCTTCATGCGGCCGATGTAATCGGCCAGCGAGACGGTCTGTGCGGGGCTGTCGGACTGGGTCGAAGCAAAGCGCATCAGGCCGGCAATGCGGTCCTTGTTGGCGGGGTCCTCGCCCGCGCCTTCCTTGAGCACCTGGCCGAACTGCGTCCAGAACTCGGCGTATTCTTCGGGCTTGTCCTTGGACAGGTCTTCCAGCAGACCCAGGATGCGCTTGGCGCAGCCCTCGCGGATCGAGCGCACGTCGCGGCTTTCCTGCAAGATCTCGCGCGAGACGTTCAGCGGCAGATCGGCGGAATCGACCACGCCGCGCACGAACCGCAGATAGGTGGGCAGCAGCTGTTCCGCATCGTCCATGATGAAGACGCGTTTGATGTAGAGCTTCACGCCCCGGCGCGCGTCGCGGTCGTACAGGTCGAAGGGCGCGCGTTTAGGCACATACAGCAGCTGGGTGTATTCGCTGCGGCCCTCGACGCGGTTGTGCGTCCAGGCCAGTGGATTCTCGGGGTCGTGCGCGATGTGCTTGTAAAATTCCTGGTACTGCTCGTCGGTGATGTCGGATTTCGACCGGGTCCACAGGGCGTTGGCCTGATTGACGGTTTCCCATTCGTCCCGGGTGACCTGTTCGGACTTTTCCGCATCCCATTCTTCCTTCTTCATCTGGATGGGCAAAGAGATGTGATCCGAATAGCGGCGCAGCACCTCGCGCAGTTTCCAGCCCGACAGGAAATCGTCCTCGTCGGCGCGCAGGGTCAGCGTCACGGACGTGCCACGCGCAGCCTGTTCGATGGCGGAGACGGAAAATTCGCCCTGACCATCGGATTCCCACAGGACGCCTTCGGCGGCCGGCAGATCGGCGCGGCGGCTGCGCACGGACACCTTGTCCGCGACGATGAAGGACGAATAAAAGCCCACGCCGAACTGGCCGATCAGTTGGGCATCCTTTTGCTTGTCGCCGGTCAGCTGGGAAAAGAATTCCCTCGTGCCGGATCGTGCGATCGTGCCCAGGTTGGCGATCGCCTCGTCGCGCGACAGGCCAATGCCGTTGTCGGTGATCGTGATGGTGCGCGCCGCCTTGTCGAATTCGACCCGGATGTGCAATTCGCCATCGCCCTCCAGCCATTCCGGATGGTCGATCGCCTCGAAGCGCAGTTTGTCGCAGGCATCGGACGCGTTCGACACGAGTTCGCGCAGGAAGATTTCCTTGTTGCTGTACAAGGAATGGATCATCAGGTGCAGCAGCTGTTTGACTTCGGCCTGAAAGCCCAGTGTTTCGGCCGTTTGGGTATCTGTTTGGCTCATGGTTGCGGTGATGAAGGATTTTTCGGAACTGTGGAAGTACGTGGGGACAGTAAACCGGGTTTTCAAGACCCGGTGCTACCAGGTCGTCGGGTGTCCCATCCGATCTTTTTCATAGATTTTGTGCCCACGCAGGCGCTGCAGCAGCCAGACCCCCGCCCGGCCCATGGTGTGGGATTTCTGCCAGACCAGATCGATCCCCACCACCCAGTCCGTATGCGGATATGCCGCCAGGGGCAATTCCACCAGCTCGCCCGTCTCCAGCTCACGCCGGATCAGCCGACGCGGCAGCGTCGTCCAGCCCAGACCTGCGCGCACCATCTCCAGCAGCGCTGGATAGTTTTCGGCCCGCCAGCACTGGGTGGACTCTAGATATTCCGTCGACGGCAGGCGCTCATTGTGCGCCAGGAACATCAAGCGCCGGTGCCCGCGCAACTCCACGAAGTCGATTTTCGGCAGCCCCGCCAGAGGATGGTCGTGGCGCACGACGTGCACCAGGATCAGCTTGCCCATCTGAGTGAACGCCAGTTCCCGGGGGTAGTCCCGCTGGGCAAACGCAATGCCCATCGCCACCTCACCCCGCTGAACCAGACCTGACACGTCACCATCGAAAGCATGACGAACGTCCAGATCCACATAGGGAAACTGAGCGGCGAAATCCGTCAAGGGCTCCATCAGCGTGTTGTGGGGAACATCAATAGCCAGACGCACGCGGGTTTCCGTGGCTTCCGTGAGATTCCGCGCATGAGCATCCAGATCCAGACACCGTTCCAGCACCAGTTCGGCCTGGCGCAACAGCCTGGCACCGGCATCTGTCGGTACCGGCCACTTGCGGCTGCGATCGAACAACTCGACACCCAGGTCGATTTCCAGATTCGAGATGGCCGCGCTGACCGTGGACTGGGTCTTGCCCAGGCGCCTGGCAGCCGCGGAGAAAGACCCTGCCCTGACGACGGCGACGAACGTCTCCAACTGATCCAACGTGTAATGCACATGGCCTCCGATGTATCGCCTAAATCGATGGATGATGATTTGTATCCTATATCACTCCGGGTAGATCATCAGCACACTATCCAAATAAAACCCAGGAGACACACATGGCCCGATCAGAAGCCGTCCACCCCGTGGACGAAATCCTGCCCCTGAAACAACTTTTCACCTTCGGCCTGCAGCATGTGCTGGTTATGTACGCCGGTGCCGTCGCCGTGCCGCTGATCCTGGGCAGTGCCCTGGGGCTGAGCCAACACGACATGGTGCTGCTGATCAACGCCAATCTGCTGACCTCGGGCATCGCCACCCTGATCCAGACCATTGGCTGCTGGAAATTCGGGGCGCGTCTGCCGCTGATCCAGGGGTGTTCCTTCATCGCCATCGCGCCGATGATCATGATCGGCAAGCAATATGGCATCAGCCACCTGTTCGGATCAGTGATCGCCTGCGGCCTCATCACCATCCTGATCGCTCCGATCTTCAGCCGTCTGCTGAGGTTCTTCCCGCCCGTGGTGATCGGCAGCCTGATCACCATCATCGGTGTCTCCCTGATGCCGGCCGCCGCGATCTGGCTGGGCGGCGGCAACCCGGACGCGGCCGACTTCGGTTCCGGACCCAATCTGTTGCTGGGCCTGGCGACCGTGGCCATCACCCTGTTCATCTATGCCCGCTACAAGGGCTTCATCGGCAACCTGTCGGTACTGATCGGCCTGTTCGCGGGTACCGCCATCGCCGCAGCCTTCGGCATGACCAGTTTCGCTCATGTCGGCGAGGCCGCCTGGTTCGAAATCAGCCCGCCCTTCGCCTTCGGACTGCCCAAATTCGCGGTGGCTCCGATCCTGATCATGACCTTGGCTATGCTGGTCATCATGGCCGAAACCACCGGCAACGTGCTGGCCATCGGCACCATCGTCGGCCGCCCCTCGTCCCAGGAGACCCTGGGCAACGCCTTCCGCTCCGACGGTCTGGCAACCATGCTGGGTGGCATATTCAACAGTTTCCCCTACAACGCCTTCACCCAGAACACCGGTCTGATCGCCCTGTCCAACGTCAAGAGCCGCTACGTCGTGGCCGCCTCAGGGGTCATCATGATGCTCATGGGCATGTTCCCGACGCTGGGGGCGATCATCGCATCCATCCCGCGTCCGGTCCTGGGCGGCTGCGCCATCGTGATGTTCGGTATGACTACCGTCGCCGGAATCCAGGAACTGTCCCGCGTACGGTTCGACGGTACCTGCAACGGCATCATCGTGGCAGTCTCCGTCAGCGTCGGCGTCCTGCCCATGTCCTTTCCCGCCCTGTTTGGCCAGGTCGAAGGCCCGCTGCGCCTGATCCTCGACAGCGGCATCTTCCTGGGTGCCATCACCGCCGTCGTTCTGAACATCCTGCTCAATGGCACGAGTGCCCAGTCGCACACCCAGAACCAGAGTCAGCCCGCCGATGCGCCTCAAAGCGCCCTGGAAACCTAATCTTCCTCTCCAACTGCCGCCATCCCGGCGGCGGCCCAACCTGAAATCAAGGAGCACGCCATGAATACATCCACCCGCCCAGCCGCACCCAAACTGTCGCAATTGGACATGGATCTGCTGCGGGAGGTCATCTCCCTGGCCGACCAGTCCCGGTCCAATGGCCACCACCCCTTCGCCGCCCTGGTGGCGGACAAGGAAGGTCGAATCATCGCCATTGCGGAAAACAATTCCCTGCCACCCGCAGGCGACCCGACCCAGCACGCCGAACTCGCTGCGGCAGCCGCCGCCGCCAAAAAGCTGACCCCCGAAGAACTGCTGGACTGCACGCTCTATACCAGCGCGGAACCGTGCTGCATGTGTGCCGGGGCGATCTACTGGTGCAATATTGGTCGGGTCGTCTATGCGCTATCCGAGCACCGCCTGCTGTCCCTGACCGGTGATCACCCGGAAAATCCGACCTTTTCACTGCCCTGCCGCGAGGTATTCCTGCGCGGCCAGCGCGCGATCGAAGTCCACGGCCCCCTGCTCGAGGACGAAGCCGCAGGATCGCACCACGGCTTCTGGAACACGGCGGAAGAACGCGTCTGACAGGGGAACGTCGTCCGGGCAGCGAACGACACGCGCGGCCCGGACGGCCAGTGATACGCCCAAGGCCGGCCTTAAGTGCCCGGACACTCATACGCGGCTCGAAATAGACTGTATTTCAGATTGACGATCCCTGATCGCCACCGGACATGTATCGTTATGCTACGGGGACAAGTGAACATCGCATGCCGCCGTCCTGCCAATCAAAATACATTGCAGTCCGGAGACTACCCATGTTCAAGCGACGTCGCGGCACCAGCCGCATGTCCCATGCCACCCTCGGTACGCAGCTGTTCGTGGCCGCCACGCTCATGACCGTTCTGGTCATAGTGGCCCTGGCGTCCATCGTCACCTGGCAAAGCCGCCAGACAGCCATCGCCAACGTCGGCGCAACCAACCGGATGGGCCTGGAAGACTACGATCGCATCCTCCAGCTGATCTACAACATCGGCAAAGAACGCAGCAAATCCCTCTATCCCGTCCTGATCCGCTACCTGGGCGGCGTTCCCGAACCCACGGGCCAGACCGAAAACGGCATGCCGGTCCTCGCCGCCGGGGGCAAATCATTCAACGGCAATCGCGCGCTGATGCGCAGCGTCACCGGCATGACGACCGAACTGTATGCCCGCACCCAAAAGGGCTGGATGCGAATCGCCAGCGCATACCAGGACGAGCCCGACCATGCTCTGGGACAGATCCTGAATCCCGCCGATCCCATTGCCCAGGCACTGGATCACGGCGTCACCGTGGACGTACCCGATCTGGTGGACCGGAAATGGCACCTGGTGACCACCAACCCGCTCAAGAGCACGGATGGAACCATCTATGGCGGCATCGTCGACCGCCTGGACATCAGCGCGCAAATCGACCCCGTCCTGAAAGACCTGACCGCCGCCCTGCTGGCGGACCATGGACAGCTCTTCGTTATCCGTCCCACGCTGGACAAGACGGACTGGGTCCGGGTTGCCGGCCAGTTCGGCAAGCCCGGCGACCTGCTCAGCGTCGGCAATCCACCCGACGATTTTGCCACCATGAACCAGGCTTTCCGCAGCGCACCCATCGGCGCCCAGGAGGTCTACGTCACGAGACAACCGATCTTCCTGTCCTGGAAAACCATCCCCAACTGGAACTGGGTGATCTACGGCTTCGGCCCGGTCGACGATTACCTGGCCGACAGCAACCGCCAGATGTGGGTTCAGCTGGGCCTGATGCTGGCCGGTACGCTGCTGATCGCCCTGTCGATCTTCTGGCTGGCCCGCCGCACACTGCGGCCTGTGCATGAGGTCGTCACCGGCATGCAACGACTGGGCAATGGCGATCTCGGTCAAGCCGTCCCCGACAGCCCACCGGATAGCCACAACGAAGCGCATCTGTTGCTCAACAGCCTGCGCAGCACCCAGGATGCCTTGCGGCGGATGATCCGCCAGGTGCGCCACAGCGTCGGCGAGATCCATACCGGGGCCCAGGAAATCGCGGCCGGCAACACGGATCTGTCGAGCCGCACGGAAGAGCAGGCGGCATCCCTGCAGGAAACCGCCGCCAGCATGGAACAGCTGGCGGCGGCCGTACGTCAGAACGCCGACCATGCCCGCCAGGCCGACCAGCTCGCGACGGGGGCCTCGGCCACCGCGCAGCGGGGCGAACTGGCGGTCGATGGCATGGTCGCCACCATGCGGCGCATCACCGAAAGCTCCGCGCGCATCACCGACATCATCGGGGTCATCGACGGAATCGCCTTCCAGACCAATATCCTGGCACTGAATGCGGCCGTTGAAGCCGCCCGCGCCGGCGAACAGGGCAAAGGCTTTGCCGTCGTGGCCAGCGAAGTCCGCGCACTCGCCCAGCGTTCGGCCGAGGCAGCACGCGAAATCAAGCAGCTGATTGAAACCACCTCGCAGGAAATCCAGTCCGGCTCGCAGCAGGCGGGCCAGGCCGGTACCACGATGCAGGAAGTCCTCACCGCGGTGGAACGCGTCACCCACATCATGGGCGAAATTGCCTCGGCATCGCACGAACAGTCCACCGGCATCGACCAGGTGAATCTGGCCATCACCCAGATGGACCAGGTGACCCAGCAAAACGCGGTGCTGGTGGAAGAAGCGGCTGCCGCAGCCGATTCGTTGAGCGGCCAGGCCGACCACCTGGCCGACACCGTGGCGGTCTTCAGGACTGGGGATGGCGATACCCTGGCGTCCCTGCCTGTGCTGCCGTCCGCCGCGCCAGACCGCGCCGTCCCCAAAATGGACCCGGCGTTCAGCCGCCTGCCCGCAGCTTGCTGAGCGTCGTCGTCGGGGTGACGGCCTCGGGATCCAGCAGGCAGTGCAGGATCGACGGCAGGCCACTGTCGAAGGCCCGCTGCAGGGCCGGGGCGAATTCGGCGGTCGTCTCGACGCGTTCGCCATGCCCGCCGAAGGCGCGCGCATAGGCGGCGAAATCCGGGTTGCGCAGCGTCGTAGCCGATACCCGCCCTGGATAGCGCCGTTCCTGGTGCATCCGGATGGTGCCCAGCATCCCGTTGTCGATCAGGATCACGATGATCGGCAGGCCATACTGCACGGCCGTGGCGAATTCCTGGCCGTGCATCATGAAGCAGCCGTCCCCCGCGAAGCACACCACGCGCCGATCCGGATGCAGGCGCTGTGCGGCCACGGCCGCCGGCAAGCCATAACCCATCGAACCGGACGTGGGCGCAAGCTGCGTGCCATAGGCCCGAAAACGATAGAAGCGATGCAGCCACGTGGCGTAGTTGCCCGCCCCGTTGGTCAGAATCGCATCATCGGGCAGCACGGCGTTCAGATGCTCCATCACCAACCCCATCTGCAGCCGACCGGGATGCCGCACGCTGGATGGGTCGCTCCAGGCCTGACGGTCGGCATGCAGCCGTTCACAACGCAGGCGGCGCGATGCTGTGGCGGTCGGCGCACAGGCCTCGATGGCGCGCAGCCAGTCAGCCGGCGCGCACGCCATGGCTACGTCCGCCTGATAAACGTGATTCAGTTCACCGACGTCGGGAT
The DNA here is from genome assembly GCF_039614765.1 of Castellaniella sp. MT123. Lineage (NCBI taxonomy): Bacteria > Pseudomonadati > Pseudomonadota > Betaproteobacteria > Burkholderiales > Alcaligenaceae > Castellaniella > Castellaniella sp. MT123. The sequence continues at coordinate 1,942,423 of NZ_CP154879.1, forward strand.
GCACGTGGATCAGGGTCTGGGACGGATCCGGGATGTCGAGCAGGGTGTAGCCCTGGCTGGGGACTTCGGACAGGCGCCCACCCACGACCAGGATCAGATCCGATTCGCGGACGGCCGCCAGCAGCCGGGGATCGGCTCCCAACCCCAGATCGCCGATGAAGCAGGGATGATCGACAGGACACAGCATCTGGCGACGGAACTGCACCGCCACCGGAATCGCGTGACGCTGCGCAAAGGCGCCGAATACCCGGACGGCGTCCGCATCCCAGCGGCTGCCGCCCAGGATCGCCAGAGGGCGCTCGGCGCGCGCCAGCCTGTCGGACAGATCCCGGACCTGCGCCGGCGCCGGCAACGTGTGCGGCACCCGGCAAGGCCGGGCGTCCGCCACCACGATGGTTTCGCCCAGCATGTCTTCCGGCAGTGCCAGGACCACCGGGCCGGGTCGCCCGGACAGCGCGACATGAAAAGCTCGCGACAGATATTCCGGGATGCGTTCAGCCTGATCGATCTGGGCCGCCCATTTGACCTGCGTGCCGAACACGGCGCGATAGTCCATTTCCTGGAAGGCCTCGCGGTCGCGCATGGCCCGGTCGATCTGCCCCACCAGCAGGATCATCGGGGTGGAATCCTGCGACGCTACGTGCACACCCGCAAACGCATTCGCGGCACCGGGCGCGCGCGTCACCAGACAGACCCCGGGCCTGCGGGTCAGTTTTCCATAGGCTTCGGCCATGATGGCCGCCCCGCCCTCCTGGCGACAGACCGTGACCTGGATGTCGGCATCGAACAGGCCGTCGAGCACCGGCAGGTAGCTTTCCCCCGGCACGCAAAACACATGATCGGTGCCATGGATGCGAAGCTGGTCCACCAGGACGTGACCGGCCAGACGGGGGGCGGGCATCCGCCGGGCCTGGGCGACCTGATCGTGTTCGGTCCCTTCGAGGGGACTGGAGTTTGCGCCGGGACTCGTAGTCATGAGGAATTCCTTTCCAAGACGTGATCAAAACGCAGGGCACAGCGTGCGGCAGCCAGATCCCAGGCCGCGCAGCCGACGGATTTGAAGACGGCCGCGCCTTCGGGCGGCCTGTCCGCCAGCAGACCGGCCAGGGACCGGACGCTGGCCCAGTCCACACCCGCCTGCAGATAGTCACCCGCCTCGTGCCGGGCGCCCTCGGGGTCATCCACGAACAGATGGCTGTCCGCCAGGGTCCGCACGCCGATTTCGGCTAGGTCGTCGCGGTAGGCTCCCACACCGACCACCAGCCGGCCGGCGCGCGCGGGCTGATCGTAGACCGGCGTGGCGCTGGTCGTCGCCGTGACGATCAGGTCGGCGGCCGGATCGACCCGGCCGGCGGGCCGGACCCGGTCCGGGTCGAAGGCCGAGACGAAGCGCTCGGCCCGGCCCGGGGCATGGCCGATGACGTCCACGCGCACGCCAGGATGCAAGTCGAGCAGGGCCCGGACATGCCCCGCCGCCTGGGTGCCGGTGCCGAACACGACCGCATGGCGGGGGCCTCCGGGCAGCAGCCGGCTCACGGCCAGCATCGACACCGCCGCGGTGCGCCGCGTCGTGACGGCCGGCCCGTCCAGCAGCAGGCGCAACTGGCCGGTCTCGCCGTCATAGACCGACACCATGCCGCTGATCGTCGGCAGCCCGCGCGCGCGATTGCCCGGCGCGACATTGACCAGCTTGTGGATGCCGACGTCCGCCGCCGTGGCCGGCATGGACAGCATCACAGCGCCGCCGGGAAACGGCACGGCCTGCCGCGCCGGCGCGCACAGGCGTCCAGCCTCGATGTCCCGCGCCGCCCGTGCGATCTCTTCCATCAGCGCGGGCCAGGGCAGTAGGTCCTGCGTCCCCGCCGCATCGTGGGTGGAAATTTGCTGTGTCCTCATGGCGCTTCCTTGAAATCCCGTCCGGACTTCACGCCCGGATTTCGGGCGGACGGACGTCCGGCGTCGTGCTTACCCAGAGCACCTCCGCATCGACCGTCCCTTTGTTGACGACCTGATGGCGCATCCGGCTGTCGATATAGAAACAGTCGCCGGCGAACAAGGTCACGGGCTGGTAATACTCGGTATGCAGCTCGATCTCGCCTTCCAGCACGTAGACGAATTCCTCGCCCTCGTGACGACTCCAGCCTTCGGTCTGCACGCCTTCGTGGACCTTGATACGGGTGCGAAACGGCATCATGCGCTTGTGCGCCAGCTGGGAGCACAGCAGCCGGTGCAGGTACAGCGGCGTCTCGTGGATCTCGCCCTGCCCCGCCCGCTCAATGCTGCGCCGCCCCGCCCCCATGTGCGCCTCGGCGGGCACGAACAGCTCTGCGATGTCCACGCCCAGTCCGTACGCCAGGCGCAGCAGCACATCATAGGTCGGCGACACCAGGCCATTCTCGATCTTGGACAGGGCCGAGACCGAGATCCCGCTCGCCTGTCCGGCCTGCCCCTGGGTCCAGCCCTTTTGCAGGCGCAGCGCCTTCAGACGCTCCGCCAGCGCGGACTGGCGCTGCTTCACCGCCGATGTATCCAGTTTTGTACCCACATCCAATCCCGTCATCCAGTTGCTCCGCGGTGTCGGCCCGAACTCAGATAGGCCTCCCGCACCTGGGCATTCCCCAGCAATTCCTCGCCGCTCCCCGTCAGGGTGATGCGGCCGTTGACCAGCACATAGCCCCGATCCGCCAGGCGCAAGGCATGGTGCGCATTCTGCTCGACCAGGAAAATGGTCTTGCCCAGCGCGGCGATGTCCTTCAGCGTCCGCAGGATCTGCTGCGCCACCAGCGGCGCCAGCCCCAGGCTGGGCTCGTCCAGCAGAATCGTATCAGGGCGCCCCATCAGCGCGCGAGCGATGGCCAGCATCTGCTGCTCTCCACCCGACAAGGTGCCCGCCCGCTGGCGGCGTCGCTCCTTCAGCCGGGGGAACAGATCGAACATGACTTCCCGATCTTCGTCGGCATGGGCCATCCCGATCGACAAGGTGCCCAGCAGCAAGTTTTCCTCGACCGTCATCGCCGGAAAGATCCGCCGCCCCTCGGGCACCTGGGTGATGCCGTGGCTGGCGATCCGGTGGGGCGGCTCCCGGGTCAGATCCCGGCCCTTGTACAGGACCTCACCGGCAAAGGCCCTGGGCGCGCCGAAGATCGACATCAGCAGCGTGCTTTTTCCGGCGCCATTGGCCCCGATCAGGGATACGATTTCTCCCGCATCGACGTGCAGTTCGATCTGATGCAGGACCTGGATCGGGCCGTAGGCCACGTCCACGTCGCGCAGTTCCAGCAAATGGCTCATGCCTGTTCCTCCAGATCGCAGCCCAGGTAGGCGGCGATCACGGCCGGATCGGCGCGCACCTGCCCGGCCCCGCCCTGGGCGATGACCACGCCGTGATCGAGCACGACAATGTGATCCGAGATGTCCATCACCAGCCCCATGTCGTGCTCGATCAGCAGCACGGTGACGCCATGCCGCTCGCGCAGCGTCAGGATCAGATCCGACAGGGCGTCGGTTTCCCTGGGGTTGAGGCCGGCTGCCGGCTCATCCAGGCAGATGATCCGGGGATCGCCGCACATGGCGCGCGCGATTTCCAGGCGGCGCTGGCGCCCGTAGGGGAGTTCTCCGGCCTGGCGGTTGCCGTCTCCGGACAACCCCACGGCATCCAGCCACCGCCAGGCGCGCTCCAGGGCCTCGTCCTCTTTGTCGACGAAGCGCGCGCTGCCCAGCAGGCCGCGCCAGAGATTGCCGTCCAGCCGGCGGTGCTGGGCCACCAGCAGATTTTCCAGGACCGTCATGTCCTTGAACAGGCGGATGTTCTGGAACGTGCGCGCGATCCCCACCCGGGCCACCAGATGCGAGCCGCCGATGAAAAACCGGTCCAGCAGCTCATTGATCTGCACCCGCCGCCGGCCGTCGTCGAACACAATGCGCCCGGCCGTGGCGCGATAGAAACCGGTGACGCAATTGAACACCGTCGTCTTGCCCGCGCCATTGGGCCCGATCAATGCCGTCACGCTGCCGGGCATGACGTCGAAGCTGACGTCCTGATTGGCCAATATCCCGCCGAAGCGCTGCGTCAAGCCCTGCACGCTGAGGATGGGCGTCACCGCCGCCTTCCGTTCCGCCACCGGACTCATGCCAATCCTCCCCGGTCGAACATGGCGCGACGCGGCCGAACCAAGCCATGCGGCCGCCAGATCATCATGCCGATCATCAGCAGGCCAAACAGCAGGATGCGGTAATCCGCCACCGCCCGGAGGATCTCCGGCAGCAGCGTCAGCGCGATCGCCGCCACGATGATGCCCAGGGTCGAGCCCATGCCGCCCAGCACCACGATGGACAGGATCAGGACCGATTCGAAAAAGTTGAAAGACATGGGGCTGACGAACCCCTGATAGGCGGCGAAGAAGACGCCGGCCACCCCCCCTGTGGTCGCCCCCAGCATGAAGGCCGACAGCTTGACGGTCACGTGATTGATGCCCAGGGAACGGCACGCGATCTCGTCCTCGCGCAGAGCTTCCCAGGAACGCCCCAGCGGCATCACCCGCAAGCGGTTGAAGCAATACAGCACGCCAACCACCACGGCGAACAGCAGCGCGTAGATGAACAGGGCTTTGTAGTCGCCGCTATAAGGCAAGCCGAAAAAGGTATGGAAGGGCGGCAGGCCGTCCGCGCCCCGGCGGCTGAATGCCAGGCCGAAGAACGTGGGCACGGGTGCCGGGGCGCCGTTCGGTCCACCGGTGACCTCGACCCAGTTCGTCAGCACCAGGCGGATGATCTCGCCGAAACCCAGCGTGACGATGGCCAGATAATCACCATGCATGCGCAGCACGGGAAACCCCAGCAGCGCGCCGCACAGGGCCGCCAGCACGGGCGCCAGCAGCAAGGCCGTCCAGAATCCGATGCCCAGGTATTGCGCTCCCAGCGCCAGGAAATAGGCGCCCACGGCGTAAAAGGCGACATAGCCTAAGTCCAGCAGCCCAGCCAGACCCACCACGATGTTCAGGCCCGTGCCCAGCAGGACATAGATGAGGGCCAGGGTCAGGTTGCTGACCCAGACCTTGGGCAGCAGCCCGGTCTGATTCAGCAGGATGGGCAGCAGCAGGCCGGCGGCGAACAGCAGCGGCAGCGTCAGCCGCCAGGGCCGTGGCTTGCCGCGCGGATGCGGCAGCCCCAGTCCATAGCCCAGGAGCAGCAACAGCAGAATCAGGACTAGCGCAAAGGCCGCGCCTGGCTGCACGAGGCCGCTCAGCGCCGCCAGCGCCAGGGCCAGGCCGCAGGCCAGGCCCAGCGTCAGCACGCGGCGCGGGGACAAGGACGCCGGCAGCGACGGCGCTCCCTGCGCCCCGGCGGCCAGGATGCGCCGGGGCGCTCTGGCCCGGACGTACAGGGAAAGCAGGAAGCGACCCAGCATGACGATCACGCCCATGGCCAAGCCGTTCACGATTGCGGGAACGCGCCAGGGCAGGAAATGGAAATCGTACTGATCCAGCACCAGATTGGTGACGGGGCCCAGGACCAGCGCCGTCAGCATGCCAGCGACGAGGGCGTCCTTCAGACTGCGCCAGATCCGCTGGTTCGGAGCCGCGCGTGCGGCAAGCGGGAAAGCAGCAAGAGAGGGGGCGGTCATCAGACTTTCTCCACTGCGGGACGGCCCAGCAGACCGCTGGGCTTGAAGATCAGCACCAGCACCAGGACGCCGAACGAGAACACGTCCTTATAGTCGCTGCTGACCAGACCGGAGAACAGTGACTCCAGGCAGCCCAGCACCAGCCCGCCCAACATGGCGCCAGGCAGGGAGCCGATCCCGCCCAGCACGGCGGCGCTGAACGCCTTGATGCCGATGATGAAGCCGATGAAGAAATCGAAGGAACCGTAATTCTGCGTCACCAGCACGCCGGCGATGGCGGCCATCACCGACCCGATCACGAAGACCAGCGAGATGACCCGCGCCGTATCGATCCCGAGGATGGTCGCCATGCGGCGGTCCTGCTGGGTGGCGCGGCACTGCCGCCCCAGGCTGGTCCCCTGCACGAACCAGGTCAGCAGCAGCATCGCCAGCACGCTCACGGCGATGATGACCAGGCTCATATATTTCACCTGGATGAAATGCTCCGCCCCGCCGATGCGCAGATTGCCGGTGATCATGGCCGGCACCCCCTGGACGTTGGGGCCCTGGGAGAGCTGCATGTAATTCTGCAGCACCAGGGATACCCCGATGGCCGAAATCAGGGGCGCCAGACGGCTAGTGCCGCCCAGGGGGCGGTACACCGTGCGCTCGATGCACCAACCGTAAAAGCCGGTCATGACCATGGTCACGATCAGGGTCAGCAGCAGCGCGAAGGCGATGGAGTCGATCCCGAAATAGGCGACGACCGCCAGCACGATGGCGCTGATGTAGGCGCTGATCATGTAGACGTCGCCATGGGCGAAATTGATCATGCCGATGATGCCGTAGACCATCGTGTAGCCGACCGCGATCAGGCCGTAGATGGAGCCCAGGGTGAGGCCATTGATCAACTGCTGACCGAGAATATACGGGTCCATGCCGCCCCCTTACTGTGCGCGGGGCAGTTCCGCGTAGTTGCCATCAGCGTTCCACTGGTACATGACGTAGCTCGGCACGGTCAGGTCGCCCTTGGCGTTCCACTCCTTTTCCCCCAGCACCGTATCGACCTTGTGGGCCTTGAGCCATTTGGCCAGCTTCGCGCCTTCGGTCGAGCCCGTGCCGGCGATGGCGGCGGCCACGGCCTGGACGGCGGAATAGGCGTAGAGAGTGAAGCCGTCGGAGTTCTTGCCTTCGCGGCTCAGCTTCTCGACGATGGCGCGGCCCGAGGCGATACTGCGCGGGTCCACGGGGAAGGACATGTAGACGCCGTGGGCGAACTGCTTGCCGCCCGCAGCCGTGACGAAGGCGGGATCGACGATGCCGTCATCTGAGACAAAGGGAACCGTCAGGCCTTGTTCGCGGATCTGCCGCGCCAAGGTGCCGGCTTCGGCATACAGACCACCGAAGAACACGGCATCCACGCCTGCGGCCCGGATCTTGGTGACCAGCGCGTTGTAGTCGCGCTCGCCCCGCGTCACGCCGTCATACAGGACCGTCTGCACGCCCCGCTTTTCCGCCTCCTGGCGGGTGGCATCGGCCAGTCCGCGGCCATAGGTGTCCTTGTCGTGGATGACAGCGATCTTCTTGACCTTGAGCGTGTCCGCCAGGAAGTTCGCGACCACCACCGCCTGCTGGTCGTCCCGTCCACAGATCCGGGTCACGGTCGGCAGGCCGCGCTCGGTGACCTCCGGATTGGTCGAGCCGGTCGCCATCGACAGGATATCGGCTTCGTCGTAGATCTCCGAGGCGGGGATCGTGCTCGAGGAACAGAAATGGCCGACGACGGCCGCCACATGGTCCTGATCGACCAGGCGATGGGCCACGGCGACCGCCTGCTTGGGCTCGCAGGCATCGTCGGCCTTGACCAGCTCGATCGGCTTGCCGGCGATGCCGCCGCCGGCGTTGATGGCATTGGCGGCGGCGGACGCCCCGGTCCAGAGCTGATTGCCGAACGCCGCATTCGCCCCCGTGAAGGGACCCGCCACGCCGATCTTGACCACATCCTTCGCCTGCCCCGCCATCGGCGCACCGGCCAACAAGGCAAAACCTGCGCACAGGGAAATGAAACCACGCTTCATGAATGTCTCCTCAACGGGAATGGGCCGGGGAAACCGGCATGTCCTGCCAACCACGCAGGGGATTCAAACCACGTTCCTTTCGATCAGGGGCCGCCCCTCCAGGATGCGCCGCCAGCCCAGGCGCTCCAGGTCCAGGGTGCGGAAACCACCGTGCACGATCAGCTCGACCAGTGCGCGGCCGACGGCGGGCGCCTGCTGCATGCCATGGCCGCTGAAGCCATTGGCGAAATACAGGTTGTCCAGGTCGGGATGCGGCCCCAGAATGACGTTCTGGTCGACCAGGTTCATGTCGTAATGCCCGGCCCAGCTGCGGCCGCAGCGCAGGGCCTCGAACGCCGGCACGCGCGCGGCCAACAGTGGCCAGAGCAGGCCTTCGAACAAGGCGTGCTGCACGTCGAAATCGTGGCATTCAGGGTCTTGCTCCGGCGGCGGCGCAATGCCTGCGATGAAACCCTGGCCCTCGGGGCGGAAGTACGCGCCGCTGGGGTCGATCACCATGGGGCAGCCCGGCAGGATCTGGGGGCATTGCAGATAGAACACGCTGCGCTTGCGCGCCTGCACCGGCAGGTCGATGCCCGCCAGGCGGGCCAGCACCGGGGCGCCGATGCCGGCCGCATTGACCAGCGCTCCGCACCCCAGGCCACGCCCGTCGTCCAGCCCGACGGACCGGACGCGGCGCCCCGCCCGGTCGACCGACACCACGCGGTGCGGCAGATAGACGGCCCCCTGTGCGATGGCCTTGCGCCGCAGCCCCTGCAGCAGGCCATAGGCATCCAGCCAGCCTTCCCCGCTCAGGCCCAGGGTGCCGCCCGCCAGGTCGTCGACGCGCATCCAGGGATAGCGGGTCGCCAGATCGCCCGGCTCCAGCAGGGCGATGTCCGCGCCCAGACTACATTGCAGCGCATGATTTTCCCGCAGGACTGGCAGCCCGGCGCGCGTGGCCAGGAACAGATAGCCGCCCTCCACGAAGGCAGGGTCGGGACGCGTGCCATCGACCGCCAGATCCTCGGGAAAGCGCCGCAGGAATTCCGTCCCGAACTGGGACATCCGTATGTTTTCGGGGGTGGAGAACTGGTGCCGGATGGAAGCGGCCGACAGGGTGGTCGCGCACCGCTGATAGGTCGGATCGGGCTCCAGCACGGCCACCGAACCGCGGAACCCCGGGTCGGCGGTCAGAAAATACGCTGCGGCGCTGCCAACCGCGCCACCGCCGGCTATCACCACGTCGAAATGCATCTGCGACATCCTGAAGCGCTCCTGTAGCGGGGAGTACAACGACAGCGAGACACACGGCACAAGCCGCTGCGTGAGGATTATTGTGGAGTCAATTTTTTCTTTTTTATGTAGGTATTTTCCCTCTAAGAAAAAATTTTCTTCACAAGCTTGACATGCTATTCTGGACCAATCCATTCCCCGATGCGGAGTCCCGCTCATGAATATCCAGGATGTGCTGCAGTCTCTCGGCCTGACGACCGACCTGTCCTCCGGCAAGGATCTGCTGATTCGCTCCCCCATCGACGGCGCACGGCTTGCGGGCCTGCGCACGCAAACACCGGACGAGGCCTGCGCCGCCATCAGCGTCGCTCACGGCGCCTTCCTGGCCTGGCGCCAGGTGCCCGCGCCCCGGCGCGGCGAGCTGGTGCGCCTGCTGGGCGAAGAATTGCGCACCCACAAGCAGGCATTGGGCCGTCTGGTGTCCATCGAAGTCGGCAAGATCGCCGCCGAGGGCGAGGGCGAAGTCCAGGAAATGATCGACATCTGCGACTTCGCCGTCGGCTTGTCGCGGCAGTTGCACGGCCTGACCATCGCATCCGAGCGCCCAGGCCACCGCATGATGGAGACCTGGCACCCGCTGGGTGTGGTGGGCGTCATCTCCGCCTTCAATTTCCCGGTGGCGGTCTGGTCCTGGAACGCCGCCCTGGCCCTCGTCTGCGGCGATCCGGTCGTCTGGAAACCGTCGGAAAAGACGCCTCTGACGGCGCTCGCCTGCCAGGCCTTGTTCCAGCGCGCCCTGGCCCGCTTCGGCGATGCGCCTGACGGCCTGCTGCACGTTCTGATCGGCGGCCGCGAGGTGGGCGAAGCGCTGATCGACGACCCCCGGGTCGCGCTGATATCGGCCACCGGGTCCACGCGCATGGGCCGCGAGGTCGGACCACGCGTGGCGCAGCGCTTCGGCCGCTGCCTGCTGGAGCTTGGCGGCAATAACGCCATCATCGTAGCGCCGTCGGCCGACCTGGACATGGCCGCGCGCGGCATCCTGTTCGGCGCCATCGGCACGGCCGGCCAGCGCTGCACCACCACGCGCCGCCTGATCGTCCACGAATCGGTCGCCGACACCCTGCTGGCGCGGCTGAAGGCCGCCTATGCCAGCGCCGCGGTGGGCGATCCGCTGGATTCCGGCACCCTGGTCGGCCCGCTGATCGACCGCGCCGCCTACGACGCCATGCAGGCGGCGCTGACGCTGGCCCTCGCCCAGGGCGGCACGGTCACGGGCGGCGAACGCCTGCTGGCCGACCGCCACCCGGATGCCTGGTACGTCCGCCCCGCCCTGGCCGAAATGCCCGGCCAGACCGACGTCGTGCGCCACGAAACCTTCGCACCGATCCTGTACGTGATGCGCTACCGCGCGTTCGATCAGGCACTGACCCTGCACAATGCCGTCCCGCAGGGCCTGTCCTCGGCGATCTTCACCACCGACCTGCGCGAGGCCGAAGCCTTCATGAGCGCCAGCGGATCGGACTGCGGTATCGTCAACGTAAACATCGGCACATCGGGGGCCGAGATCGGCGGGGCCTTCGGCGGCGAAAAGGAAACCGGCGGCGGACGCGAATCGGGGTCCGACGCCTGGAAGGCCTACATGCGCCGCGCGACGAACACCATCAACTATTCGCGCGAACTGCCGCTGGCGCAGGGCATCCGGTTTGCCTCGGACCTTTGAGTCACTGCCAGCCCCAACGGCGGCAGTAGATGCCCTTCATCCACTGGGTCAGGGCCATGTAGCCCAGCACGATCAGCGGCAGCAGCACGAAGTACAGCGGCGGCAGGGATTCCAGGCTGAGCGCGGGTGCCAGCGGCCCCAGCGGCAGGAACACCCCCACGGCAATGATGGTCACCGTCATGAACAGCAGCGGCCAAGAGGCGCGGCTCTGGATGAAGGGCACCTTCGCCGTGCGGATCATGTGCACGACCAGCATCTGGGTCAGCAGGCTGACCACGAACCAGCCGGACTGGAACAAGGTCTGGTGCGCTGCGGAGTTCGCGGCAAAGACGAACCACATCATGAAGAACGTAAGGATGTCGAAAATCGAACTGATGGGCCCGAAGAACAGCATGAAACGGCCCACCTCGCCCGGTTCCCAGCGCTGCGGACGCTGCAGCTGATCGTCGTCCACATCGTCGAATGGAATCGCGATCTGCGAGATGTCATACAGCAGGTTCAGCACCAGCAGATGGATCGGCAGCATCGGCAGAAAAGGGATGAACGCGCTGGCCACCAGCACCGAGAAGACATTGCCGAAGTTCGAGCTGGCGGTCATCTTGATGTATTTGAGCATGTTGACGAAGGTGCGCCGCCCTTCGACCACGCCCGCCTCCAGCACCATCAGGCTCTTTTCCAGCAGGATGATGTCGGCTGCCTCGCGTGCGATATCCACGGCCGAATCGACGGAGATCCCGATGTCGGCCGTGCGCAGCGCGGCGGCATCGTTGATGCCATCCCCCAGAAAGCCGACGACGTGGCCGTTGGCCTTCAGCAGGCGCACGATGCGGGCCTTGTGCGTGGGCGTCAGGCGGGCGAACACATCGGTGGTCTCGACTGCGCGCCCCAGAGCGACGTCGTCCATGACCTCGACATCCCCCCCCAGCAGCACATTGCGCGGCACCAGCCCAACCTCGCGGCAGACCTTGGCGGTGATGCGCTCGTTGTCGCCCGTCAGCACCTTGACCGCGACCCCGTGCGCCGCCAGCGCGGCCAGGGCTTCGCGAGTGGATTCCTTGGGCGGATCCAGAAAGGCGATCGTGCCGGCCAGCACCAGCGCCCGCTCGTCCGCCACCCCATAAGTCTGGCGCACGGGCGCCAGCGTGCGTGATGCGACGGCCACCACGCGCAGGCCCTCTTCGTTCAGGCCGGTCGTCACGGCGCGGATGCGTTCGAGCAGTTCGGGGGTCAGCGGCACCTCGACGCCGTCGTGCATGACACGATCGCAGACCTGCAGGACCTCCTCGACGGCGCCTTTGGTGATCACGCGGTGGTTGCCATCCGGACCGGACACCACCACCGACATGCGCCGACGCACGAAATCGAAAGGCATCTCGTCAACCTTGCGGAAACGCCCGGCGACATCCGACGGCCCATCGACACCACCGCGTTCCAGCACGGCGACGTCCAGCAGGTTCTTCAGGCCGGTCTGATGGCGGCTGTTGAGCCAGGCCAGTTCCAGCACCTCCTCGGATTCCTCGCCCCAGGCGTCCACGTGCCGCTCCAGGAAGATCTTGTCCTGGGTCAAGGTGCCGGTCTTGTCGGTACACAGGACGTCCATCGCCCCGAAGTTCTGGATGGCGTCGAGCTGCTTGACCACGACTTTGCGGCGCGCCAGGGTGACCGCCCCCTTGGCCAGGGTCGACGTCGCGATCATGGGCAGCATCTCGGGGGTCAGTCCGACCGCCACCGAGACGGCGAACAGCAGCGCCTCGCCCCAATCGCCCTTGGTAAAACCATTGATCAGGAGCACCACAGGCGCCATCACCAGCATGAAGCGGATCAGCAGCCAGCTGATGCGGTTCACCCCCACCTGGAAGGACGTGGGTGCGCGGTCCTGCGCCAGGACCCGGCCCGCCAGCGCGCCGAAATAGGTCCGCTCACCCGTGTTGACGACGACGGCGCGGGCCGACCCGGATACGACGTTCGTGCCCATGAACAGGATGTTTTCCAGTTCCAGCGGATTCTGGACCGACTCGTCGCGCTGCAGCGCGAATTTTTCCACGGGCAGGGACTCGCCCGTCATGGCCGCCTGAGCCACGAACAGGTCCTTAGCCGACAGCACCCGGCAATCGGCCGGAATCATGTCACCAGCAGCCAACAGCACAACGTCGCCTGGCACCAACAGGCGCACCTCGACCTCGGACTGGTGGCCCAAACCATCGTCCAGCCGCACGCCAAACACCTCGTCGGCGGGCGCGCCCGCATCCACCGGCGCCACCGGACGCACGACCGTGGCGGTATTGGTGACCAGCGACTTGATCGCATCGGCCTCGCGATTGGACCGTGCCTCCTGCCAGAAACGCAGCAGCGTGGACAGCACCACCATGGTGCCGATCACCACCAGCGCCTCATAGTCGCCGGTAATGCCCGACACCACGGCCAGCAGCGTCAGCAACAGATTGAACGGCGTGCGGAAGCAATGCCACAGGTGTTTCCACCAGGGCAGCGGCTTCTCCTGCTCGACCTCGTTGAAGCCGACGGCCCCCCGGATCTCTTCGGCCCGGGATTCGGCCAGGCCGTCGATCCGGCTGTCGAGCCGGGCCAGCACGGCCTCCGGCTCGGACAGGGCAGCAGCCCGCAATTCCTGACCCAGAGCGTGAGGAACCTCGTGGCTGACTTCGGGCAGGACGCCAACATCCGGCAAAAAACGCCGACGGAAATGCCGGGTCATGTGGCGGGCACGCAAAAAGCCCACGAATAAGTCTTTCAGAATGATCAAGCGCATTTTTTATTCTCCTGGTCGCCGTCATTCCGAAGTGAACTCAGAATGACGGCATTCGAGGCTGGGGTTCCAAGGACATAAGTTCGGATTCCAGGGAATGAGCCAGGAGGACGCACGCCGACTGCCCCGGCAACAACGCGTTGGCCGGACATCATCGGGCCGCCCGACGGGCGGCAAACGTCAAGACAGGATCAGGAACGATCGGATATGGCCACAGGGCCAAGACGCCCCATCAAGGGATCCGATCGGAAAGCCCGCTACCTATCCGCCACAAAACGGCGCGATAGCAGCGAGCATGTGAGACTCGCGGTTACCCCGCCTGCGGCTGATCGATACTAGATCGACAACTGGCACTTTCCACAGGAAGGCACTCCGGAAATTGAAGACGCGCAATTTTAGCGCTGCAGTGATGGACCACGCAAGCACATGACGTCGCTGACGCAATCCTGACTGGATTCTTACATTTCTCTGACGTTATTGGATGATCGAACGGAGATCCACGAAGAAGCCTCAGGACTGGCTGAATTTTTGGCATCTCTTCCGGGCAGTGAAACGTCGGGGCGGACCGTACACTGACCGACGATGAGCACCTTGGAGCATGACATCATGGCACGCCCGCGCCTTGCCTGGACCCGCACGACCTCGTTCAAATTCACCCTGTTCACCGCCCTGGCGATCCTGGGCATCGCCATCCTGACGGGCGCCCTGCTCTGGATGGAGCGCAACGCCCTGCTGCACGAACGCCAGAACGGCGCCCGTCAGGCAGTGGAATCCGCTTATGGTGTCATCACCTATTTCCACGATCAGGCCCAACAGGGAAAAATCCCCGAGGCCCAGGCCAAGCAGCAAGCCATGGATACGCTGCGCGGCATGCGCTACAGCGGCCAGGAATATTTCTGGATCAACGACATGCAGACGCGCATGCTGATGCACCCGATCCAGCCCAAGCTCGAAGGCCAGGATCTGTCGAACATGAAGGACCCCAACGGTCTGAAACTGTTCGTGGCCTTTGTCGACACGGTCAAGGCCAGCCCCACCCATGACGGCTTCGTGTTCTACCTGTGGCCCAAACAAGGCGCCGCACAACCCGTCGCCAAAGTCTCCTACGTCAAGGGCTTTACCCCCTGGGGCTGGGTTCTGGGGTCCGGCGTCTACCTGGATACCGTCAACGCCATCGTCTGGGGTCAGGCCGGCCAGTTCGCGCTGGCTGCCGGCGTGCTGGCCCTGATCCTGCTGGCAGTTGGCATCTTCCTGTCACGCCGCCTGGTGCGCCAGCTGGGTGGCGAGCCGGATGCCGTGATCGCCATCGCCCACCGCATGTCCCAGGGCGATCTGCGGGCGGAAATTCCTGTGCGCGAAGGCGACACGACCAGCCTGCTGCACGCCATGCGGGTGATGCGCGACGGCATTGCCCAGGCGGTGGCGCAGGTACGCCAGGGCACCGAATGGATCGCCCAGTCCGTAGGCCAGATCGTCAACGGCAATCTGGACCTGTCGGCACGCACAGAGCAGCAGGCGGCATCTCTTCAGGAAACCGCGGCCAGCATGGAGGAAATCACCAGCACGGTGGGACATAACGCCGCCAATGCGCAGCAGGCCAATACACTGGCCGCGACAGCCTCCGAGGTCGCTGCCCAGGGAGGCCAGACCGTGGCCCAGGTGGTCGAGACCATGGATCAGGTCGACGCATCCACCCGGCAGATGTCGGACATCGTCGGGGTGATCGACAGCATCGCCTTCCAGACCAATATCCTGGCCTTGAACGCGGCCGTCGAGGCGGCCCGAGCCGGGGAACAAGGCAAGGGCTTCGCCGTGGTGGCCACGGAAGTCCGCGCACTGGCCCAGCGATCCGCCGGGGCTGCGAAGGAAATCCGCAGCCTGATCGACGAGACCGTGCGGCGGATCCACGCCGGGGCGACCCTGGCCGATGGCGCAGGCCAGACCATGTCCAAAGTGGTGACCAGCGTGCAGCAGGTCGCTGACATCATGTCGGAAATCACCCTGGCCAGCCGTGAGCAGGCGTCCGGCATCGAACAGATCAATCTGGCCATCGCACAGATGGACCAGGTCACGCAGCAAAATGCCGGGCTGGTGGTCCAGGCCGGCGAAGCCGCGCAGTCCCTGAATCAACAGATGAACGGACTGGACCGCGCGGTGGGAGTCTTCCAGCTGCGGCACGAGACCTTGTCAGAAGGCATGATTAATGCCTGACATAAGGCGGGTAGTCGTCCCCTGGCCCTGGACCAGCTGCTCGTCCAGTGCATAGCGCGTCGCAATCCCTGCCATGGCATACAGCTTGGTCCGCTTGGACAGTTCGTGGACGAGGCCCACAGAGGCCACTTGCCCCGGCCGTGCCTTCCGGCCGTCGCGCCAGGCCCAGCTCGGCCTGACCAGCGACCACTGGGCCAGTACCGTATCCGACGGCGTCACCGGTACAGCGGCGCCGATCAGGTAGGCGTCGAGGTGCCCGCCATCGGCGAATTCGGCGGCCCCCAGGCCCAGCCCCAGTTGATCGGGATCCCCGCCATTCAACCCCACATAGCCGTTGCTCTGCCGGCTCCAGACGGCTGAAACCTTGACCGTCTCAAAGTCATAGGACCCGCCCAACTGCCACGCCTGCGGGTCGCGCGGCCCCGGACGATCACGACCGGACAGATAGGTCCTGTCCCAGGTGGCCAGCAATAGCAACGGACCTTGCGCATATCGAATGGCGCTACTGACCGCCGGCGCACTCTGGCCGCTGATCTGGTTGCCCGCGACGTCGAAACTGTACCCCGCAGCCATGCTGAACCCTCCGAAGTCTGGCGAGCGGTAGCTGACCGCGTTCGGGACCTGATAGCTGTCGGACGCCTTGAACGTCGATCCCATCCCCATATCTTTCCAGGGGGCCAGTTCGAGCTGAATGGCGGTTTCCTGTGCCACGGTGTACTGGCGCCCGAGGCGCAGTTCCCCGGCGGCCGGGTTGGACACGCCCACCCAGGACGAATTGCCGAACAGAGCGTCCGGATTCGATCGTCCGCCGGTACCGACATCAAACGATGTCTCCAGCATGAACCCAGCTGACCAGCCATTGCCCAGGTCTTCGCTGCCGCGCAGGCCGAAGACCGAATCCCCGTACCCGCTGGAAATCATGCCGGCCGACGACGACTTCAGCCCACCCGGCCCCGAGACCCGCGTGGTGCCCACGGCCGCATCCACCACGCCGTAAAGGGTCACGCCGCTATCGGCGGCCTGGGCGCCGCCGGCGCATAGTGTCAACGCCAGGGCCATCAATCGTTGCGTATTCATCCAGAGGATTCCTTGAGAGTGAAGATGAAACCATGATTCGGGGCCACTCGCGAAGAACCAGTCCTATCGCGGTTGCAGCCAACCCGGGCGAAATATTACCGCAACTGTTAATAATTCTCATTATTATAAATATATTATTTTCTGGATGTCGGCGGCGCGCCACAAAAGGCCCTTATGGCCGACCTCGGTATGAGGGATCCGAGCGGCCGCAGTGGTTCCCGTGTCGGAGCGGAACCGATTGAAAGCACACTTTTCGGGCGCCCATCCGGCCCGCCAGCCCGTGCTATGGTGGGTCATTCGTACCTCGAAAGGACGATGCCATGCAGCACACTTCACCCGGAACTCAGCCCAAGGCCGGCCGCTATCTGGTGCTTCTGAGCCAGGACGATTTCGATGGCGCCGTCCAGCAGCTGGGTAATCTGGCCCAGGTCCAGATCCACCGCGCACCCGCCTCGGGCGTGGCCACCCTGGGAGACTCTTGCGCCGTCGTCTACGACCGTATCGGCGCGGCCTACGTGCACTGCTCAGACCAGGCCCGGCTGCGACTCATCCAGGCCGCCGCGGGCGGCAGCGCGATCCTGGCCGTCGAACCGGAACGGACTGTGTACGCAATCGGCACGGGCGCGGCGCCACCAGCCAAGCACAAACGCGCCAGCCCCAAGCCGGACGACACAGGCGATACCTGGGGCGTGGGCGCCGTCGGCGCCGATACGTCGACACAGACAGGCCAGGGCATCCGGATCGCCGTGCTGGACACCGGCCTGGATCTATCGCACCCCGACTTCGCCGGGAGATCCATCGAAACCAAATCCTTCGTCGCGGGCCAGCCCGTGCAGGACGGCAACGGCCACGGCACGCATTGCGCGGGCATCGCGGCCGGCCCTGCCAAGCCAGCGCGACAAGTCCGCTACGGCGTAGCGGGCGAGGCTGAACTATATGTCGGTAAAGTTCTGGGTGATGAAGGCAGCGGCGGCGACGGCGGCATCCTGGAGGGCATCGACTGGGCCATCCGGCCAACTGCCCTTCGATCATGGCGGTGGCCGCCGTAGACCGGAACCTGCACGTTGCGCCGTTTTCCAGCGGTGGCCTGGAGGGCGACGGTGGCGAGATCGATCTGGCCGCGCCCGGGGTCGACGTCCTGTCGTCCTGGCCGGCGCCCGATCTATACCGCTCCCTCAGCGGTACCAGCATGGCCACGCCGTTCGTCGCCGGCGTGGCGGCACTGTATGCCCAGAGCGACTCCAAGGCCCGCGGATCACAACTTTGGGATCAGTTGCTGGGCCATGTTCGCCCGCTCCAGGAAGCCCAGCGCGACGTCGGCGCGGGCCTGGTGCAGGCACCTGGCGCGGTCACCAGGAAGCACTGAAACCATGGCACTGATCCATCTGACGGTCCTCGTCCATGAAAACTGGCGCGACCGCTACCCGGTCGTCCTGGAAAACTGCCGGCAGGCGGGTCTGAGCGTGGAGCGGGAACTGGCCACGATCGGCGCCATCGCCGGCACCATCGAGGAAGACCGCCTGGCCGACCTGACAGCAGTCGAAGGGGTATCCGCGGTCGAACCGGAACGGACGAACCGGGGCCTAACCTAGGGTCGGGATGCCCAATCCACCCGGTTCCACTCGATGGCCCGCTGGCGCCAGTGGGTCTCGATGGCCTGCGTGAACCCCGGCCGAACCAACTTGGCGCGGGCCTCGCACCATAGCGCCGACTCGCGCCTGACCACAATGCCTTCCAGCGGCTGGCCGGTCCGATAGCGGCTGGGGGTCTCCTGGACCAGCCGCCGCAGCGCCGCCAAGGTAGTGCTGCCCCGCAACACGCACGGGACGGTCGCCAGACCCGCATCGAGCGCAAGGGCGTCGCGGCGCGCCGTGCTCCAGAACGCGCCCGCGTCCCGATCATAGACGTCGAACAGCAGGAACCAGTCGGGCAACGCCGCGTAATCCAGCGAATGACGGGCCGCGCACCACTCGCCGAACAGGATCAACCCGGTCCGCAGCACCTCGCGCAGGCCGGCCTCGTGCTGCGCGAGCCAGGCCGGCAGGCGGGAAAACTGCCCGGCATGAGGTTCATATAGATACTGGCCGCGGTTCTGCGGCCGCAGGCCGCCATCCGGCGCCAGCGACAAGCCCAGGTTGGCGCCGTCGAGCTTTTCCTCCACGACCACATCGCCGGAGAGCAGCGTTCGCACCTCGGCGGGCGCAAGCAGCTTGTCGTCGCGCGGCACATCACCATCCGCCAGCCAGGCCAGATGCGGGGTGGAGGGGAAACGAAAGAAAGCAGTCATGCTCGAATGGTCATGCGGGGTTCGCCGGCACTGCCGGAACGGGTTTCCTGGGGAATTTCTTACGATAGAAGCTGCGGACATCCGCAGGACACAGAAATTCGATATGAACGTCTTTGGCCTGCATCGCGGGCCACCAATCCAGCCACTTGCAGTCGACGGCCTGCCAGATCGGCGGTTTGTCGGCATGGGCATGAGCCACCGCCGCGAACTTGCGATCCGGCGCATCGAATGCCGCTTCCAAGGCGGCGTCGGGGAATTCGGCAAACCGATCCGCCGCCACTTCGTTCAATGATACCTGTTCCACCCGCGCCGTATCGGCATGCTGCAGCAGCCACTTCAGGAACTTGTCGCCGACGCCCGTGGGAGGATTCAGACAGGTCTTATGCAGGTACTCTCCGAGGATCCGGTGGCCGTCGTCGATGACGACGATGCCCGACCGCTGCATGGCCTGCAAACGCCGCACGCACTCGATCACACAATCCTCGGACGCCTCTTCGTGCCGGCCATTGGCCACCAGCAGCACGTTGGTGTCGATGACCGCCTTCATGGTTTGCCGCCGGCCTGCCTGATCGCCTTCCTGCGCCGCATGGCCGCCAGCGTCCGGCCGGCGATGTCCGCCATTTCGTCGCCGAAAAAATGCTCGGGCCAATTTTCGATCGCGCCGTACATGTCCAGCCGCAAGGGTTCCAGCTCCGTCGCGGAACCCGCGCGGCGGCAGAAATACACGGCCACGTCCTGGGGTCGGACCACGCCTTCGGCCACGCGGCGCTGCAAGCGGTTGAGGAAGTGTTCGGAATGGCTTTCCACGATCAACTGCGCATTCCGCGCGGCGCCGTTCTCGCGCGCCTGTGTCGCCGAGACGAACACATCGGCCAACTCGGCCTGGGCCTGCGGGTGAAGATGGATCTCGGGTTGTTCCATCCATACGGTGGAATGAGGCGGGCAATAAAAGGCCTGGACCAGCGCCGGCAGGACCTGGGAAACCCCGAAGCCCACATCGGTGATCTTGACCTCCGGCGCCTTGGCGTGGGTCTTCACCAGCACCTCGTATTCCTTTCGTCCCGCCGCCACCGGACGAACGGCGAAGTCCTGAATCACCCCCAGATCTTTCAGCCAGGCGGCAATGAATTCGGCGAAGCCCTGCGTGGGACGCCTGGGCCCGCGATTGAGCCGGCGCCCCTCGCTTTCGGCGGCCAGGATGGCGGCGATGGTGGATTCGCCCATTTGCCCGACACTGGCCGGCGTATCGCCCGACCATCGATAAATACGCTGCGGCTGGTTGCGCAAAGGGCCCAGATAGGAAACTCGTTCCAGCATGGACTCGGTCGCAAGGGCGAAGTCCGCCAGAAAGCCGGCATTTTTATATCGCGCCATGCTGACGTCGGACAGCCGGTAGAACTTCTCCGGCTCTTCCAGCGGCCACTTGCGGCCATCCGCCATCTTGAAACCATAGGTCCCGGAACTGAGACTGAGCTTTCGCTTGTCATCGCGGGCCAGGGACACATCCAGCACGTCACGGCCGTCCGACGACAAGGCATACCGCAGCGCCTGCATCTCGGGCTGCTGGACCCTATTCGCCATCAGGGTCACATCCAGCCGCATCTGGGTGCCCCGATAGTGGCGGTCCGGCTGCAGCGGATCCCGCACATCCAGCGCCTTGGGCAGGTTCCACCCCAGTTCGAACGACAGCGCCTGCCGCAGATCATGGCCATGCAGACAATCGGCGAACGTGCCCAGATCGATCGAGGACGATGCATCCCCCAGGTACAGGGCGCGCTTGCGGTCGGTCGAGCGGGCCGTCTGCTGCAGCGCCAGCAGCAGGTGCCCCAGGCTGCTCTTGCCGGCGCTATTGGCGCCGAAAATCACCGTCAGCGGCGCGAGGCGAATCGGCCCCGTGTCCTTCCATGCCTTGAAGTTCTTGATATGCAGGTGGGTCAGCATGTCCGCTCCGTTGACCCCGTATTGTCACATGACGCGCCTGTAATGACCCAGCGGAACCTGCACAGTTGGGGGTACGGACGTTTTCTTGGACGGTAGCAATATTCAAACAGTCTGTCCCAGCGGCAGCGCATTCAGTTCCGCACGAGCATCCCGCCAGGCAGGATAGTGTTGGGTCAGCAACGATATGAACCGCTCACTGTGCGTCGGTTCGATCAGATGGATCATTTCATGCACGATCACATATTCAAGCAAGTCACGAGGCTTCTTGGCCAGTTCCGTGTTGAGCCGAATGTGAGCCTGGCGATGATTGCAACTACCCCATTTGGTTTTCATCCGTTGCAGGAAATAGCCATTGACCTTCACGCCGATACGTGGCTCCCAGTATTCGATCAGGGGCGTAATGGCCTGGTGTAGCAAACCGCGTTGCCAGCGTCGATAGATGGCTTCGCGCTTGGCTGCATCGGAGCCGGGTCGCACAGACAAGGTGATGCGACGGTGATCCATCTTCACCGTGGGCGGGGCATCGCGCTCCAGCACCGAGAGCAGATAGCGGCGTCCCCAGACGTAATGGCTTTCTCTGGTGACGAACTGGCGAGGAGTTTCGCGGGACTGTGCCTGCAATTGCGCCTGTTGCTGGCGAATCCAACGCAGCTTGGAAATAGCATAGGCACGAGCAACTTCCAGCCGCGTGCCCATCGGGGCCACCAGCGTCACCGCACCCTCAGGCGGATGCACAGAAAGATGGACATTCTTCACGGCCTTGAACGTGACGGTGATGTCCAGTTCCCCCAGACGTATGTGCGTCTGCGTCATCAGTAGCCTGGCTGATTTTTCAGCAGATCGAACAGTTTGAGCGTGGCCTCACGGTTCTTCCCAGCCAACGGGTGCAGGAAATTCTGCACGATGCGTTCCTTGGCTTCATCGCCACGCCATCCTGCCGGGGCTTCGTCACGCATTAGACGGTCGATCTTCAGCGCCAGCAGGGCCAGCGGGTCGCCGTAATCCGCCTGTGGCTCTTTGACTACACCATCCGCATTGGGCAACACATCGCTGGAAATAATGTCAGGCAGATTGCGATAAATCACCAGCGCACCTGCATTGCCGTGCAACATGGCAGGTTCATCAATGTCGTGTTGTTTCGCGCGGTGCTTCTTCAGTATGTCTTCCGCCTTGCTCAGGAATGATTCGTAGGCCTCGGTGCCTTCACGGCTTTGCTGGATCAGGTCGTCGAGCAGCTTGGACATCTGCTCGTAAAACCGCGGATCGGTCAGGCGATCGCGGATGATGGTCTTGCGGACATTGTTGATGATGGTTTCCGCAATGGCATTCGTCGACAGCTTGCCCTTCTCGTTGAGCTTCTTGGCGATGGCATCGTGGATGCCGGTCTCGATGATCAACTCGGTCAGCGACAGTTCGGCCAACTCGCCCAACGCCTGCGCTGGCTCGGCCTGGATATAGGTGTTGATGAGGTGGCGCATGTCGGCCTCATAGGGCTTGATGTCCAGCTCTTCGCCGCTGTAATGCTTGATGGCCGAACGCACCTCGGCATAGAACTCGGTTTCCTGCCGCAAGGTGTCGGCTTCGCTGTCTGAGTAACCCACCTCGGTCAGGTTCTGGGCGATGTCCGCGAAGGCACGCAGATAGGTCGCCACCGCCTTGTAGAAGGTAATACGCAGCGCCTCGCTTTCCAGCAGCGCATCCGAATCACCAGCGTGGCCGCAGAAATAGTGGATGAACTGCTCCAGCTCACGCGGCTGCAACACCGGCTCGCACAGGTAATGCAGCGTTTCACGGGCCTCGTCCAGTTGCTTGCGGCCTTCCTCCAGCCAGTCCTTCAGATGAACGTTGTTGTCGCCACCATTGCCCGTGTCGATGTCCAGCTCGCCGGAGCTGTATACCGCAATGGCCTGCTGCACGTCACCGAACAGCTCCTTGTAATCGACGATATGCCCATAGTCCTTGTCGTCACCATCCAGCCGATTGGTACGGCAGATGGCCTGAAACAGGTTATGGTCGTGCAGTTCGTTGTCCAGATAGATGTAGGTGCAACTGGGAGCATCAAAACCGGTAAGCAGCTTGCTGACCACGATCAGCAGCTTCATGTTAGCCGGTTCCTCGATGAAGCGTCGCTTGGTTTCGTCTTCGTACTGCTTAGTGGTCCGGCCAGTACGCAACACATGCTGCTTGTAGGTGTCGTATTTGTAGCGTTCGTCGCTACCGGCCGATTCTTTCGAGATGGCAACCGGGTTGGGTTCGTACGAGGTGATGATGCCCACATAGGAACCGAAATGCGTGTTCTGGAACAACCGGAAGTAATGGCAAGCATCGTAGATCGAAGCCGCCACCAGGATCGCCGTGCCGCGATCATTGTCCAGCCGAGGCTTGAGGCTGAAATCCTCGATGATGTTGGCGACGATGCGATCCTTGCGCTCCTTGGCGCTCATCAGCTCTTCCATCGTGGCCCAGCGCTTGCGCAGGATGGATTTCTGGAAGTTGTTCAGTCCGCGCGTTTTCTTCTCGAACCATGCATCGATGGCCTTGCGTGAAGTCAGCCGCTGCGGCACATCCCGCGCCTCGTACTTCAGGTCCAATACCACCTTATCGGCCACCGCTTCGTGGAACTTGTAGGTGTGGATATATGTGCCGAATACTTCGCGGGTGGTTTGCCGATCCTTACGTAACAACGGTGTGCCGGTGAAGCCGATGAAGATGGCGTCGGCCAGCCAGCGCTTCATCTGCTTATTCATGTTGCCGCCCTGGGTGCGGTGGCACTCATCCACGAATACATAGAAACGCCCATGAATGGGTGGTGGCTCTCCCTTGAGATCGACCGCATCGAATTTGTGGATCAGAGCGCACAACAAGCGCGGTGTGGTAGCGCTGAGTTTTTGCACGAAGTCTGCCCGTGAGGTAATGCGTGGTGGAGCCGATCCCTCACCGATCACCCCAGCATTGCGCATCACGCCTTCGATCTGTTTGTCCAGCTCGTCGCGGTCGGTCACCACCAGTACCCGCGCATGCGGATCATGCTCCAGCAACCACTTGGCCAACAACACCATCAGGATGCTCTTGCCGCTGCCCTGGGTGTGCCAGATCACACCACCTTCGCGTTTGGCGATGCGTTCCTGAGCGGCCTTGATGCCCCGGTACTGGTGCTGACGGGGCACCTTCTTGAAGCCGGCATCGAAGATCACGAAGTTGCGGATCAAATCCAGCAACCGTGCCTTCTCGCACATCTGAACCAACGGGAGATCCAGCAACGCGCCCGTTGTTGCTATGGCTGACGGTTGTTTATCCTTCCACTGCACGAAGAATTGTTCCGGTGTGCCGGTGGTGCCGTAGCGCAAACCTTGCGCATCGCTGCCCGCCAGCAGCAACTGCACGGTGCTGAAGAAGCCCTGGTTGAAGGTTTCCTCCTGATTGCTAATCAACTGGCGAATGCCATCGCCCACATCCACTGAACTGCGCTTGAGCTCAATCACCGCCGCCGCTAGACCGTTGATGTACAACACGATATCCGGGCGGCGGGTACTCTGACCCTTCAGTGTCACCTCTTCTGCCAAGGCAAAGTGATTACGCTCGGGCTGCGCCCAGTCGATCAACTGCACCGTCTCGTGCGACTGACCCGCCGTGATCTGCACCGGCACGCCATAGCGAAGTAATTGGTAGGTACGCAGGTTGGCCTGGTAGGGCGTGATACTGGTGACATCCACCGCAACTTCCAGCTTCTGCAAGGCGGCGCTGATGTGAGCGGGCGAGTAGCCGCGAACGGCCAAATTGGCGCGCAGCAACTCGGTTTCGATGGCGCGGTTGTGGTCGCGCTTGCTCCAGTTGCCCAGGTGTTCGTAGCCCAGGCCGCCATCGGCCAGTGGGGTAGTGAACAGCCGCGCCACACGGTTCTGTGATGTGCGCTCGGAGCGCGGCATGGGTTGGGTCATCGCATCATTCCTCGGGGCCATCATCCATAGGCTTGCCCAGCTCCCGCTCGATCTGTTCGATCGTCGGCAGGCTGGTTTGCAGCTCTTGCGGCAGGGATTCCACCAACTTGTATTCGGCAATGCCCATCGGCTGCGACTTGTCGCCCAGGGCGTACTCGGCCACCACCTTGTTCTTGCTCTTGCACAGCAGCAGGCCAATGCTCGGGTTGTCTTGTGCGTGCTTCACCTGCCGATCCACCGCCGTCAGGTAAAAGCCCAATTGCCCCAGGTGCTCGGGCCTGAACCTGCCCGCCTTCAGTTCGATCACCACGTAGCAGCGCAGCTTGAGGTGGTAGAACAATAGGTCGATGAAGAACTCCTCGCCGCCCACGTCCAGCAACACCTGCCGCCCGACGAAAGCAAAGCCCGCACCCAGTTCCAGCAAGAAATCGGTGACGTGCTGCACCAGCGCCTTCTCGATTTCGCGTTCCTGTGCCTCCTCGCCCAGGCCGAGAAAATCGAAGCGGTACGGATCTTTCAGCGACTCGATGGCCAGATCGGATTGTGGTGCAGGCAGGCGCTGATCGAAGTTGGTAACGGCTTTGCCCGTGCGCTCCAGCAGGCGGGTTTCGATGTGGATGTTCAACACATTGCGCGACCAGCCATGTTCGATAGCGGCGCGGGCATAGGCTAGGCGCTCCGTTGGCACTTTCAGACGACCCAGCAATACCAGGTTGTGGCCCCAGGGCAATTGTGCAGCAGCCTGTTGCACAATTTCGGCTTCCGGCCAGGCCTCGGCAAACGCCCGCATGTACTTGAGGTTGCGCGGCGAAAAGCCCTTCATGTCCGGGAAGGCTGCGCGCAAGTCATGCGCCAGCCGCTCGATCACCTTTGCGCCCCAACCCTGCTCGGCCTGCCGCGCCAGAATGTCGCGGCCGATCTGCCAGTACAAGCCCACCAGTTCCCGATTGACCGCCAGCGCCGCACGCTGCTGCGCGGTGTGAATGCGGCCCTTCAGGTCGGCCAGCCAGTCGGCGTAACCTTGCGGGGCTGGAGTCAGGGCGGCGGGCTTGTCGGTCATGGCAAGGTCACTCCTTTGGGCACAAATCCTTTTTCTCGCATCCAGGCAAGCGCCTTCAGCCAGCGATCCTCAGGTATACGTTGCTTCGCTTCGTGCCAGTTGTGCAGCACCTCGTGCACAATCATTTCATCGGAGACGGTTCCTTTCTCACACAGCAAATCGCTCCATGCCGCCAGCAAGGTGGCGACGATTTCGCATTTTTCCGTTTTCGCCGTTTTGAACGTGCCCAGAATGTTCTCAAGGGTCTCGACGATCCGGGAAAAATGCCGATCAAAGTACGGTTTGTGACCGCCACGCTTTGCCAGTGGCACGTATTGGTAACGACCATCTTGCTTGCGCGCCTCGAACCATTGTTGCTTCTGCAACTGGCTGTCTATGGAGCGAAGGGCTCGGTTGTCATAGTGGCCGGCCGCCTTGCGGTGGTAGGTGGAGCCGGTGTCCACCTCACACAGATGCTCGGCGAGGAACATCATCTTCTCGAACTTGACGTGACCGAAAGTCGGCTGGTCGTGCAACTGGTCGATGATTTCGGCAGCCAGCACGCTTCTCAGGAAATGGACGTTTGGTTTGCGCCCTTCCGTTTGAGCTACAGCTTCCTCATCAGATTTTTCGTCAGGAGTCACCAACCGTGTCCGGCCCGTCAGCAGTTCCTGCATCATGGCCTGCTTGAGGGCACGGGTCTTGGTGCGGCGAGTTTCGAGGGCGGTGATTTCGGTGTCCATATCGGCGATCACGCCAGAAATCGCTTGTTGCTCGTCAACGCCTGGAAGTCTCAGTTCGGCGCTGGCAATATGTGTTCGATTCGTCGCATATACCTTTGTGCCGGCTACAAGCTGCCGAAGGTGAGCTCGGAATTCCGGGATGAACTGAATGTAGGCTTTGAAACCATCTTCCAGCACACTCTTGTCAAACCTGATTGCGATGGTGTGCAACCCCGAAACTAGATCGACGCCCATCGCGTTTTTTATTTCAATCGATTTGCCAATACCATCCATATCCTCAGATGCGTCAGCAAAAATCAAGTCGCCGTTTTGCAGGCGATCCAAGCGACTTGCCTTGGCGCGTGGGAGACAAGGCATTTCTATACTGGCGGGGTTGAGCATCACTTGCGACGATCCGTGGATATCGCCGTAGTGCAAATATCGCACATCGTCGCTGCAAGAAAGCTCGGCACGCGAATTAACACCGTTCTTCAGGAAGGTCAGGTGGTCCCCCAACCGCTTCTCCTCCCACTCCCCACCAAACCCCGGCAGGCGAGTTTGGCCGGTGAGGAGTTGCTGCATGGTGGCCTGTTTGATGGCGCGCTTTTTGGCGATCAGGCGATCCAGTCCGGCCAGCAGCGCGTCCATGTCGCTGAGGGCGGTTGCGATGGCGCGTTGCTCCTCAGGCTTAGGAACAGGTAATGGCACCTCCAAAAGCTTCTCTCTCGGAAGGTGAGCAATGCTAGTTTGCGTAACGTAATTGGAGAATACGCCGCTTACGCTCCACTGATGTAGCAACTCAACCATCAGCCTGCTATCGAACCCCCGCAACGGGCGCAATCTATGAAGTGCTTTCTGGTAATAGCACTCTTCAATAGAGTCGTTCCAAATTGCCGCACGCCCAACGTCGCCACCTTCGCAGACCAGCAGGTCGCCTCTTTTCAGCCGAAATCGCTCCATGTCGGAGCGGGTCATCCGCATCGTAGGCAGATCGGTTATATCAATATTCCCCCACTGGACATTACGATTTCCCAAGTATGGTTTAGGGTCACCAATGTTTTTGGCAGCATCCAGCATCTTTCCAAGTTGGACATCGAACTCATAACCAACCACAGATACGTCCCAATTCTCCGGAATCACTCCCACTTCCGTTTGCTTATACCCCGGCTTCACTTCCATGTCGCCCCCATCTTCTTCAGGTGCACTTCCACCTTGGCACTGAGGGCCGCCACGTCATCTTCCAACTTGGGTAGAGGCGTTTCGTAGCGTTCGGCCAGTTCGCGGATGCGCTGGGAGAGGGTTTGCGAGATGCGATCCAGCTCCTGCTGCACATCGGTTTGTAGGTGGGTCAGCCATTTGTCTTCAACCACGAGCGTTTTGACCTCGGCTTCGCTCAGAGTGAAGTAGTGGTCATAGGCTTGACGGTCGAGTTCCGCCTCCATCGTTTTGACGGTTTTCTTCAACGCAGCTTCGCGGGCGCTGAGTTGCTGCCACTGCTTGAGCACGGCGCATTCGTCGGCGCTGTCGGCGTCATCGCCAATTTCGATGAGGCGATCTTTCACCTGCGCAGCGTTGATCTTGTCGAAGCCTGCAAAAGCACCGTCTTCGCCACTGTGCTCTTCCTCCAGTTCCGCGATCTGGCTGATAACGATTTCCAGTTCAGCTTGTTTGGCCTCCAGTTCGGCCTGCTCGGCAGCGAAGTAGCCAGCGACTATGTAGGGCTTGGGCAGCAGATCGCAGGTCCAGCCCTTGTCCTTGGTCTTACCCTTCTTGTCAGTTTCCACGACACGCCGGGGCCACGCCTCCCAGCCATCGACGGCAATCAAGTAGACGTCATCCTGCATGGCCTCGGCCCAGTAGTCCATCAGGTGCTGGTAGATGTCGTAGGGGTCGAGCAGCGGCGCGGCGTGGAAGGTGGTGAGCAGGGTTTCGGAGACCTGCACTATCAGCGCCTTGGGTTTGTCGCCGGGCCGGATGCCGGTGAGCAGCGGCATGACGGCCTGTCGCCATTTGTCGAACAGGGTTTCGACCTTGCTGCGGAACTGATGGAATTGCGGGTGAGCGAGGATGATGGAACGCACTTCGGCCATCGGTTGGCGCAGCCGCGCATAACCGGGGCGTTCGGCCTCGAACAGCGCCTGGCGCAGGGCGGGCATCTCCTGCCAGTCGGCGGCGAAAGCGTCGATGTCGTGCTCGGGGATGCCACCGTTGAGGTGCGCGTCGATGTCATGCAGGTCTTCCGGCTCGCTGCTGTCGATGTAGCGCGGCAGGTTAAGGTTGTAGTCGTTCTTCTCGCTGGCGATTTCGTCCAGCGGCACCATGCGGGCATAGCGCGGCTCGTCCGCGCAGCGGCGAAAGGCATCGACGATGCGGTGGATGTCCTGCTCGCGCAGGCGGTTCTTGGGGCCGTCCTTGATGAAGCCTTTACTGGCGTCGATCATGAAGATGCCCTTGCGGGCGCTGGCGTTCTCCTTGTCCAGCAACAGAATGCAGGCGGGGATGCCAGTGCCATAGAACAAGTTGGCAGGCAGGCCGATGATGCCCTTGAGCATGCCGGAGCGCACCAGTTGCCTGCGGATATGGGCCTCCGCATTACCACGGAACAGCACACCGTGCGGCAGGATGATGGCGCCCTTCCCAGTGGTGGCCTTCATGCTGCGGATGATGTGCAGCAGGTAGGCGTAATCGCCCTGCTTGGCGGGCGGCTCGCCCCAGCCGAAACGCTGGTAGGGGTCATTGGCCGGGTTGAGACCGGTGGACCATTTCTTGTCGGAAAACGGTGGATTGGCAACTACATAGTCGTAGGCGCGCAGTTGTTCACCATTCTTGAACTTGGGGTTCACCAGCGTGTCGCCGCTGAGGATGGTAGCACTGGGGAAGTCGTGCAGGATCATGTTCATCCGCGCCAGCCCGGCGGTGGTCACGTCCTTTTCCTGCCCTTCCAGGGTGATTTGCCGGCCTGCCTCTGCGGCCAATTTCAGCAGCAGCGAGCCGGAACCGCATGTCGGGTCATACGCAGTGGTGGAAGCCTTGGTGTTGGCGTGCGAGATCCCAATCACCTGGGCAATGATGCGGCTGACTTCGGCCGGGGTATAGAACTGGCCCTTGCTCTTGCCGGAGTCCTGCGCGAAATGGCGCATCAGGTATTCATAGGCATCGCCAAGCAGGTCGTCGTTGTCGGCACGGTTGTTGGCGAAGTTCAGCTCGGGCTTTTCGAAGATGGCGATCAGGTTGCCCAGGCGCTCGACCATGGCCGCGCCTTCGCCGAGCTTGTTGGGATCGTTGAAGTCCGGAAAGTCGCTGCGCGCCAGTTTGGTGTTGTGATCGATCAGTTTCTGGATGACTTGGATGTTGATTTTGTCGCCAATGTCGTCCTTACCCTTGAGCGCCACCATGTCCTTGAATGACGCGCCGGGCGGGATGACCACCGGAGGGGCGAAGTCGTCGCTGTTGCCGTACTTATCGCTGATGTACTTGATGAACAGCATGAACAGGACATAGTCCTTGTACTGGCTGGCGTCCATGCCACCACGCAGTTCGTCGCACGATGCCCAGATGGAACTATAGAGGTCGGATTTCTTGACCACGCCGTTGCGTGGGACAAGTGTCTTGGCGGCTGGAACAGTGGTTGCGTTGTCCCGCGATGACGAATCTGCTTTTGCCTTTGTTTTCAGGTATGACGGGGAGATTTCTCGCACTTCCAACGAGGCCGCCGATTCTTTATTGACAGCATAGTCCGTTGTGGATAGGGCGACCGAGCCGCCACGCCCTCGGCCGGGGACGATACGCCCCTCCTCGATCAACTGCTGCTTGATATCGTCATAGGTGGATTCTTGCCATCCCAACGCCTCTCGCAGACGTTGGTTCCCAGCGGAGCCCCCCAAGGTTTCGAGTGTGCTGATAAAGCGGTCAATCTTCTGTTCGGTACTTGTCACTTCAATATCCATCATTGTTGCCGGTCCGTTTTTTGGATACCTGCTCTTTGTTAGCTGCAGCGCCCGGTATATCGACAAGTCGGATCCATTTCGCCCCTCGCCCCTTGCCTGTTGATTCGATCAACCCCTCTGATTTCATCGCTCGCAGTACTAGTCGAACCATGTCCCGGCTCACGCCCGGGCAGGCTTCTTCAATCTCGGAAATCGAGAACGGCAGGGTGCGACCCACAACTTCCGTCCGCACTCGGTCGCCTTTACTTCCACGGCCACGCTCGAGGGTGCCGACACGCTCCTCGAACTCACGGTAGGCCCGTAGCAAGGCACCCCAGAAGTAGTCGAGCCAGGGCTTTACGTCGTGCCGCCCCTGATGCCAGCCCTGCGAGCTGGCTTCCAGCGTCTCGTAATAGCCTTCCTTAGTATCTTCGAAGATGCGTTCCAGGCTGACGTAGCGACCCACTGCATAGTCGAAGTGGTAGAGCAGCAGCAAGGTCAACAAGCGGGACATGCGACCGTTACCGTCCGGGAAGGGGTGGATGCACAAGAAGTCGAGCATCGCCAGCGGCACCAGTACCAGGGGGTCGGCCAGGTGCTGATCCAGTGCGGTCGCGTAGTACCGGGTCAGATCGGCCATTGCCATCGGCGTCAGGTGCGCAGCAACTGGTTGGAAGCGCAGACGCGAAGTGCCGTCTGGGTGACGCTCGATGATGTCGTTGTTGGTAGCCTTCCAGCGCCCGCCCGCCTGCGGCATGTAGCGGTACAGCAGGGTGTGCAATTGCAACACCGCGCCTTCGCTGAAGGGCATGTGCGCTGCGGACTCGTGGATCAGCGCCAGAGCATCACGGTAGCCGGCGATCTCCTGCTCTGATCGGCTCTTTGGCGTTGCGTTGCGGATGACCAGAGATTTGAGCCGCGAGGGTGCGACGACAACACCTTCCAGCCGGTTGGACGATTCGGTGGACTCCACCACCGCGATCTGGCGTAGCCCCTTGAGAGCTTCGGGAGACTGCGCAGCGTAGAGTTGCTGCTTACCCTGGTACTCGCCCAGTGTGCGCAACGTGGCGGCTTGGGTGCCATCGAAGCGAAGCGCAGCAAGGTACTCGGGTGTGAGCGAGTGCATGAAAATGTAAACTCAGGGGCCTGAATGGGGCAATCATAACTATTAAATAGGGTACTGTCTCGTTAACTGCCCCATTACCGCCGATTGATTACCCCATTTCCCGCACCTAGAGCAGGCAGAGTTTGCCGCCGACGCGTTTGCGCAGACTAGACGTTGAACAAGAAATTCATCACGTCGCCGTCCTTCACCACGTAGTCCTTGCCTTCGGCCCGCATCTTGCCGGCTTCCTTGGCGCCTTGCTCGCCCTTGCAGGCGATGAAGTCGTCAAAGCCGATCGTCTGGGCACGGATAAAACCGCGTTCGAAGTCGGTGTGGATGACGCCCGCCGCCTGCGGGGCGGTGGCGCCGACGTGGATAGTCCAGGCGCGGACTTCCTTGACCCCGGCGGTGAAATAGGTCTGCAGGCCCAGCAGCTGGTAGCCGGCGCGAATCACGCGATCCAGGCCAGGTTCAGTCATACCCATGTCTTCCAGGAAGACGGCCTTGTCGGCGTCGTCGAGTTCGGCGATCTCGGCCTCGATGGCAGCGCAGACGGCCACGACCGGGGCGTTTTCGGCAGCGGCGTAGTCCTGCACGGCCTTCAGGTGGGGATTGTTTTCAAAACCATCGTCGCGCACGTTGGCAACATACATGGCGCGCTTGGCGGTGATGAAACAGTAACCCCGGATCAGGGCCTGTTCTTCTTCGTCCAGGCCCAGGCTGCGCACGGCTTTGCCGGCATCCAGGGCCGCGACCACGCGTTCCAGCAGAGCCACCAGACGGATGGCTTCCTTGTCGCCGGAATTGGCCAGCTTGCGATTTTTCTGCAGGATTTTGTCGGCGGTGGCCAGGTCGGCCAGGGCCAGTTCGGTGTTGATGACTTCGATGTCGGACACCGGGTTCACGCGACCGGCGACGTGCACGACGTTGTCGTCCTCGAAGCAGCGAACGACGTGCACGATGGCGTCAGTTTCGCGGATGTTGGCCAGGAACTGGTTGCCCAGGCCCTCGCCCTTCGAGGCGCCGGCCACTAGGCCCGCGATGTCCACGAATTCGACCACGGCGGGCACAACGCGTTCCGGGTTGACGACGGCCGCCAGCTGCGCCAGTCGGCGATCCGGGACTTCCACCACGCCAACGTTGGGTTCGATCGTGCAGAAGGGATAGTTTTCCGCGGCGATGCCGGCCTTGGTCAGGGCGTTGAACAGAGTGGATTTGCCGACGTTGGGCAGGCCAACGATGCCGCATTGCAGTGCCATGAATTCGATTATCCTTGTGAGTCGAGGGGCTGGACCTTGGCCCGGTCTGGCCGAAACTTGGATTGTACTGCCCGAAAGGCCAGGCGCTGTTATCCCATGCCCGCCTGGCTTTCCGGTCCCACACCCCATCCCGAATACACCATGCTTCCCACCATCACCGAACTGCACACCGCCCTGGAAAACGGCGAGACAACATCCGTCGCACTGACGAAGGCCGCACTGGCCCGCATCGCCGACCCGAGCGGCGAAGGTTCAAGAACGTTCACCGCGGTCTGGAAGGATCAGGCCCTGGCGGCTGCCCATGCATCGGACACTCTGCGTGCCGCCGGCCTCGCGCGGTCCCCGATCGACGGGCTGCCCATCTCGATCAAGGACCTGTTCGACGTGGCCGGACAGGCCACGCGCGCGGGTTCCATGGTGCGCCAGGATGTGCCGCCGGCAACACGCCATGCCGACCCGGTGCAACGCCTGGCCCAGGCCGGTGCCGTACTGATCGGGCACACGAACATGACGGAATTCGCGTTCTCGGGGCTGGGCATCAATCCGCACTATGGCACCCCCAGCAGCCCCTGGGACCGCGCCGCCCGCCGGATTCCCGGCGGATCCTCCTCGGGGGCCGGCGTCTCGGTCGCCGACGGCATGGCGGTGGCGGCTCTGGGCACGGATACCGGCGGCTCGGTGCGCATCCCATCGGCATTCTGCGGCTTGACCGGTTTCAAGCCGACAGCATCACGGGTCCGGTCGGCGGGCACTTTCCCGCTGGCGACGAGCCTGGATTCCATAGGGCCGCTGTCGGCTTCGGTGACCTGCTGTGCGATTCTGGACAGCATCCTTGCGAGCGACGAACCGCGCACGCCGAACGCGCCCCCGCCATCCCGACTCCGGCTGGCCATCACCCCGACTCTGGTCCTGGACGGCGCCGATGATACCGTGCGCGCGGCATTCGCCGCCGCCATCGAGCAACTGCGCGCCGCTGGCGCCACCGTTGACACGCTGGACATCCCGGAATTCGACGCGCTGGCGCGCATCAACCAAAAGGGAGGCCTGGTCTGCGCCGAAGCCTACGCGGTCCATCGCAACACGCTGGCCCTGCAAGAATCCCGGTATGACCCCAGAGTCTCATCGCGCATCCTGCGTGGCCGGAACATCGACGCCGCCGACTATATCGAACTGCACGCCCAACGCCGCCAATGGATCGCCTCGGTCGAAGCCCGGCTGCGAAACCATGACGCGCTGCTGATGCCGACCGTACCCGTGATCGCGCCGACGATTGCATCCCTGCAAGCCTCGGACGAGGCCTATTTCGCCGCGAACGGGCTGATCCTGCGCAACCCCACGCTGATCAATTTCCTGGATGGTTGCGCCCTGAGCCTGCCATGCCACGCGCCCGGCACAGCACCCGTCGGCCTGATGGTCGCCGGACCGGCGAATTCCGACGCGCGGATCCTGGATGTGGGCCTGGCGATCGAACAGGTGCTGCGCGCACGCTAAGGCCATCTTATAAAACCGGCGGCGGCGCCATCCCGGCGCCTGCACGGCCAGCGGGATTCAGTAAGCCGCCAGATCCGGGGCGAAATGCAGGACCAGGCCGATCAGCAGCAGCGGCCCGCCATTGAAGATCGCATGCAGCCCCATGGACGCACCGATCCCGCGCCTGACCCGCATCCAGCCCAGCACCAGGCCGGTGACCCATTGCGGCAACACCAGCAGCGGCAACAGCACCAGGTTCAGGGATGCCACGCGAAAGTTATACAGATGGACGGCCGCAAAAGCCAACGCGGCCGCATGAAACAGCCAGGGATACGCCCGGTGCATCCGCTTGCGCCAACGCCACGAGGCATTCCAGCCCCAGTGCCAGCGGTACCCGGCGGGATACCACAGTGGTGCCAGCGCCAGCAATAGCGCCACGGCGGCCATCATGATGGAAGTCGGCCCCGCCCCCTGCGCCAGGATCGCCGCCATGAGCGGCACGAACCACCACAGCATGGCCGGCCGGCGCAAGGCATAGCGGAAGGTCAGTTCCTCGACGATGGGCGCCCAGACAAGCGCGGCCAGCCAAGGCAGGTGATGGATGTCCAGCCGGTGCTGTGCACCGGTCGCCTGGGCCGCCGACAAGGCCAGCGGCGCAAAGACAAAAATGTTCACCATCCACAGCAGGACGGCCCAATGCGCCAGTCGCCACCACGGGGCGTTGAGGCGAAAATCCGCGCGCAGGCCCTGCCCGGTCCGATGGGCCGCCAGGCGCGGACCTGGCCTGGGGCGCACGATGAACCGCAGGAAATCGACAATTTCCTGACCCATGGTGGGCAGATCCGCGGGACGCCATAATCCGAGCATGCTCATCCGACCTTCTGAATATCGACCCAAGGATCCGGTCGGGCGCGCCCGCGCACGCGAATCGCGGACACCGGACCGGACACAGGCATCATGCCAGCCTCGGCGGCCCACCTGCCACGCGCATTTTCCCGGATTTCCTGGATGCCATCAGGGCTAATTCCCCTGGTGCAGCCGTTCTGTGGCGCGATCGAACCCGCCATCCAGCAACTGCGGCAACACGATCCGGCTGCGGTTGATGACGTCTTCGATGCCCGGCATGTCTTCGTTGCGGGGCGAATGCAGCACGAAATTGACGACGGCCTGGGCCAACCCCAGGCTGCGCGGATGGCCGATACCGATGCGCAGGCGCCAGAACCCCTGGGTGCCCAGGACGGCCTGGATGTCGCGCAAGCCATTGTGACCGGCATGGCCACCTCCGAATTTCAGCTTCACCGCACCCGGCAGCAGATCCAGTTCGTCATGCACGACCAGGATTTCCTCGGGTTGCAGTTTATAGAAGCGGGCCAGCGCCCCGACCGCCTGCCCCGACTTGTTCATGAATGTGGTGGGTTTGGCCAGCACGACCGCCTGCCCCGCATGGCGCGCCCGCGCGACCCAGGCAAAGAACGGCTTTTCCAGGGTGAAGCTGGCATGCAGATCGTCGGCAAAATGATCGACCACCCAGAAGCCGGCATTATGGCGGGTGGTTTCGTATTCGGGGCCGGGATTGCCCAGGCCCACGATGAGGCGAATGGGCGCAGTCATCGGAAGAAAGTCGAAAAGGTTTCATCATACGACAGAACCCCCGCCGGTCCGGGACCAGGCGGGGGTTCTGTCGTCCGGGCCGCATGGCGGCCGGACAGCCCAGGCAGCGGATTATTCCGCAGCCGGAGCTTCGGGGGTGGCCGGGGCTGCTTCGTCAGCCGTCGCGCCCTTGGGCGCGCTGGCCTGACCCAGCAGCGGGTTGACGTCGTCGCCGTGCGGCACGTATTTCACGCCCATCGGCAGCGTGATGTCGGACAGGTGCAGACGGGCATTGCCCACCAGGCCACCCAGATCGACTTCGACGAACTGCGGCAGGTTGGCCGGCAGGCAGGTGATGTCGAGTTCGGAGGGGCCGTGGGTGATGACCTGGCCAGCCAGCTTGACAGCCGGGCTCTGGTCGGCGTTCAGGTAGTGCACCGGGATCTTGGTGGTGACAGCCTGCGAGGCGTCCACGCGCTGGAAGTCCACGTGCAGCACCAACGCCTTGTAGGGGTGCCATTGCACGGCACGCACCAGGACGGGTTCAGCCTTGTTGCCGTCCAGGACCATGTCCAGGATGGAGGCGTGGAATTCTTCCTTGTTCAGGGCGTGGTAGATCTCGTTGTGGTCGAGCTCGATGTTGGCTGGGGCGGACTGGCCACCGTAAACGATGGCGGGCACCCGACCGGCGCGGCGCAGGCGGCGGCTCGCACTCGAACCCTGAACGCTACGCGAAGTGGCGGTGAATTTCATGGAAAGCTCCAAAATGCGGGGCCTCGAAGGCCCCGATCAACACAGGCAGCCGAAGCTGCGACATACCCCCCGCCGCGACCAGCGGGGGATCAAAAAATCAATCGGCGAACAGCGAACTGACCGACTCGGCCGTCGCGATGCGCAAGATGGTTTCGCCCAGCAGCGAGGCACAGGACAACTGGCGAATCTTGCCGCACTGGCGGGCGCCTTCCGCCAGCGGGATCGTGTCGGTGACGACGACCTCGTCCAGTGCGGATTCCTGGATGCGCCTGACGGCTTCGCCGGACAGCACCGGGTGCGTGCAATACGCGTAGACGGAGCCCGCGCCACGGTCCTTCAGGGCCTGGGCAGCCTTGCACAGGGTGCCGGCGGTATCGACCATGTCGTCCATGATCAGGCAGGTGCGGCCGTTCACGTCGCCAATGATGTTCATGACTTCGGACACGTTGGCGCGCGGCCGGCGCTTGTCGATGATGGCCAGATCGGATTCGAGCTGTTTAGCCAGCGCGCGGGCGCGGACCACACCGCCGATGTCCGGCGACACGACCACCAGATTCTGGAAATTACGGCTCCAGATGTCGCCCAGCAGGATCGGCCCGGCGTAGATGTTGTCCACCGGAATGTCGAAGAAACCCTGGATCTGGTCGGCGTGCAGGTCCATCATCATGACGCGGTCGACGCCCACGGACTGCAGCATGTTGGCCACGACCTTGGCCGAGATCGACACGCGGGCCGAACGCGGCCGGCGATCCTGGCGGGCATAGCCGAAATACGGAATGGCGGCGGTGATGTTGCGGGCCGAGGCGCGGCGCAACGCATCGACCATCACCATGATTTCCATGAGATTGTCGTTGGTGGGCGCACAGGTGGGCTGCAACACGAAAACGTCTTTGCCGCGGACGTTTTCATTGATTTCCACCATGACTTCGCCGTCGGAGAAACGCCCGACGGTCATTTTCCCCAGCGACATGTCCAGATGATTCACCACATCGACCGCCAACCGAGGGTTGGCCGTGCCGGTAAAAATCATGAATCTGTCTTGTGCCATGGTGTCGAACCAATGTGTCAAATGACAAGGCTGTTGACCAGCGCCCCGACGGGGCCGACTCAACAGCCTGAATAGATGTCTGCACTAGGTTGGCTGGGGAAGAAGGATTCGAACCTTCGCATGCCGGAATCAAAATCCGGTGCCTTAACCAGCTTGGCGATTCCCCAACTGTTCAGTCCTGGACCCAGTCCCGCAGCGGATGATCATCCAGTCCCTGGCATATCCAGGAGCCTTCGATCGCCACACCGGGCAGGTCTCGTATTTTACTGATTATCCGGTCGTGTTGCACCTGAGCCTGGCGAGCATCCGGAAACCCGGCAAACAGGCACGAACCCGAACCTGTCATGCGCGCATCCAGACCCGCCGTTCGCATCGCCCCCAAAATCCGGGCGATCATCGAGTGGTGCCGACAGACCACGGCCTCCAGATCGTTGCGACCAAAAAGACCGCTGTGTTCTGTTTGCCAATCAGCAAAGACCGAGATTTTTACCGATTCTGAATTTCTTGTCAAATCAGGATCGCGAAAAACGGCTGCGGTCTCCAGATGTGCGGCGGGGCGCAGGATCCAATAAGCCTGCGGCGGCAGCGCCAGCGGGCTGAGATCCTCGCCGATGCCCTGTGCGAAGGCCGCGCGACCGAAAACGAAGACTGGCACGTCCGCGCCCAGAGGCAGCGCCAGGCGCAACAGCTCGGTGCGCCGCAACCCCGTGCCCCACAGGCGATTGAGCGCGATGAGTGTCGTCGCCGCGTCGCTGGAGCCGCCACCCAGCCCGCCACCGGCGGGAATGCGCTTGCGATAGCGGATGCGCGCGCCGTACGAGGTGCCCGTGGCCTGCCGCAGGCTGTGCGCCGCGCGCAGCACCAGGTCATGTTCGGCCGGCAGACCGGCCAATCCCTGCCCTTCCCGCTGGACGACGCCATCGTCGGTCCGCTCGAAATCCAGGCTGTCGCACAGATCGACGAAGCGAAAGGCGGTCTGCAGCAGGTGATAGCCGTCGGGACGCTGCCCGACGACGTGCAGGAACAGGTTCAGCTTGGCGGGTGCCGGCACGTCATGCAACGCGGCCGCAGCGGCCCCTGGACCCCGATCGCGCGACTGACCGGCGGCGGCGCCTGGGCCGGACGCCGGCCTGGCCTGCCCCGCCATCAGCCGCGATCCACGATCAGCTGCAGGCGCCATTCGCCCTGCGCATCCTGGCGGAACAGGCGGATGCGCCCCGGCCCTTGCGCATCGTAGGAGGACAGGCGAACATCCCAGCCGTCCTGCCACAGCGCGGTCGGACGGCCCTGATCGTCACGCTGTTCGTCCGTGACCGCCCGTCCGGGTTCCACCTGGCCACGGATCCAGTACCGCAGCCCCGATACCGGCATGGAATGCCCCCAGACCAGTTCCAGCAGATCATCCGGCGAGGGCGCGGATTCCCGGCTGCCGTCGGCATGTTCCAGGACCGACAGGCCGGGAGCGACCTGGATGCGGGCCAGCACGCTGCCCAGAGGGGTGCTGAGATCGAGGCGCAGGGTACGCCCGTCGTCGCGCCAGGAAAACCCGCCCTGCGCCGCATAAGGTGCCTGGGCGACGGGCTGCAGATTGACCGCGAACCGGCCGACCCGTTCAAATGCCGGCCCCTGACCGCCGATGCGCGTGGGGGTGGCGCATCCGGTCAACCACACCAGCAGTGCCAGCCCGGCCAGCAGGCGCCAGGCGCGCGTCCACGGCCCGGTCCGGCGCGAGCCGGTACCCAGGGGAACGACCGTCGGGACACCCCCCGGCAGCGCGCAAAGTCCGGACATCACGGCAGCTTGACCCCCGCGCGGCGCATTGCCGCCAGCACGGCCTGGTTGCCCGGATCCGCCTTCAGGCCTTCGGCCCAGATGCGTTTGGCCTCTTCGTGGCGCTTCAATGCCCACAGGGTCTCGCCCAGATGAGCGGCCACGTCGGCGGCGGGCAGCTGGTCGTAGGACCGGCGCAGATATTCGAGGGCACCCTGATAGTCCTGGGTCCGGAACAGGTACCAGCCAACGCTGTCCAGAATGTAGGGATTTTCGGGGTCCAGGTCCAGCGCCCGCTCGAGCAGATCGCGGGCCTCGCTCAGGTTGCGGTTGTCCTCGACGTAGGTGTAGCCCAGCGAGTTGTAGGCATTGGCGTTTTCGGGATCCAGCTGGATGACGCGGCGCATCAGGGCTTCGAACTCGGCGGTCTTGCCCTGCTGGTGCAGCAGCATGCCCAGTTCGTACTTGATTTCCGACGTATCGGGCATTTCGAGATCGGCCGCCTTCAGCAGTTCGACGGCCTGGTCGGTGCGGCCCGCATCGCGGTAAATGGAGGCCAGCGTCAGGCGCACGACCACACGCTCGCGCCGATCTGCCGGCTTGATGCCATCCAGGAGGGAACGCGCCCGGGCCAGATCGCCCAGTTTGCCGTACAGCACGGCCTCGTGGGTCAGGGACTGAAAGCGCAGCGACGGCTCGTCGATGTTCTGCAGCTGGCGGATGGCTTCTTTCAGGTCGCCCTGGCGTTCGGCGATCTGGACCAGCAGAAGGCGCGCATCGGATACGTCGGCCTGGGCGTTGGTGGCCCCCTCGGCGGAGCCCTTGCGGCGCTGTTGCTCGATCGAGATGTATTGCGCCAACAGCGCCTTGGCCGCGTCGTAGCGGCCCGCGCGGGCGTTGACCTCGGCCTCGGTATAGAGCAGATCGAAGTCCTCGGGGGTGTTTGCGCGCATTTTCCCCAGCAACTTCAGGGCCTCGTCGAACTGGCTCTGACCCGTCAGGCGGCTGACCAGCAGCAGCTGCAGCCCGCGCTGATTCGGATGACGGTCCAGATAGGCGTAGGTGTCCTGGATGGCCTGGCGCGGCTCGACGCGCAACCCATATTCCAGGATCCGCTGGGCGGCATCCGTGGAATCGGGGTCGAGCGTCTGGGCCTTGTAGGCCTCGTCCACTGCACGGCGGGGCTCGCCGGCGGCCCAGGCGGCATCGGCCAGCGCCAGGTGGGCCAGCGCCGAGGTCTTGAGGACACCCACGAGCGCCTTGTCCAGCACGTCCAACGCCAGGCGCTTGTCTGTCATTTTCGAGACGATGCCGACCGCCTGGACGATGGCCTGATCCTTGTCGTCGGCCGACTCGATCCGCCGCGCCAGGGTCCTGGCCAGGCCGTCGGTCTGACCACTGGAAGCCGACAGCGCCAGCGACGCGGCCACGGCCTCGGGATTTTCAGGGTCCAGCTTGGCCCATTCGCGGGAGGTCTGCAGCGCGACCGTCAGGTTGTGGCCGGACATGGCCATCTGGAAGGCGCGATGCGCCACACGCGGATCCAGGGTGTCGCGCGCGACACCCAACAGTTCCTGGGCGGCATCGTCGTAGCGCCCCTGCTGGGCCGAGAGTTCGGCCACCAGAATGCGGTACAGCAGTTCGGGCGTGAGAGTCACCGCGGGTGGTTCGCCGGGGCGCAAACGGATCGTTTCGACCGAATCCGCCGGCGCGGCGGCCGGCGGCGCGGCCCAGGCTGTTTCGTGCGCAGCGGCCAGCGCCAACACCACGGGTAATACGGAGGCGTGTAATCTCATTGGCGGTAACCAGGGCCGCAACGCGAGAACAGCCCGCGTCTAGTGGCAAAATTGCATCATCGAAACTGGATGTTATCACCCTGTCATGCCCGAGCTGCCAGAAGTCGAAACAACGCGTCGTGGAATTGCCACGGTCATGCCCGGACGGATTCTGCGCCGTCTCATCGTGCACGAGCCCAGGCTGCGATGGCCCATCCCGCCCACCCTGCCGAAGACGCTGGAAAACACCCCGGTGGTGGCTTGCGAACGCCGGGGAAAATACCTATTGATCCGTTTTCCGCATGGCACGCTGATCGTCCATCTGGGCATGTCGGGGTCGTTGCGCCGAGTGCCGCTGGATGCCCCCTTGCGCAAGCACGATCACGTGGAATGGGTGTTCGACGACGCCCGTTTTCTGCTGCATGACCCGCGCCGCTTTGGCGCGGTGCTGTGGCACCCGGCCGAAGCCGGCCCGATCGGCGATCATCCGCTGCTCGCCTCGCTGGGCGTGGAGCCCTTCGATCCAGCCTTCACGCCGGCCTTGCTGCATGCCGGCCTGCAGGCGCACCGCCAAGCGGTCAAGCAGCTGCTGCTGGGCGGGCGCATCGTCGTGGGGGTGGGCAACATCTACGCATCCGAATCGCTGTATCTGGCGGAAATCGACCCGCGCACACCGGGCAGCCGGCTGTCACGCCCGCGCAGCATCCGCCTGCACGCCGCCATCCTGCAAACCCTGAACCAGGCCCTGGAATCGGGCGGCAGCACGCTGCGCGATTACGTCAATGCGCAGGGCGCGCCCGGCGCCTATTTCACGCTGCACGCGGCGGTGTACGAGCGGGACGGGCAGCCCTGCCCGCGCTGCGGCACACCGATCCGGCGCATCGTGCAGGGTCAGCGCGCCACCTATTTCTGCCCGCAGTGCCAGAAACGCTGATCAGTCCAGCGCGGCGACGATGATGACTTCGAATTTCAGGTCGGGGCCGGCCAGACGGGCTTCGCCGGTGGCGCGGGTGGGCGGATTGGCCGGATCGATCCAGGCTTCCCAGACGGGGTTCATGGCGGCGAAGTCGGCCATGTCGCGCAGCCAGATCGTGGCCTGCAGGATCTTGGACTTGTGGCTGCCGACCTTGGCCAGCAGTTCGTCGACCTTGGCCAGGGCCGAACGGGCCTGGGCCTGGACGTCGTCACCGCTGCCGGTCTGGCCAGCCAGGTAGACCGTGTTGCCGTGGACGACGGCGGCGCTCATGCGCGCGCCGGGTTCGATACGTTGAATGGTCATTTCAGGACACTCCGAAGGGGTTGGAAACGGCGCCATGATACCCCGGGAAGAGGGCCCCGCTGCCCGACCGGCGTGCCGCCCATGCGGCAGCGCGCCAGCGACGGCCCATCCCGTCAGGCCAGGACTTTGCCCGGGTTCATGATGCCCTGCGGATCCAGCGCCGCCTTGATGCGGTGCATCAGCGCCATCTCCACCGGGTCTTTGTAGAGCGGCAGGGCGTCGCGCTTGAGCTGCCCCACCCCGTGTTCCGCACTGATCGATCCACCCACGGCATGCACCCGTTCGTGCACCAGCGCGTACACGTCTTCCTGACGCGCCAGCAGCGCGCCCTCGGCCCAGTCCACCCCGCGCGCCACGTTGTAGTGCAGGTTGCCGTCGCCCAGGTGCCCGAAGATCACATGGCGGATGCCGGGAAACGCCGCCTGCAGCGCCGCGTTCGTCCCCTGCACGAATTCCGCCATGCGCGACACCGGGATCGACACGTCGTGCTTGATGCTCTTGCCGGATTCCTTTTCGGCCAGGGGAATGCTTTCGCGCAGGTGCCACAGGGCGTGGCTCTGTGCCATGGATTCGGCGATCACCGCGTCGAGCACAACACCGGCCTCGATGGCCTCGCCCACCACCACCTCGAAGCGCTCGCGGGCGTGCGTCTCGGATTCGCTGTCGGACAATTCCAGCAGCGCGTACCAGGGCAGCGCGGCCGAGGCC
Organism: Castellaniella sp. MT123; assembly: GCF_039614765.1. Taxonomy (NCBI): domain Bacteria; kingdom Pseudomonadati; phylum Pseudomonadota; class Betaproteobacteria; order Burkholderiales; family Alcaligenaceae; genus Castellaniella; species Castellaniella sp. MT123. Next base: position 1,985,703 of record NZ_CP154879.1, read on the forward strand.
CCCTCGAAGGGGAGACGCTGCTGCGGAAAGCAGCGCACCACGTCCTGCAGGCAGTTGCCCGCCATCAGTTCGAAGCCCGTGAGCGAAGCCCCCAGCCCCGCCCGTGCCCGCCCCAGCATGTCAATGGCGGATTCGATCGAGTCGAGCGCCAGCAACGCCGTGCAGCGCGCCACCGGCAGCGGATGCAGTTTGAGCGTCGCCGCCGTGATGACCCCCAGCGTGCCTTCGCTGCCGATGTACAGGTCGCGCAGATCGTAGCCCGTGTTGTCCTTGCGCAGCCCGCGCAGCCCATGCCAGATCTCGCCCTGGACGGTGACGACCTCCAGCCCCAGGGTGAGTTCGCGCATGTTGCCGTAGCGCAGCACCTGCGTGCCGCCCGCATTGGTCGCCAGGTTGCCGCCGATCGTGCAGCTGCCTTCGGCCGCCAGACTGAGCGGAAACAGCCGACCCGCCTCGCGCGCGGCCTGCTGCACCGACTGCAGGATGCAGCCGGACTCCACGTCCATGGTGTCGTTGTCGGTATCGATGCCGCGCACCCGGTTCAGCCGCTGCAGCGAGAGGATCACCGCGCGCCCCGAGTCGTCTGGCGTGGCGCCACCGCACAGGCCCGTGTTGCCCCCCTGCGGAATCACCGGGATGCCGGCCTGCGCGCAAATCCGCATGACCGCGGCGACTTCCGCCGTGGAGCCGGGCCGCACCACCGCCAGTGCGCGCCCCCGGTAGCGCTCGCGCCAGTCGACCTCGTAGGATTGCGCATCCGCACCGGTCAGTACCTGCGACACGCCCACCGCCGCCCGCAATGCTTCCAGATGATCCATGACGAGAGAACCCCGTATCCTGTCCGAAGAGGGATTCATTGTAATCGGCGATAATGACAGGCATCCCGGGCCGACGTGGCGCGCTTGCGTCGCGGCCCCGCCGGACATTTTCCAATCACCACCCGAGATCGACCGTGTCCCTGCCCGCCGCTGTCTTCAAAGCCTATGACATCCGGGGCACCGTCCCCGACCAATTGAATGAATCATTCGCGCACCGGCTGGGCCTGGCCCTGGCGGACATGGCACGGCGCGAAGGCGTGCGCAGCCTGGCCGTTGGGTACGACGGCCGCCTGAGCAGCCCAGGGCTGGCCCAGGCGCTGCAGGCCGGCCTGCACGCCGGCGGTATCGACACCGTCAGTCTGGGCCTGGTGCATACACCGCTGGTGTATTTCGCCGCCCATCTGGACGGCAGCGGTTCCGGGGTGGCGATCACGGGCAGCCACAACCCGCCCGACTACAACGGCTTCAAGATGATGATGGGGGGCCGTACCCTGCATGGTCAGGATATCCAGACCCTGCGCGTCTCGATGGCGAATATCCAGGCGCCCGCCGGCATCTCGCCGGGGCACGCCGAATCGCGCGACCTGATCGACACCTACGTGCGCCGGATCACGGACCACGTGAAGCTCGCGCGCCCCATGCACATCGCCATCGACTGCGGCAATGGCGTGGGCGCGGTGGTGGCCGGCCAGCTCTTCCGCGCCCTGGGCTGCACGGTCGATGAACTCTACTGCACGGTGGACGGCCGCTTTCCGAACCACCATCCGGACCCCGCCGAACCGAAGAACCTGCAAGACCTGATCGCGCACCTGCAACGCACGGACTGCGAAATCGGCCTGGCCTTCGATGGCGATGCCGACCGTCTGGGCGTGGTCACCCGATCGGGCCAGATCATCTGGCCCGATCGCCAGATGATCCTGTTCGCCCGCGACGTGCTGAGCCGAATGCCGGGCGCCCCCGTCATCTACGACGTGAAGTGCAGCCGCCACCTGGGCCAGGCAATCCGGGACGCGGGCGGAGTCCCCGACATGTCGCAGACCGGGCACTCGCTGATCAAGGCCCGCCTGGCCGAGACCGGCGCGCCGCTGGCGGGCGAGATGAGCGGCCATATCTTCTTCAAGGAACGCTGGTATGGCTTCGATGACGGGCTCTATGCGGGCGCCCGCCTGCTGGAGATCCTGTCGCGCAGCGCCAACCCCAGCCAGGTGCTGGAAGCCCTGCCGCAGGGCACTTCCACTCCCGAACTGAAACTTCCCATGGCCGAAGGCGAACCGCATGCCTTCATCGAACGCCTGCAGGCCGAAGGAAAATTTCCGACTGCCCAGGACCGCGTCACCATCGACGGGGTGCGCGCCGAATACGCCGATGGTTTTGGTCTGGCACGGGCGTCGAACACGACGCCCGTCATCGTCCTGCGCTTCGAGGGCGATTCCCCGGAAGCCCTGGCGCGGATCCAGGGGGAATTCCGCGACGCGATCCATGCGCTGCTGCCGGGCCGGGAACTGCCGTTCTAGCGAACCGCGATCCCGCAGCTGGCCGGGCCGAACCTGACGACCCTGATCAATAGCCCGATCCGACCGCCCGGTCCGCGCCTTCGCGAAAAGCCTTGACCAGGCCCTCGGCGGCCTGGCGCAGCAGCAGCGTATCGGTGCCCACCGCCACGAAATGCGCCCCCGCCTGCGCAAAGGCGCTCGCGGCATCCAGCCGGGTGGCGAAGACGCCGGCTGCCTTGCCGCTGCGGGCAATGCGCCGAATCGCATCCAGCACCGCCGTCTGGACGTCAGGGTGATTCGGCTGCCCCAGATGCCCCATGGACGCCGCCAGATCCGACGGCCCGATGAAAACCGCGTCGATGCCATCGACCGCCAGAATCTCGTCCAGGGCGGCCAGGCCTTCGCACGATTCGGCCTGAACGATCAGGCAGATTTCATCGTTGGCCTGCCGCAGATAATCCGGCACACCGTTCCAGCGGGCCGCCCGGGCCAGCGCCGTGCCGACCCCGCGGATGCCTTCGGGCGGATAGCGGGTGGCGCGCACCAGCGCGCGCGCCTGTTCTGCGGAGTCCACCATGGGCACCAACAGGGTCTGTACGCCGATGTCCAGCAATTGCTTGATGCGTGCCGGATCGTGATCGACCATGCGCACGAGGGTGTCTGGCCCGCGCCCCTGCAGCGCCTGCAGCTGGGCCAGCACGGTGCGCATGTCGTTGGGCCCGTGTTCGGCGTCGATCAGCAGCCAGTCGAAGCCCGTTCCGGCCAGCAGCTCGGCGCTGTAGGGGTCGCACAGCCCCAGGAACAGGCCGATGCGGGGGATCACGCTGTCGCGCAGCGCGGCCTTGAAGCGATTGCGAATGTCGGACATGGCGGGCTCCGGAGGGGTCAGGCGAAACGACAGGACAGGCTGCCCAGCGTCCCGTAGTCCACATGAAAAGTATCGCCCTGACGGACCGCCACCGGCCGGGTGAAGGATCCCGCCAGGATCAGCTGGCCGGCTTCCAGGGCAACCCCATGAGGCGCCAGTTTCCGGGCCAGCCAGACGATGCCGTTGGCCGGATGGTTCAGGACCCCGGCCGCCACCCCGGTTTCCTCGATCACTTCGTTGCGGCTCAGGAGCGCCGACACCCAGCGCAGATCCAGATCCTGAGGCCGGGTGACACGCCCCCCCACCACCATGCCGGCGCTGGCGGCATTGTCGGAAATGGTGTCCATCACCAGGCGCGGACGCGCCGTTTCCGGATCGACCCGGTGGCAGCGTGCATCGATGATCTCAATGGCGGGCATCACATAATCGGTGGCTTCGAGCACATCGAACAGCGACACATCGGGACCGGCCAGGTCGCGCACCAGATGAAACACCAGCTCGACCTCGACCATGGGCTGGATGAAGCGGTCAAAGGGGATCTCGCTACCGGTGTCGAAGAGCATGTCGTCCAGCAGCACCCCATAGTCGGGTTCATCGATCTGCGAGGATCGCTGCATGGCCCGGGAGGTCAGCCCGATCTTGCGGCCCACGATGCGCCTGCCTTCCTGCTGCTTGAGCCGGATCCCCGCGCTCTGGATGGCGTAGGCATCCTCGACCGTGATCCCAGGATGACTCAGCGAGGGGGCGCGAGTCTGGACGCGCGATCGTTCGGCCTGATGCAGCGCCAGCGCGACCTGGGTGATGGCATCGGGCGAAAGGCGCGGCGCCACGACATCGACCGCGCGGTCGGACACGAGAAGTTCAGGATTTTGCATAGCGCGCATGAATGTTGTTGTGCTTGAGGGTACCGGCCTCGGAAAACTCGTTCAATTCCAAAGACAGGGCGAGCGTGCGGCGTTCGAACAGGGGCTGAAAATGCGTCTTCATCATGTCGAAGAGCGCAGCTGCCGTCCGCTGGACGACCTGTGGATCGCGGCCGGCGCCGATCTTGACCGTGGCATGCACGAAGGCATCGTCATGGTCGCCTTCGGCCACGCAGTAATCCTGCAGCGGGATCGCCCGCGAGCGGATCCCGCCCGGCGGGAACACCTTCATGTCGAGCATGACGCGATTGGCCTTGCGCAGCAGCGCGGGAATGTCCGCGCCTTCGCGGGCAAGATTGTCGGTATATTCAAAAATCAGGTGTGCCATCTACGGATCCTTGGAAGTGGTCCCGCCTCAGACGGGGAAAACCGCGTTGATCTGCCCCGTGCCAGAACTGCCGAAATACGGGGTGATGACCTCGGCGCGGCCCTGGTACCGATCCCAGCCCAGCGCCCCCAGCAACATGGCGGTGTCGTGCATGTTGCCTTCGCCGTGGCATTTCTCGGCGTACTCGGGCAGCATGGCGCAGAACGTCGCCCAGTCGCCCCTTTCCCACATCTCGATCACGGCCCGGTCCATGGTTTCCAGGAAGGGGCTCCAGAGCTTGAACAGATAGTCTTCCGCCACGCCGTTCTGGGCGAAGCGGTGCGACAGCGACCCGCTGGCCAGGAAGGCGACCGTGCCGTCGTAAGATTCCTCCACCGCGCGGCGCATCGAGGCACCCAGCTTTGCCGAATCCTGCAGGCTGTGCACCGTGCACAGCGCGGCGACCGACACCACTTTGAAGTGCTTGTCCTCGTTCATGTAGCGCATGGGAACCAGGGTGCCGTATTCGAGCTCGAGGCTGGTATTGTCGTGCGAACGCACCCGCACGCCATCGGCCGTGCAGGCATCGGCCAGCACCTTGCCCAGTTCCGGGTTGCCCGAATACGCATAGGGCATGTTCTTGATGAAATGCGGCAGTTCGTTACTGGTGTAGACACCCTCGAAGTGCGGGGCGGAATTGATGTGATAGCCCGAATTGACCAGCCAGTGGGTGTCGAACACCACCAATGTGTCGACGCCCTGTTCGCGGCAGCGGCGGCCGATCTCGGCGTGGCCGTCGATGGCGGCCTTGCGGCAGCCCTTGTGCGGACCCTCCTGCTCGGAGATGTACATCGACGGAACGTGTGTGATTTTTGCTGCCAGAGCGACCTTACCCATTTTGCTCCTCCGCGTAGTGGATGATGTTGGTCGGATGTTGCTGCAACGGCGCCAGGGTCAGAGACCCCAGCGCGGAATCGGGTGATCTCCGTAAGAGATGCAGATGTTCTTGGCCTCGCAGAACACCTCGTAGCTGTAATGCCCGCCCTCGCGCCCCGTACCGGAAGCCTTCACGCCGCCGAAAGGCTGGCGCAGGTCACGCACGTTCTGGCTGTTGACGAACACCATGCCGGCTTCCACGGCGCGGCCCATGCGCAGGGCGCGCCCGGTGCTTTCGGTCCAGACGTAGGACGACAAGCCGTAGGGTGTGTCGTTGGCGATCGCCACAGCCTGGGCTTCGTCCGTGAAGGGAATCAGGCAGGGCACCGGTCCGAAGATCTCGTCCTGGGCGATGCTCATGCGGTTGTCGACGTCGGCAAAGACGGTGGGCTGGACCCAGTTTCCGCCCTTCAGCGCCGCAGGCACGTCGGGCGTGCCGCCCCCGCATACCAAGCGCGCGCCTTCGCGCTGGCCGGCCTCGATGTAGCTGGTGACCTTGCGCAGGTGGCCGGCGGAGATCATGGGGCCGATGATGGTCTTCGGATCCAGCGGATCCCCCACCGTCAGACGCCGCGCCCGGTCGGTGAAGTCGGACACGAAACGATCGTAGATCCCCTTCTGCACCAGAATGCGGCTGCCAGCCGTGCAACGTTCGCCGTTGTTGGAAAAGATCATGAACAGCGCCGCATCCAGCGCCCGCTCGTAATCCGCGTCATCGAAGACAATGAAGGGCGATTTGCCCCCCAGTTCCATGGAGAACTTCTTCAGGCCCGCGGCGCGCACGATGCGCTGGCCCGTCAGGGTGGAACCCGTGAAGGAAATGGCCCGCACGTCCGGGTGCGATACCAGGGCTTCGCCCGCGGTGTGGCCATAGCCATGCACGATGTTGAAGACCCCCGGCGGCACGCCGGCTTCCAGGGCCAGCCGCCCCAGACGATCTGCCGTCAGCGGTGACAGTTCGCTCATCTTCATGACTGCCGTGTTGCCGAACGCCAGACAGGGGGCCAGCTTCCAGGTGGCCGTCATGAACGGCACGTTCCAGGGAGAGATCAGCGCGCAGACCCCGACCGGCTGCCACATGGTCACATTCAGGTGGCCGGTGTCCGAGGGGTAGCTTTCGCCATTCAAACGCAGGACCTGTTCGGCGAAGAAGTGAAAATTATGCGCGGCGCGAGGCACCAGGGCCTTGCCGGTCTGACCGATGACCTGGCCGGTATCCTGAGTTTCCAGGCGCGCCAGTTCGGGCACGTCGCGGGTGATCAGATCGCCCAGCCGATGCAGGATGGCGGCCCGCTCGGTGGCCGACGTCGCGGCCCAGCCAGGCGCCGCGTCGTGGGCAGCCCGCACGGCCTGTTCGACCTCGGCCGCGCCGCCGCTGGCGACTTCCGCCAACACGTCGCCCGTCGCAGGGTTCAGGGTCTGCAGGACCTCGGCGCTGTCGACCTCGCGCCCGTTGATCAGATGTTTGATCATGCCGATATCATCCATTGTGCGGTTGTTGCGAAAAATGAGCCTCGTCTCCCACGATGGTGTTGACCAGGCAGCCCACCGAATCGATTTCGGTTTCGACGACGTCGCCGGGCATGACCTCGGCCAGCCCCTGCGGGGTGCCGGTCAGGATCACGTCGCCGGGCGACAGCGTCATGAAGGAAGACAGATATTCGATCAGGGCGGGAATGTCGAAGATCATGTCGGCCGTCGTGCCTTGCTGCACGATGCGGCCATTGATGCGTGTGCGCAGGCCCAGGGCCATGGGGTCGGGTACGTCGTCGCGATCCACCATCCAGGGGCCGATGGGCGTGCAGCCATCGCGGTTTTTGACGCGCAGGTTCGGGCGATACCAGTTTTCCAGGTAGTCGCGGATCGCGTAATCGTTGGCCACGGTATACCCGGCGACATGGTCATAGGCGTCCTCGCGCCGGATGTCGGCGCCTTCGCGCCCGATCACCACAGCCAGTTCGCATTCATAATGCATGCTGCGCACCCCGGCGGGGCGCCAGGTGCGGGCCTGATGACCGATGAAGGTATTGGGCCCCTTCAGGAAGGCCAGGGGCGTTTCGGGTGCTTTGAAGGCCAGTTCCGCCGCATGATCGGCGTAGTTCAGCCCCAGCGCAAAGGCCGTGCCGATCTCCACCGGCGGCAGCCAGATCGCCTCGGCGGCATCCGCCGTCCGGCCATCAGCCAGGCGCAATGTGCCCGCGCCCTCGACCACCACCCGGTGAATGCCGCCTTGCCAGGCAATGCGTGCGTGCTTCATGCCGATGTCTCCTTCGCGGCCACGGTGAATGCCAGCTGCGCCAGGCCGGGGACCTCGACCCGTACCCGGGACCCGGCCGAAGCGACCGGCGACTGATAGACCACGCCCAACAGCAGCACGTCGCCCTGGCGCAAGGTCATGAACTCGCTGACGTCGGCCAGCAGCTGCGCGGGACCACGGATCAGATCGTCCAGGGAACGCTCGGCGACCGGCTGATCGTCGAGCCACGTGCGCAGGATGAGCGTGGATACGTCGCCCGGTGCCACCCCTGCCAGCAGCGCCAAGGGGAGCGACCCATCAAAGCTTTTTTCCCGGATGGCGGGACGGTAGTAGTTCGCATGCGGCAGGCTGAGGTCGGCCGCGAGCAGACAGGCATCCACCGCATCCAGCGCCGCATCCGGATGCAACCGCGCGGCGTCGCGCCCCATGCGCAAGCCCACCACGGCGCCGATCTCGGCCCGATCGGCACCCTGCGGCAACACGATCCTGTCCGCCGCCCGCATCCAGGTGTTGCGCGGCTTCACATACAACACTGGGGCCTGCGGCAAGGCCTTGTAGGGCGGCTGCGCCGCCGCCACGGCCAGGCGGTCCAGGCTGGCGCGGTCATTCATGATGACGCCGTAGACGGCGGCATCCGGCGACAGGAGATTTCGGTCAGTCATGGAGGCTTCTGTTGTCGTGTTCATGGTCCGCCGGTCCTTAGCCCAGCACATGGATCAGCCACAGCGTGATGCCGGGGAACAGCGCCAGCACGATGATCCGGGTGAAGTCCGACGCCAGGAAGGGCATGACCCCCAGGGCAGTTTCCTTCATGGGCACCCCTTTGGCCAGCTTGTTGATGATGTACAGGTTCATGCCGACTGGCGGATGCACCAGGCCGATCTCCACCACCATCAGCGTCATGATGCCGAACCAGATCGATTTGTCCCCGGCCGACATGCCGAAGAAATCCAGGCTCATGATCATCGGGTGGAAAATGGGGATCGTCAGCAGGATCATGGCCAGCGAATCCATGACGCATCCCAGCAAAATATAGATCGCCAGGATGGCGAACAGCACCATCAACGGCGGCAAGCCGCTGCCGACCACCCAATTGGCCAGTTCGGTCGGCATCTGCGACAGGGCCAGGGACGAATTCAGCAAGTCGGCACCGATCAGCACCATGAAGATCATGCCGGTGATCCGGGCCGTGCCCAGCAGGCTTTCGCGCACACCGCCCCAGCCCATGCCCCCGGCCAGTGCGATCAAGCCGCAGGCGCCCGCGCCAACCGACCCCGCCTCGGTGGGGTTCGCCCAACCGCCGTAGATACCCACCACGACCACCAGGAACACCCCGAGGATGGGCAGCACCTTGACCAGGGCCAGCATGGCCTGGTCCCAGGTGGCCTTGGCAGCCGTCGGCCCGGATTCCGGATTGCGCGTCACCAGGATGCGGATGACCAGCAGATAGCCCATCGCGGCGATGATGCCCGGGATGACGGCCGCCATGAAAAGTTTGCCGATGGAATCCTGCGTCAGCACCGCGTAGATGATAAGCGGCACCGACGGCGGGATCAGGATACCCAGCGTCCCGGCGGCTGCCAGCGTGCCGGTGGCCAGCCGCCCGGAATAGCCGTTGGCCTTCAGTTCCGGCAGCGCGACCTGGCCCATGGTAGCCGCCGTGGCCAGGGAAGAGCCGCAGATAGCGCCGAACGAGGCGCAGGCCGCCACGGACGCCATGGCCAGACCGCCGCGCCAATGCCCGATCAGTTTGCCCGCCGCCTGAAACAGGGCGCGCGACAGGCCACCGTGGGTGGCGAATTGCCCCATCAGGATGAACAACGGGACCACGGCCAGGTCATAGTTCGACAATCGGGCATACACCAGGCCGTTCAGGGTGTAGAGCAGGCCGTCGAACAGCCCGCCGTTGGCGGCCAGATAGATCGCCGCCCCCGCCAGCAGCATGGCCACCGCGATGTGAACGCGCAACAGCAACATGAGCAGCAGGCCCGCAAAGCCGCTCAATCCGATCAGAGTGCCACTCATGCCGAGACTCCTTGATCCACCGCCATCTGTTCCTGGCGGCTTCGATATTGCGCCCACCCCAGGGCGGCTTGCACCCGCCAGGCCGTGCTCAACACGGTGAGCAGCAAGCAGGGCACCATGATGGCGACCGGGATCCAGATCGGCCAGCCCAGCAGGGTCGTAGTATCCCCGGCGTCCCGCAGATGCAGCGCGGACAGCCCCGTGCGCCAAGCCAGCAGCAGGATCACGGCCCCCAGGATCAGCTCGCAGATCCCGTCCATGACCTGCCGCACCCTCGCCGGCAGCCATTCGGTGAAGATGTCCACCCGCAGGTGGTCGCCGACCAGCGTGCAGTACGGCAGGAAGGCCGCCGCCGCCACGGCTGTCCCGGTCTGCATGATTTCCACATCGCCCGTGATGGAGCCGAACCCGAGCTTGCGCCCGATGATGGAAACCAGGGATATGACGATCAGGGCCACGAACACCAGCCCGCCGCCCATCGCCAGGGCCTTGGTGGCCCGATTCAGGAGGGCCCATCCTCGTCCGGCATGCGCCGGATCCCGATCTGAAGTCTGCATGGCGTCACCCGCGATCAGTCACGTGCCAGGGCATGGGCGGCTTCGGAGAGCTTGCGCCCATCCTGCCCCTTCTTGTCCATGTCCTCGCGCCAGGCCTGCTCCACCGGGCGGGCGGCATTCTTCATGGCGCTCAGGTCGGCGGACGTCAGATCGACGACCTGGCCGCCCGCCGCCAGCACCTTGGCGCGCGTCTCGGCCGCGACGTCGTCCCAGACCTGGCCGAATTTCTCGACCAGCGGCAGACCGCTGTGCGCATCGATCACTGTCTTCAGGTCAGCGGGCAGGCTGTCGTACTTCTGCTTGTTCATGAGCAGCGTCAGGACGGTCGTGGACGGATAGGTTTCACCGGCCGCGGGCTGGATATGGTATTTCGTGACCTCGTCCAGCTTGGTCGGCAACACGACTTCCCAGGCCCCCATGGCGCCATCGACCACCCCCTTGGAGATCGCCTCGGTGACCTGCGCCGGCGGCATGGAAACTGGCTCGCCACCCAACGCCGCCAGCGTCTTGGAAGCCAGGCGGGTCGGGGTGCGCAGCTTCAGGCCCTTGATGTCGCCCAGCGCCTTGATCGGCCGGTTGGCGGTATGCAGGGCCACCCCGCCATCCACGTGCACGGCCAGCACCTTGTATTTGGAGAATTCCGGTTGCGCGTACTGCTGATAGAACTTCCAGGCGGCGCGGCTGCCGGACCTCGCGTCCTTGACCACGAAGGGCAATTCCATGGCTTCGATCACCGGGAATCGCCCCGCTGAATAGCCCGGCGCGGTCCAGACGACGTCCGCCACGCCATGCAGCGCATGGTCGGCCAGTTGCCCCGGCGTCCCGCCCAGCTGCATCGCAGGATAGAATTGGCAGGCGATCCGGCCGTTGGATGCCTGGCCCAGTTCCTTGCACCAGGGTTCCAGCACCCGTTGCTGCGCGGCGGCGCTGGCGGGCAGAAAGTGTGCGATTTTCAGGGTGACGTCCGCAGCCAGGGCAGGCGCCGAACATGACGCCGTCAGCGTCAGGGTCCAGATCAGTTTTTTCATGTGTCGTCTCCAGGGATTGACCCGCTCGATGGATGCCGCCCGGTAAATCAGGCGGAAATTCACTAATATGTTATCTTTTGAGGTATCGTATATCTAACATATTAGATAGTCAAGCGATTGAGAATTAGGAAACCTATGGCCCCCAGCATCACCCACCGTAATCTGCCCCAGCTGCTGCTGAAGGCGCGCGAAGCGTTACTGAGCCACTTTCGCGGCATCCTGACCCATTTCGGCCTGACCGAGCAGCAATGGCGGGTTCTGCGCAGCCTGAACGAACATGGCGAGATGGAGCCGAACCAGTTGTGTCAGTCCTGCCAGATCCTGAGCCCCAGCATGGCGGGCGTGCTGGCCCGCATGCAAAGCCTGGGGCTGATCACCCGCGAACGGGCGGCACATGATCACCGGCGCATCATCATCGGCCTGACGCCGTACAGCCGGTCTCTGTGCGACCAGATCGCGCCGTTGATCGAGGCACAATATCAACGGATCGAGGACACCATCGGGCGCCCGCTGATCGACGAGACTTACCGTCAGATCGACCGGCTGCTGAGCGCCCCGCTGGATCAGGTGCCCGGTGTGGCACTGCCCCCGTTGAAGGACGTCAATCCGGCATAAAGCGCCAGGTGCGTGCGCACGACGCCCGGCAGGCCGAAATCCCGCTCGGCCAGGGCGCGACCGGCCGCGCCCATGCGCACCCGCAGGCCTTCGTCGGCCGCCAGGCGGCCCACCGCATCGGCCAAGGCCCGCGCGTCGCGCGCCGGCACCAGCAGGCCGCTGACATCCGGCTCGATGACGTCACGGCAGCCCGGCACGTCCGTGGTGACCACGGGCCGGCCGCAGGCGGCCGCTTCAATCAGCGACTTGGGCAGGCCCTCGCGATACGACGGCAGCGTCACAATGTGAGACTGGGCATAGAACCCGGCGACGTCCTCACATTCGCCCACGTAATCGATCACGCCGGACTCCTGCCAGGCGCGCAGCTGATCGGGTCGCACGGATGCGGGGTTCTCCGGATCCAGGCTGCCCGCCAGACGCCAGCACAGCCCCTCGCCCCGGGCTGCCGACAGACGCGCCGCCTCGACGAATTCCTCGACCCCCTTGTCGCGTAGCAGGCGCGAGGCCATCGCGACCGTGACCGGCCCCTCGGGCCAGGGCGTCGGCGTGAAGCGGTCCAGATCCACGCCGGATCCACGCACCATCACAACCTGGTCCGCCCGAACCGCCCCGGCCTCCATCAGCACGTCGCGGTCCGCCGTGTTCTGGAAGATGACGCGACTGTGCGGGTGCCCCAGGGCCAGTCGATACAGGATCAGCGCCAGACGCCGCAACAGGCCGCGTAGACCAGTCCCGCGGATGAAGACATAGCCCAGGCCGGAAATCGCCGCCACGTAAGCGGGCACACGCGCCAGACGGCTGGCAATGCCGCCATACAGGACGGACTTCAGGGTCACGGCATGCACCACGTCCGGACGCACCCGACGGAACAGCCGCCAGATCGCCCACAGGCTGCGAGCCTCGGTCCAGGGCCGCATGCTGGTGCGCGACAGCGGCAGCGTGTGATGAATCAGGCCCAGCGATTCCAGCTGCGCCACGGCCGGCCCGCCCATGGATGCCACGTGCACCTCGTAGCCGGCGTCGCGCGCGGCCAGGGCGATCGGCAGGCGATGCGAGACCAGGAAGGCCGGGTTGGTGATGAAGAAAAGCAGCCGAGGTGCCGGTCGTGCGCCTGCGAATGCGGCACCATGCGGGCCCGCATCAGCCGCAGCGGCCATCGTTTCAGCCGGACGCCAGCCTGCCTGGAAAGTGGGATAGTCGATCGCCAACCGGCGCCAGACCGTTTCGTAGCGCTGCACCATGGTCCGCAGGCTGTAGCGCCGCGCCACGGATTCACGTGCCGCCTCGCGGCGTTCGGGCCATCGAGGATCACGGACCGCCGCGATGGCCTGAACGATGGCCCGGCCCAGCGCGGCCGCGTCCTGCGGCGGGGCCACCCAGCCATGGTCCGCCACGATGTCGGCGGCGTCCCCGACGTCTGTCACCACGCAAGCCACACCCGAGGCCATGGCTTCGGAAACGACATTGGGAAATCCTTCAGCTTTGCTCGACAGGACGTGCACGTCCAGCGCCCGCATCAGCCGCGGAACGTCGTCGCGCCGCCCCAGGAAGATCAGATGGTCCAGCAGACCGTAGTGACGGGCCAGCGCAATCAGCTCCGCGTTGTCGCAGGACATGCCCAGACCGATCAAGGCGCAGCGCAATTGCGGGCACTCACGCACAGCCAGTGCCAACGCGGCCAGCAGGTTGCCGTGATCTTTCAGGGGGTTCCAACGCGCCACACAGCCCAGCAGCACGGCATCGTCCGGTACACCCCACTCGGCCCGCAGGGCCGCGCGATCACCCGCATCCGGATGCCAGACAGACAGGTCATAGCCATTGGGCACCACCAGGACGCGGTCGGCGCGATAACCCCACCCCCGGTGAACCTCGGCCGCGCGGCGTGCGCAGGCCACGATCACCCCCGGCACAAAGCTCGACACCCGGGCGCAGACCCAGGCCGTCAGGCGCGAGGACCGGCTGCTTTCGCCCAGGCTGACCCCGGAATTGCGCACGCCCCAGGCCACCGCGCGGATGCCGGCCAAACGCGCCACCAGGCCACCGATCAAGTCGGCGTGATACATCCAGGTCTGAACGACGTCCGGACGGCGGCTGCGCAGCAGCCGGAACAGCCGCCACAGGCCGCGCACGGACCCGGCCACCCCCTGCATGTCCAGCGTGATGACTTCCACTCCCGCATCGCGCAGCAGTCCACCCATCACGCCTTCGGTCGTCATGGACACCACGGTGTGGCGCACCGTGGTGTCCGGTGCCGTCGCCAGGCGCTGCAGGACGGTTTCCGCCCCGCCATGCAGCAGCCCTGAGATGATGTGCATGACCCGCAGGGGCGTGCCCTGTTCTGTCTTCATGTCGATGTTCCCCATGTTCTTTCCCGACGGGATCGTGGCCTGTTCACACTAGTGCCCCGCCCCCCCCGCGGGACCGGCCCGGTTGTCGCCATTGTCCCAGGCTGCGTCCCAGGCCTGCAGAATCGCATCCAGGCCATAGCGGGCCCGCACAGAGGCGGCCGCATCGCGCCCGATGGATTCGCGCGTTTCGGGCGACGCCTGCATGACCTGCAGCAAGGCCCGCGTCAGCGCCGCCTCGTCCCCGAGAGGAACCAGTGTCGCATATCGGCCACCTTGCGCGAGTTCCGCCGGCCCCGACGGACAGTCGGTTGCCACGCATGGCAGGCCCAGCGCCATCGCTTCCAGCAGGGCATTGGGAAAACCTTCGACCCGCGAATTCAGGACGAAAGCATGGGCCGATCCCAGATCGATCCATGGCGTGTTGCTGAACCCCGGCAACCGGATGCGATCGGCCAGACCCAGTTCCTCGATCCGCCGCTGGCAGGCCGGGCGCTGCTCGCCGTCTCCCCAGATCGTCAGGTCCCAGTCCGGACACTGCGCCGCGACAGAGGCGAACACCTCGATCAGGCGATCGAACTGCTTGACCGGATTGAAGCGGCCCAGCGCCGCCAGACGAAGCCGGTCCGTTGCCGGTTCGCCTTCACGCACACCCGGCAGGCCGTCCGGCAAGGGATTGGGAATCGCAACGATGCGTCGCACGGACGGCGCGACCTGCCGCAGATGCGGGATGCTCCGGTCTGTCTGCACCACCACTCGATGCGCCCAGGGATAGAGCAGACGCCGCGCCAGGCGCAGGACGGGTTCCAGATTGACGCTGTGAGCCGGATCGGTGCGTTCGCTGACCACCACCGGCAGTCCCAGACCGCGCGTCGCCAGCAGCGCAGTGACGTTGACGTTGGTCAGAAAGGACAGAACGCGGTCGGGCCGCAGTTCGCGGGCCAGCCGCCGCAAGGCGAGGATCTTGCCGACTGGCCGCATCCAGGCGGGGCCCCGCAGATGGTCGGCCAGCCAGAGCAGCCGCACTCCCGGGTCCAATGTCTGCAGGCACTGCCCGCGCCCGGAATAGCAACACACCAGCGTGACCTCGTCGCCACGCCGCGCCCAGGCGTTGGCCAGGGTGGCCGCCACCCGCTCGGCGCCGCCGCCATGCATGGAGCTGACCAGAAACAGAATGCGCATTCAGATGACCCGTTGCCCTTGGAAGACACGTTCCCACAAGGCCATGACGCGCGCCACGCCGAAGCGGTCGCGCACATCGATGGCACGGGCAGCATAGCGCGCCCGCAGGTCCGGCTGGGACATCAGCACGGAAAGCTGTTGCGCGAGCGCATCGGGATCCTGCACCTGACGCACGAGGATGCCATCGATGCCGTCGCGGATGATCTCGCGCGGCCCGGTGTCGCAATCGAACGCGACGCAGGGCAGGCCGCTGGCCATGGCCTCGAGCAAGGTGTTGGACAGCCCTTCGGCCTGGGAACTGAGCACGTACAGGTCCGAGGCGCCATACCAGGCCGCCATATTGCCGACCCGGCCTGGCAGGCTGACGCGATCCCCCAGGCCCAGTTCATCCCGCAGGGATTCCAGGTTCCGGCGCTCGGTGCCCTCGCCCAGGATCGTCAGATCCCAATCCGGGAAAGGACCAGCCAGCTGGGAAAAGGCCTGCAACAGACAATCGAAGCCCTTGACCGGGTGCAGGCGCCCCACCGCCAGCAGACGACGGCGTCCCGGCACGCGCGGCGGCTCCAGCCGGGGCTCTTCGTCGGCCAGCGGCCAGTGCACGGCATTGGGGATGACCTGGGCGCGGACGCCTGGCACATGCTCGTCCAGCCATCGTGCCGTATCGCGCGTCAGGGCGATCACGGCATCGGCGCGCGGATAGGTCCGGCGGCGCAAGCGATCCCAGAGGGCGGGCAGCGGCAGCGACGGCGGATGCGCATGCTCGGTCGCAATCACACGGCAACCCCTGCCGCGCGCCGTCAGCACCGCCAGCACGGAACCCCGCGTCATCATGCCCAGCACCACCGCCGGCCGCTGCCGCCGCACGAGACGGCGCAGCGCCAGGAAACGGCGCAGATTCCCCCAGACGGCGCCCAACGGCCCCCCACTATCGGAGGCCAGGCCCAGGGCGTGACGCTGCACGCCTTCGGCCAGGGCATACGCATCGTGTTCCAATCCGGTCTGGGTCACCACCGACACCCGGTAGCCGCGCGACAGCCAGTAGGCCGCCATGTCCACCGCCACCCGCTCGGCCCCGCCACCCCGCAGGGAATGAATCACGATCATCAGATCGGTGCGCGGTCCGCTCATGGGTCCTGCCTTTTCTTCGCGGTTGCCCGGCTGGGGCGCACCCGCAGCGCCAGCACCAGATAGCCGGCATAGGACATGGCATACATGAGACTGGTCGCCAACATAATGCCAGCCACCCCCATACGCGGCGCAAGCACGGCGTTCATCACGGCCTTCACTCCGAAATTCAGAACGGCGATCGTCGCCATCCAACCATAGCGGTTCTGACTGGCGAGCAATTGCACCAGGATCAGCACCCCGAAAAAAAACGGCAGCTGCAAGAGCCCCCAGCGCAAGGCATGCGCCACGACCACCGTATTCTGTGCGGTGAAGGCACCGCGCTCGAAGAGCAGCGACACGATCCAGGGGGCCAGCCACCAGCCGACCAGGACCGCCACGGCGCCTATCACCAGCATGGCGACGGACCACTTCAGCGCCATGGCGCGCGCATGGGCGGCGTCGCCCCTGCCCTGGATGTCCGCCAGCACCGGCAGCGCGGCCCGCCCGACGGAAGCGGCACCCAGACCGATCATCAGGGACAGCAGCCGCGCGGCATAGCCGAGCGTCGCATTGGCATTCTGGCCCAGCTGCGCGGCGGTGTACTGATCGATCGGCCCGACGAAGCTCATGGCGAGCTGACCCACCAGCATGATGCCGGCCGCCGCTGCGAGGCTGGACCACTGCGGGGCCTGGCGGCTCAGGCGCGGCCAGGCCGGCACACCGTCGGCGCGTCGCGCCAGCCGCGCCTGTAGGAACGACTGCAGGGCATACCCGAGCAGCGTCCCCCACAGCAGCGGCATCACACCGGCCCCAGCAGGCGCCGCGAGCACCCAGACCAGGATCATCAGCGCCGGGACGCTGTCGAGCAGCGTATTGATGTGGCGCTCGTGGGCGCGCAGCCGGGCGGCGCTCAGGCCGGTCCAGACCGTGAAGAGCGCCGCCGGGGCGAAACCCAGGATGAGCAGGCTGCTCATGTCCCGCACGGCGGGCGTCAGCCCCTGTCCGGCGACATCCAGCACCAGCGGCCAGGCCAGCACCAGCGCCAGGGCGATGACAGCACCCAGCCCCAGGGTCCAGGCCTGCAGTTCACTCAGAAAGCGGCCATGCCGGGCGGATTCGCCCTGGCGGCTGCGCACCAGAGCGGGAATGAGCACCACGGAGCAGGCGCCCACCAGCGTGACGGGCAGCCAGTTCGCCAGGGTCAGCGTGAACTGGTAGGCATCCACCACCTCGCTGATCCCGTAGCGGTAGGCCACCGCCATTTCCTTGAACGCGCCCACGGCCTTGCCCATCAACAGGAAGAAGGCGACGCGCGCCGCCCCCAAGGCAATGCGCCGGTGATCGGCGTGCAGGTTCGTCAGCCGATGTCTCAGGGAACGCATCACGTCGGCTCAGGCGGGAAATCGGCCCGCCGCGGCGGGCCCCCGCCCTGATGAGTCGCCGCATCGGGCACGCCGCCGCATGATCATCGCAGGAACTGGATGTACCAGGGCATGGCCCGTTCCAGACCGCCGAGGATGTCGAAGCGCGGCTCGTAGCCCAGCAGGTCACGGGCCTTGGAGATGTCGGCCTGCGAATGGCGCACGTCGCCCGCGCGGAAATCGCCATGGCGCGGCTCGCGCCCGTAGGCCACCCCATTGCGCCCCAGGATGTCGCGCAGGTAGGTGAAGAGTTCGTTCAGGCTGGTACGCGCATTGAACGCCACGTTGTAGACCTGATTGACGCCCCCCGGCCCGGCCAGCGAGGCCAGCAGATTGGCCTGCACGACGTTGTCGATGTAGCAGAAGTCGCGGCTGGTCTCGCCGTCGCCGTTGATGATGACCTCCTGGTCACGGATCATGGAGGAGACCCACTTCGGGATCACGGCGGCATAGGCGCCGTCCGGATCCTGGCGCTTGCCGAAAACATTGAAGTAGCGCAGGCCAACCGTCTGGAAGCCGTAGGCGCGGGCAAAGACGTCCGCGTACAGTTCGTTGACAAGTTTGGTCACGGCATAGGGCGACAGCGGCTTGCCGATGCGGTCCTCGACCTTGGGCAGACCGGGGTGGTCGCCGTAGGTCGAACTGGATGCCGCGTACACGAAGGATTGCACCTGGGCGTCCCGTGCCGCCACCAGCATGTTGAGCTGGCCACCGACGTTGACGGCATTGCTGGTGATCGGATCCTTCAGGGAACGCGGCACCGAGCCCAGCGCGGCCTGATGCAGCACGTGCCGGACGCCTTCGACCGCACCCCCGCAAGTGTCCGGATCGCGGATATCGCCTTCGATGAAGCGAAAGCGCGACCACTGCGCCGGCGTGACCTGCGCACGCACCTCATCCAGATTGTGCTGGTAGCCGGTGGCAAAATTGTCCAGGCCCACGACGACCTGGTCCAGGCCGAGCAGGGTTTCCAGCAGGTTAGACCCGATGAATCCGGCGCAACCGGTGACCAGCCAGGTGCGGGGGCTGGCCTGCAATTCCGCGCGAGCGGCATCATAACGTGTACTCATGGCCAGGCCTCAGAGACGCAAGTCGGATTCGTCGGCAGCCAGCAAGTACTTCAGGTCGTACAGCACATGCTCGGACTTGCCCAGGGCGCGGATCGCGGCGGCGCCCATGGCGGCGAACTGCTCGTGGGCGACCGCCAGGATGACGCCGTCATAGGCGCCGGGCATCAGCTTGGACACCGGCGTGATGCCGTATTCGTGCTGCGCCTCGGCCGGATCGACCCAGGGGTCGTACACATCCACGTCGATGCTGTATTCGCCCAGTTCGCGCACGATGTCCACCACGCGGGTATTGCGCAGGTCGGGGCAGTTTTCCTTGAAGGTCAGCCCCATGACCAGTACATGCGAACCCTGCACCTGGATGCGGCGCTTGGTCATCGCCTTGACCAGCTGCGAGACGACATAGCCGCCCATGGAATCGTTCAGCCGGCGACCCGCCAGGATGATTTCCGGGTGGTAGCCGATCGCCTGCGCCTTGTGCGTCAGGTAGTAGGGATCCACACCGATGCAGTGGCCCCCGACCAGCCCGGGACGGAAGGGCAGGAAATTCCATTTCGTGCCGGCCGCCTGCAGGACGTCCAGCGTATCGATGCCCATGCGGTTGAAGATCAGCGCCAGCTCGTTGATGAGGGCGATGTTCACGTCGCGCTGCGTGTTTTCGATGACCTTGGCGGCCTCGGCGACCTTGATGGACGGCGCCTTGTGCGTGCCGGCCGTGATGATCTGGCGATACAGGGTGTCCACCAGGTCGGCGACTTCCGGCGTCGAGCCCGAGGTGACCTTGCGGATCGTGGACACGCGATGCTGCTTGTCGCCCGGGTTGATGCGCTCGGGGCTGTAGCCCGCGTAAAAATCGACATTGAACTTCAGGCCCGAGGTCTGCTCCAGCACGGGCACGCAGACTTCCTCGGTGGCGCCCGGATAGACGGTCGATTCGTAGATGACGACGTCGCCACGCTTCAGGATGCGGCCGATGGTCTCGCTGGCGCGCTCCAGCGGGGTCAGGTCGGGCTGCTTGTACTCGTCGATGGGAGTCGGGACGGTCACGATGAACACATTGGCGGCGGCCAGTTCGGCTGGATCGGCCGAATAGCGCAGATGCGCGGCCTCGGCCAGTTCAGGGCCCGGGACTTCGAGGGTGTGATCACGCCCGGCGCGCAATTCTTCGATGCGCCGCGCGTTGATGTCGAAGCCCAAGACCTCGCGCTGCTTGCCAAACTCGACGGCCAGCGGCAGGCCCACATAACCCAGACCGACGACAGCCAGACGGACGTCTTGAATGTTCATTAAATTCTCCCCGGCATCGTTGCCGTATTGATCGAAGGAACTTTAATCATGCCGGCTGCGCCGTCCCAGGGAAGGCAGCAACAGCCAGCGGGGGCGTCGCCAGGTGACCAGGCGGATGTAGAGCCAGATGTAGACCCCGGCAAAAACACCCATGCTCAGGCACAGGATCCAGGCGTTGTCCCACCAGAGGGTGGCCGGCACCAACCCGATCAGGGCCAGCACCCACAGATAAGGTGAAGTCATGGCGTTGCACAGGGCGGGCACCGCATGGCGGCGATCGCGGCTGAACGTGACCCGCACCAGGCGGCGAAACACCAGTTGATGCAGGTGCAAGGCGTCGGGCTGATCGACCGGCACCCCGCGCTTGAATTTGCGTCGCCAGATGGAAAACAGGGTTTCGAACACCGGATAGAACAGTACGGCCAACGCATAGAAGGGCGAGACGCCCGGGTTACGCACGACCAGTTGCACCGCCAGTTCGGCCAGCATGAATCCCAGGAAATACGCGCCGCCGTCGCCCAGGAACACCCGGCCGAACGGAAAGTTCCAGACCAGGAAGCCCAGCGTCGCCGCCGCCAGCGCCGTGGAGATGAGAAAGATCGGTACATCCTGGACCTGCAGCGCGACCAGCGCCAGGGACACCGCCATCAGGGTGGCGATCATCCCGGCCAGGCCGTTCATGCCGTCGACAATGTTCAGCGCATGCGTGCAGCCCCCGACCGCCACCATCGTGAAGATCAGCGAAATGATCGGCCAGCTGGACAACAGCGCATCCGCCCAGGACAAGCCGACCCGCGAGACGCCGCCCAGCACCCACCAGGCGATTCCGGCCGACACGAAAGCAGCCAGCAGACGTTTGCCGGAACCGATTTCCTTGGTGATGTCTTCCAGCAGCCCGGCGACGAACACCGGCAATGCGGCCACGAACAGCGCGGGCCACAACCAGGTCAGCGTCATGTTGCGCGGCCCCAGCACCAGCAGGCCGGCCAGACTGCCCGCCACGACCGCAAGCCCGCCCACGCGCGGTGCGGCCCGTGTGTGCATGGCCTGAGGCTTGTGCAGATCGGTGTCGCCGGTGAAGCGGCCGTGCCAGCGTTCGGAAACGACGATCAGGCCTCCCACCACGAAGGCCACAATCCCGATGATTGGCCAGCTCAGTGAAGCGGACAGACTGGAGGCGTTCAAAGCGGCCCCGGAAAGACAAAACGAGATTATCGGCCAATTTTGTAACTTATGCTGCGACACCGGGGATACAGATGCAACAAAAGCGACGCCGATATCCACGCCATGGCGACAGCCGATCAGACGCTCGCGGACGGTCCCGGGAAGGGCCCATCCGCGGCGTCGCGCGCGACGGTCAGCCGATCGCCATGCACAGATACTTCACGACCAGATAGTCGTCCAGCCCGTAATGCGAGCCCTCGCGGCCCAGGCCCGATTGCTTGACCCCGCCGAATGGCACCGCCTCGTTGGAGATCAATCCGGTGTTGATGCCCACCATGCCGTATTCCAGCGCCTCGGCGACCCGCCAGACCCGGCTGATGTCGCGGCTGTAGAAATAGGCGGCCAACCCGTATTCCGTGGCGTTCGCCATCGAGACGACCTCGTCGTCCGTGCGGAAGCGGAACAGGGGCGCCAGAGGGCCGAAGGTTTCCTCGCGGGCGATTTTCATGTCCGACGTCGCATCGGCCAGTACGGTGGGCTCGAAGAAGGTGTGGCCCAGCGCATGGGGCCGCCCACCGGTCAGGAGCCGTCCGCCCTTGGCCACGGCATCGGCAATGTGATCCTGGACCTTGTCGACCGCCGCGGCGTCGATCAGGGGCCCCTGTGTGACGCCGTCTTCCAGGCCGTTGCCCACACGCAGTTTCCCGACCGCATCGACCAGTTTCCGGCTGAAGGCGTCGTAGACCGAATCTTGCACGTAGAACCGGTTCGTGCAGACGCAAGTCTGCCCGGCATTGCGGTACTTGCTGGCGATGGCGCCGTCGACCGCGGCATCCAGGTCGGCGTCCTCGAACACGATAAAGGGCGCGTTGCCCCCCAGTTCCAGCGAGAGCTTTTTGATCGACGGGGCGCACTGGCGCATCAGCAGCCGCCCGACTTCGGTCGAGCCGGTGAACGATACCTTGCGCACGAGATCATTTCCCGTCATCTCGCCGCCGATCGCCGGCGCGTCGCCCGTCAGCACGGAAAACACCCCGGCAGGCACGCCCGCTTCCTCGGCCAGAACGGCCAGCGCCAGGGCCGAGAACGGCGTCTGCTCGGCCGGCTTGACGACCAGGGGGCAGCCCGCGGCCAGTGCGGCGCCCGCCTTGCGGGTGATCATGGACGAAGGAAAATTCCAGGGCGTGATCGCCGCGCAGACGCCGATCGGTTCCTTCGTCACCACGATGCGCCTATCCGCCGCGAAGGTGGGGATCACGTCGCCATACGCCCGTTTTCCTTCTTCGGCGAACCATTCCAGGAAGGCGGCGCCATAGGCGATCTCGCCCCGGGATTCCGCCAGGGGCTTGCCCTGTTCGGCGGTCATGATGACCGCCAGATCCTGCGCATGGGCCGTCATCAGGTCGAACCAGCGCCGCAGGATGACGGCACGCTGCTTGGCCGTCATGGCGCGCCACGCCCCCCAGGCCGCCTGGGCGCCTTCGATCGCGCGGCGGGTCTCGGCCGCCCCCATGCAGGGAACGCTGCCGATGATTTCGCCCGTGGCGGGGTTGCCGACCTGGATGACCTCGCCCGAGTCCGCGGCGCACCACTGGCCGTTGACGTAGGCCTGCTGCCGCAGCAGATCCGGTTTCTTCAATGCCAACATCATGTCACTCCGGTTGATCGTTCAATATATTGAACGATATATGATATACTGAACGAAGTGATCATAGCGGGATGCCGTGGCAGCGTCAATGCATCGGCGCCGCCCCCGCCGGCGTCCCGTCATTGTCAGATCGACCCCACCACCTATCGCCCTCAGCCGTTTCACCGCCATGACTCTGGAAAAACCGACCGCGCCGGCCGTCGCGCGGGCCACCGCCATCCTGGACCTGATGGCACGTTCAGGCAGCCCCCTGTCCCTGGCGGAACTGGCCAAAACCCTGCGCTTGCCCAAAAGCAGCCTGCACGGCTTGTGCGCCACGCTGGAACAGCAGAACCTGATCACACGCCTGGAAGGCGGACAGATGACGCTCGGCCCCCACGTGATGATGTGGGCGAACGCGTTTCTGTCCCGGCTGGACATCACACAGGAATTTTTTGCGTCCTGGGACGACATGCGCGTGCTTCCGGAAGAAACCATCACGCTGTCGGTCCGAGACGGACCCGAGGTGGTCTACATCGCCTGCCGCAACGGCAAACACCCCCTGGGGCTGACCTTTCATGCCGGCATGCGGCTGCCGGCGGTCTATACCGCCACCGGGCTGGCCATCCTCAGCACCCTGCCCGACTCGGCCGTGCGCAAGCTGCACAACACCAATGGCGCCGGCTGGCCGCCCCCCCTGACCGACCAGGGGCTGCGCGACACCGATGCTCTGATTGCCGAACTGCAGCGCGTGCGCCAGCGCGGCTATTCGACCGATTGCGAGGCGGTGCGCGACGGCATGTATTGCTATGGAGCGCCTGTCTTCGATTCCCGCCACCCCGAGGCGGTGGCGGGCGTGGCGGTCAGCATCCGCTCACTCGAAATCAATCCGGCCCGGGAAGCACAGGCCGGACAAGCCATTCGTCAACTGGCCGATCGCCTGTCCGAGCGCCTGGGCGCCTGGAAAAACAGATAAAAAAAAGCCCAAGATCCGAAGATCCTGGGCTAAATCCACCAAAGGAGGAGGGTGGAGGAGACAACCTGGGCATGTCTGGCTACCAGGGCCTTTGGCCCGAGCCATCGGTGATTACGGGTTTTCCCTCTGCAATCACGTCTCGACATCCGATAAGCAAATTATATAGGAATTTTTTGTTGCGGTGCAAGATCTATTTGATGTCAATAGACAACGGCCATAGGTTTGTTGTGTTTTGCACACAAACAAGGGTAATCCCGATTCAAATCCGGTAGGCCGTGGTCGTCATGACCCGCGACATCAGGCGCATGGCGCCCCGGGCCAGGGCGGGCAGCGGCACCGCGCCGTGGTCTTCAGCGGTCGTCCGGTGACCGATCTCATCGTCGCGCATCTGCGTCACCACCTGGCGGGAACGCCGGTCCTGCCCGGGCAGCGCCGCCAGATGGCCATCGAGATGTTCCTCGACCTGGCGTTCGGTTTCTGCCATGAATCCCAGGTTATAGGGAATCCCGGCACGGCTGGCCACCACTCCCAGGCCGAAAGACCCCAGATACCACACCGGGTTCAGCAGGCTGGGCCGGCTGTGCAGTTCGTCCAGACGCTGGCGGCACCAGGCCAGATGATCGACCTCTTCGGCCGCCGCCCGCAACAGCACGCCACGGATACGGTCATCACGGCACGACAGAGCCTGGCCCCGGTACAGGGCCTGGGCGCAGATCTCGCCGACGTGATTGACGCGCATCAGACCGGCGGCATGCCGGGCCTCGCGAGGCGACAGGACCGGATCATCGGCCGCAACCGGCCCTGCGGGATTGGCGCGTTCATGAGACACAGTGCCATCGAGCACCTGCAGCGCGCGCCCGGCTTCCGCCAGCAGGCGATCCAGCCATCCCGACCGGCGCCGCCACGGTGTGTTCGTCTGATCCATGATGCACCTCTTATCGATTCAGAAACCGCCAGATCGGCTTGAGCTCGGCCAGCAACCAGCACGAGGGCAGCACGATCGCCAGGGCAATCAGGCCGCGCCCCGCCCAGTCCTGATCGTCTTGCAGATAAGCATTACACAACCGGATCGGCTGATCCAGATAGACCATGCCGACAATGGCGCTCATCCAGCAGAAATTGCCCAGAAAAAACAGCTTGATGACGACGTTGGCCTGACGCAGCGACGCACGCAGCAGCCAGCCGCAGACCGGCAGACCCAGATATTTGAAGGCCGCAATGCGCCAATCGACCAGCGCATCATCCAGGGCCTTGGGAATCATCCAGCCCGCGCCGATCAAGCTGACCAACAGCAGACCTGGGATTCCGTAGGCGTTATACGACCATCGAATCCGCTCTCCGGACGTGGACTTCCACCACAGCCTCTTGCGCGTGGAACCGGATTCGGCGACCGCGGTCTGCTGCGCTTCCGACGCCGGGGCCGACGCCATGGATGGCGCGCGAGGCTGCCGCCCCGCGTGCCACGCCTGCTCTAGAAAGACGCCACCGAGCACCAGCAGGGGAATCTGCACCACCATATGCAGGCTCATGAGTCCGGTCAACGTGTCATGCAGGCCCAGGGCGAGCGCCAGGCAGACAACGGCCAGCCCCAGCGAGACAGGCCCGACCATCCTGGAACGATTCATGGCTGTCTCCCGGTCGGGGCTGGCTGCGTGCCTGCGGATCGTGTGTCGGCAGCGGCAGGCGCAGGCCGCGAACCGTCAGGCTCCACGGACCCGCCGCGCACAGCCGCTTTGGGTTCGACGGTTCCCGACGCGGAAGTCATGAAGGACTTGGCGGCGTTCAGGGCCCAGCCCGGATCATCCAGATCCACGATGCGGGCCAGACGCCCATCCGGCGTCACGATGTGAAACGCGGCGTTGTGCTCGAATTCGCCCAGCGGCGCGGGCACAACCATGATCCCGAACAGGTCCAGCACCGCATCGCGCTGAGCGGGCTGGGTAAAGGACAGGAACTGCCAGACAGTGGTATCGGCCCCCATCCGGACCGCATACCGGGCCAGGTCCCGGGCCTGGTCACGCGGATCGAAACTGATGCTGATGAGCCGGATCCGGTGCTGCAGCCCCTCGGCCTCGATCGCCTGCTGCAGGCGCTCGGTCAGGGATCCCTGTGCCAGACACAAGGCGACACAGCGCGTATAGAAGAAGTTGACGATCGCCACGCGGCCGTCGTCCCGCAGATTACGGGTGAGCAAATCGACCCCACCGGCGGAGTCCAGCACATGCGCCGCCGGCACGGGCTGGGGCTGCGCGGCCACCGCCTGGCGCCGGGCGGCCTCGGCCGTCAGGACGGTGAAGCCATCCGTCAGGCCGTACAGCGTCCCGATGCCCGCCACCAGGGCCAGCACCAGTGACAAAATCCACCGCATGACGTGTCCCGGGTCTTATTTGCCCAGCAGCGGACGCAGATCTTCGTCGCCCTTCCAGGGGATGGTCTGCCCCTTGGTTTCCTCGCGGACCTTGGCCACGAACGCGGCATCGATCTTGGAGGCGGAGTTGCCAAAGCTGGTACGCACATGGCTGATGATCGCGGCCAGTTCCTCGTTCGAGAACTTATCCTGGAAATGCGGCATCTCGCCGTTGTATTTTGCGCCTTCGACGGTCAGCGGACCATGGATGCCGTGCAACACGATGCGCACCATGATGCTGGCATCGGCCGCATCGACCCATTCGGACTTGGCCAGCGGCGGGAACACCCCCGGGACACCGGCCCCGCTGGCCTGGTGACAGGCCACGCAGTTGGCGGTGTACAGCTGACCGCCGTCGGCCGTCACGGGCACGGCAAAGTCGGCTGCCACCCGATCGTCTCCGACTGAGGGCGGCATCGGGGTATAGCTGACCGCCAGGTGATACACCGCCCAGATGAACAGGAGGGCGATGACCGTCAGTACGATCTTGGGAACTGGCCGGCTGCCTTCGTGAGGTTCCGGCTGTTCACGACGCTGCTGAGTGAACTTGTTGCTCATTTCTTCGCTCCATCCTCAGCCGCTGTCGCCTTGATTCGGGCGGCGGACTCGTCCTTGACGACCTGGGGCAAGGTCGCATCCGGATTAACTGGGTACGTATGATCCAGGCCAATCAGGTAAGCCACCAGATCGAGAGCCTGAGGCGACGCGACCACGACCTTGCCCGCAGGCGCGAAGCTGGGCGGCAGGTTGACGACCTTGTCGCCGGCATCGGCCTTGTCCTTGAGTTTGAACATGAACGGGAAGGACGGCATGGTGCTGCCCGGCGTGTAGGCACGCGGTTCGTACAGGTGTCCCAGGTTCCAGTCCACGCTGGGCTGGCGCGCCCCGACATTGAACAGATCGGGCCCGGTCCGCATGGTGCCCATCAAGTGGGGGTTGTCGTAGTAATAATCGCCCGCCACCGGCGCACGCCCCCAGCCGCGCTGGAAGTCGGGCGCCATGGACTGGCTGCGCGGCTGCTGCGAATGGCAATAGACGCAACCCATCGAGATGTAGACTTCGCGGCCACGCAGCTGCTGTTCCGTATAGGGCTTCAGGCCCGGCGAAGGCTGCACGTTGTCCAACTGCAGGTAGGGCACGACGACCAGGGTCGCTGTGGCCAGGGCGAGGGTCACCATCGCCCCACTAAGGAGTTTGTATTCGCTTTCCATGATCAGGCACCTGCAATCGCCTGACTTTCAGGCTGAAACTTACGGTTGTGCAACAGGGCGGGGCCCACGCGGCTCGTGCCATAACGCAGAGCCATCAGCACGAAGTGCACGGCAAACACCAGGTGACCCAGGGTCATCAGAGAACCACCCAGCGTGCGGCCTTCGAGGTACGGAATCGTGACCCGCACCGAATCCATGAAGGGCTTGGAGGCATCCAGCATGTCCAGACCCTGCAGCCAGCCGCCCGTGGACAGGCTGACGAAATAAATGCCGATGCCGATCGTCACCAGCCAGAAATGCAGGCTGATGAGCTTGGGATGCGGCCATTCCCAGGACATGACGCGCGGCATCACAAAATAGATGGCGCCGAACATGACGATCGAGAAGAACGCGTACAGGCCCAGGTGAGCATGCGCCACGGTGAAGTGCGTGAAGTGCGCGACCGTGCTGACACTGCGCAGAGCTTCGAAGGATCCTTCGAAGGAGCTGAGCGTATACATCATCGCGCCGACCACGATGAAGCGCAGCGTGGGCGAATAATACATGGTCTTGAACTGGCCACGCATCGTCAGGTGCTGGTTCACCGAGAACGCCAGCACGGGGATGATCATCATCATGGACTGCACGATGGACAGCGAGATCAGCCAGTGCGGCACAGGACCGCCGACCAGGTGGTGACCGCCAACCTGCCCGTAGAAGAAGGCCAGCGCCCAAAAACCGATCAGCGACAGGTTGTAGGACTGGATCGGACGGCCGACGATTTTCGGCAGGAAGTAATACACGGAGGCCAGGGCGATCGGCGTGTAGTACAGCCCCAGCACATTGTGGCCGAACCACCAGTTCATGGTCGCCTGCTCGACGCCGAAGTGCACGCCCGGAACCTTGCCGATGAAATACAGGATGGGAAACCAGAACAGCGCCGCGCCCATGTACCAGATCGACACGTACAGGTGATCGACCTTGCGGTTACGCAGCGTGAAGACCAGCGGCAGCGCGATCAGCGCACCGCCGATGACCAGCAGGATGCTGACCTGCCAGGGAATTTCCAGCCATTCCAGGCCGTCATTGATGCCCACGGCGATGCTGCCCAGGCCGGCGATCAGGCCGGCGTTCCACAGCATGCAGCCCAGCAGCGCGAAACGGCCGCCGTACAAGCGCGTCTTCAGCAGGCGCGGCAGTACCCAGGTAGCGATGCCGAAGGCCGCCATCGGACACCAACCATACGCCACCATGTTCAGGTGCAGCGTGCGGGTGCGCCCGAAGGTCAGCCAGGCATACTGGGTCAGGAATTCGGGGTTATGCAGCTTGATGGAGCTGATCAGGCCGAAGGTGGACGCCACCACCAGCCACACGATGGCACAGGACAGGAAGACAAATGTGACGTACGCCGTGGATTGGTCCGCTTCCATCCGGTCGGCCAGTTCGCGCTTGAGCTGGTCGGCCAGCGACGGATCGATGACGGCCTTGCCGCCTTCGGTCACGGTCTTTTGCAGGCCGGCCCGCTGCTCGGGCGTGGCGGAAGGGTCTTCGACGTGGCCGATTTCGCCCGTCGAAAAAATGACCCCGGCTGCGGCAGGGTTGTCGTCGAACATGTTCCGCCGCAACGACCAGATAAAAATACCCAGCCCCGTGACGGACATGATGAAGGTCAGGAGTAATACGGTGACGGTATCCACAGTGCTTCCAGTGAAGGACAAATGAAGCCCGGACCCAGATAAAATCAAGCCCGGCGACCCGGAATTGTAGCGCCAGTTTTGATCTATGATAAATCCGCACATCTTTTACAGAGATGTAAATCCCCATGCAAGCTGGGGGCTTCGCGAACCATCAAGACCATCAGACACCCGATTTCCCCGGGCGTCACTCAGGGCATTCACCGAGTTGCCGGCACCCGACACCTGGGCATCGCCCAGACTTCTTCCGCTGAAAGGATACACATCATGGAATGCACCCTCGACTGGCAAGGCCCCGACGGCATGCTGTTCGTTTCACGCACCGGCAGTGGCCACGTCCTGGCAATGGACGGTGCCCCCGAGGGCGGCGGCCAGAATCTGGCCCCCCGCCCCATGGAAACAGTGCTGACCGGCGCAGGTGGCTGCGCGGCCTACGATGTGGTGCTGATCCTGAAGCGCGGCCGCCACGCGATCACCGGCTGCCGGGTGAAGCTGACGGCGGAGCGCGCCGACACGGAACCGAAAGTCTTCACTCATATCCACTTCGAGTTCCAGGTGACCGGGCGGGATCTGCCGCAAGCGACCGTGGAACGGGCGGTGGAACTGTCGCATACGAAATATTGTTCGGCGATCGCAATGCTGGAAAAGACGGCGAAGATCACGCATTCGGTGGAGATCATCGCCGCAGTCCCGGATGCTGGGGCGTTGTCCAAATAACTGGATGCATACATGAAGCAATACCTTGCACTTCTTCAAGACATTTTGGAAAACGGCCTGGTGAAGGGCGACCGTACGGGGACCGGCACAACGTCAGTGTTTGGCCGCCAGCTACGGCACGACCTATCAAAAGGCTTTCCGCTACTGACCACAAAGAAGCTGCATTTCAAGAGCGTCGCCAACGAACTCATCTGGTTCCTCAGCGGCAACACCAATGTCACTTGGCTGCAGGAGCACGGGGTCAGCATCTGGAACGAATGGGCCACCGAAGATAATGAGCTTGGCCCCGTATACGGCAAACAGTGGACGGCATGGCCAACCAAGGACGGCGGCACCATCAACCAGATTGACTACGTGGTCGAAACGCTGAAGAAGAATCCAAACAGCCGCCGCATTCTCTTCCACGGCTGGAACCCGGAATATTTGCCTGACGAGAAGATCAGCCCCCAGGAAAATGCCAAACGGGGCCGTATGGCACTACCACCATGCCACCTGCTCTACCAATTCTATGTAGCAGAAGGCAAACTATCCTCGCTGCTATACATCAGAAGCTCGGACAGCTTCCTCGGGCTTCCGTACAACATCGCCTCACTGGCTTTGTTGACGCACATGCTTGCTCAACAGTGTGACCTGGAGCCACATGAGATCATAGTGAGTCTCGGCGATCTGCACGCTTACTCCAATCACATGACACAGATTCACACACAACTACAACGCAACGCTCGTGAGTTGCCGCAGCTAGTGATCAAGCGTAAGCCGGGCTCGATTTACGACTACAGCTTTGAAGACTTCGAAATCGTGGGCTATGACCCGTATCCCAGCATCCCTGCCCCCATCGCTGTCTGAGGATGCGGTGTAATTGGCCCGAGGAGCAGTGCTCCTCGCGATACCCCTGGCCAAGGCATTCAGTCGTGACTGTGTCCGGTTTTTCAGGGGGCTAGTCCATTGCCATAGTCGGCATTTGAGCGAGTTTGGCCTTTCAGTCCCTTTTAATTCAATATTTGTTGTATTATGGATCTATGAACGAAGCTCAAACTGTCTCTGCGCTTAGCGCACTCGCCCACACTCAACGTCTGCGAGTGTTTCGTGCCTTGGTTATCGCCGGCCTGGAAGGGCAGACACCCAGCGTCCTGGCCGAGCAGCTTGAGGTGGCACGCAACACGCTATCGTTCCACCTAAAAGAATTAGCCCATGCCGGTCTGGTCACGATCGAGCAGCAAGGCCGCAACCACATCTACCGCGCCGACTTCTCCCAGATGAATGGGCTGCTTGGCTATCTGACCGAGCATTGCTGCCAGGACGGCGTATGCGAAGTATCCCAGTCCTCCCACTGCAACTGCTAATGCCATGACCTCCAGCACCATCCACAACCGCACTCTTCATCTGTACGGGCAATTCCGCACGCTCCATTCTCACTGAAAGATTCGAAAGGACACCCTATGCCAAACATCCAGATTTTTGACCCGGCACTGTGTTGCAGCACAGGCGTCTGTGGCATTGAAGTCGATGAGAACTTGGTGAAATTCGCCGCCGACGTAGACTGGGCTACGCAAAGCGGAGCCCAAGTCGAACGCTTCAACCTGGCACAGCAGCCCTTGGCTTTCGCAGAGAACCCAACCGTCAAGGGCTTCCTGGAACGCTCGGGACAAGAAGCGCTTCCTCTGGTGCTCGTCAATGGCGAAGTGGCCTTGGCTGGCCGCTATCCCAACCGTAGCGAACTGGCCCGCTGGGCTGGCCTTCAGGTGTCTGAAGCGCCTTCCACGCAAGGCGCTTGCTGCTCTGGTGGCCGCTGCTGCTGAATCAGGAGGGACCATGCATTTTTTGACTCAACCACCCCGTTTTCTTTTTTTCACCGGCAAGGGGGGCGTCGGCAAGACTTCCATCGCCTGCGCAACGGCGGTACAACTGGCCGCGCAGGGTCAGCGCGTGCTGCTAGTCAGCACCGACCCTGCTTCCAACGTGGGGCAGGTTTTCGGTGAGCACATTGGCAACCGCATCACGGCAATTACCACAGTACCGAACCTGTGGGCGCTGGAAATCGATCCGCAGGCGGCGGCACAAGCCTACCGCGACCGCATTGCGGGGCCTGTGCGGGGCGTCCTGCCGGACGATGTGGTCAGAGGCATCGAAGAATCCCTGTCAGGCGCGTGCACGACGGAAATCGCTGCCTTCGATGAGTTCACAGCCTTGCTGACTGACGCTGCGTTGGTGCAAAACTATGAGCATGTCATTTTCGATACGGCGCCTACCGGACACACCATCCGTCTGCTGCAACTGCCTGGCGCATGGAGCGGCTTTCTGGAAGCGGGCAAAGGCGATGCGTCATGTCTTGGCCCTTTGGCGGGGCTGGAAAAGCAGCGCAGCCAATACAA
The DNA here is from genome assembly GCF_039614765.1 of Castellaniella sp. MT123. Classification (NCBI taxonomy): domain Bacteria; kingdom Pseudomonadati; phylum Pseudomonadota; class Betaproteobacteria; order Burkholderiales; family Alcaligenaceae; genus Castellaniella; species Castellaniella sp. MT123. The sequence continues at coordinate 2,018,086 of NZ_CP154879.1, forward strand.
GGCTGCCGTGAAAGCATTAGCTGATCCCCTGCGAACCCGCCTGGTGCTGGTGGCCCGCGCACAGCGCACTGCGCTGCGCGAGGCTGCACGCACCCACGAAGAACTGGCCGCCATCGGCCTGTCGCAGCAGTACTTGGTCATCAATGGCGTCTTCCCCGCTGGCGAGACCGAAAACGATGCCCTGGCCACCGCTATCTACAACAGAGAACAGGCCACGTTGGCCGCCATCCCGCAGGGGCTCCAGGCGCTACCTCAAGATCAGATCGCACTCAAACCATTCAATCTCGTGGGCCTCGAGGCCTTGCACCAACTGCTGGTCAATACCGACGCCACACCGGACACCAATGCCGCTGAACTGCCGGCCCGGCTGGATGCGCCAGACTTGTCCTCCCTGGTCGATGAGATTGCCGCCGATGGGCACGGGCTGGTCATGGTGATGGGCAAGGGTGGCGTAGGCAAGACCACGCTGGCCGCGGCCATTGCCGTGGAACTCGCCAGCCGAGGGCTGCCTGTCCATCTGACCACCTCGGATCCGGCTGCGCATCTGGCCGATACGCTGGAAGGTTCGTTGCCTGACTTGACGCTCAGCCGCATCGACCCGGAGGAAGCGACGGCACGCTATCGCCAGCACGTCATGAACACCAAGGGCGCTCAGCTCGATGCCGAAGGCCGCGCGCTGCTGGAAGAAGACCTGCGTTCGCCTTGTACCGAGGAAATTGCGGTATTCCAGGCGTTCTCTCGTGCCATCCGCGAAGGGGGAAGGAAGTTCGTGGTGATGGATACTGCGCCCACCGGTCACACCTTGCTGCTGCTCGACGCCACCGGCGCGTACCACCGTGACATCGCCCGGCAAATGGGCGAGACGGGCGTTCACTTCACCACGCCGATGATGCAGTTGCAAGATCCCAAGCAGACCAAGGTGCTCATCGTTACCTTGGCCGAAACCACACCCGTACTGGAAGCGGCCAACCTACAAGACGATCTGCGCCGCGCAGGCATCGAGCCGTGGGCCTGGGTCGTCAATAACAGCGTGGCGGCCGCACATCCGCATTCCTCGCTGCTGCGCCAGCGCGCGCGCAACGAATTGCGGGAAATCGAGGCTGTGGCCACGCGACATGCCCGACGCCATGCTGTCGTTCCCCTGTTGACCGAGGAACCGGTGGGGGTGGAGCGTCTGCGGGCCTTGGTGAACTTGAAAGTTTCATGAAATTTGTTTTCCGCCACCCCCACAAACCCCTGAACCGAGGTCATGGCATGAGCCAAATCACCATCGTGGTCACGCCGCTGGGCACGCGCCTGTGCCGTCCTTCGGAAACCGTATAGGTTTTCATACCGACGGATCCTTGTCTTGCGGGTTCATGCGGCGTGTTCCAGGACGCGGCGGGCGCGTTCGATCAGCGGCAGGTCAATCATGCGGCCATCCAGGCGGAAGATGTAGTCGCCTGTGCTGTCGGCATGGTCCACCACGCGTCGCGCCCAGTCGACTTCGTCGGGCTGGGGCCGGTAGGCCTGATGCGCCACCGACACCTGCGCCGGGTGGATGCACAGCATGCCGCCAAAGCCCATATCGCTGGCCAGGGTGGCCGTCCGCAGCAACCCGTCCGGATCGGAAAAATCCATATAGACCGTGTCCAGGGGGTCGGCCAGGCCATGCATGCGACTGGCCTGCAGGATCTGGAAGCGCACCTGATCCAGGATCCGCTGCGCGCCTTCGGTTTGCGGCCGGGTGCCGAATTCGACCATCAGATCCAGGATCCCGAAAGACAGGCGCACGACGCCGTTGGCCTCGGCGATGCGATCCAGGACCCGCAATCCGGACGCCGATTCGATCACCGGCATCAACGGCTTGCCGGCGCCCGACACGATATAGACGTGTTCGGCCGCCTGGGCCTTGGGCAGGACGATACCGGCGATGGCCGGCGAAGACCGGCACACGGCCAGATCGTCGTCGAACCAGGGGGTGGTCCCGTCATTGATGCGCACCCACAGGCGTTCCCGGGGGTGATCCGCCGTGTAACGGACCAGCGCGTCGCGCGCCTCGGCCTTGGCTTCCGGCGCCACCGAGTCTTCCAGATCGATGATGACGGCATCCGCCCCGCTGGCGATGGCCTTCGGGAAACGGTCCGGCCGGCTGGCGGGAACGAACAGCGCCGTGCGCATCAAGGTGTCGTGCATGGTATCCCCCATATGCAATCAAAGACGTCTTCAGGCCCCGGCGGGAACCTGCCGCGCCGCGATCCGCTTCCGCCATTCCTGGGGACCGGTCTTGTGCACCGAAACCCCCTGGGCATCGACCGCCACCGTGACCGGCATGTCCTGGACCTGGAACTCGTAGATGGCTTCCATGCCGAGGTCTTCGAAGCCGACCACCCGGGCGGCGCGAATGGCCTTGGACACCAGGTAGGCCGAACCGCCCACGGCCATCAAATAGGCCGAGCCATGGCGGCGAATCGATTCGATGGCATCGGGGCCGCGCTCGGCCTTGCCGATCATGGCCAGCAGGCCGGTCTGCCCAAGCATCATATCGGTAAACGCATCCATGCGCGTGGACGTGGTGGGGCCCGCTGGGCCAACGACCTCGTCACGCACCGGATCGACCGGGCCCACGTAGTAGATGACCCTGCCGGCGAAATCCACCGGCAGGGACTCGCCGCGCGCCAGCATGTCCTGGATGCGCTTGTGGGCCGCGTCACGCCCGGTCAGGATATTGCCCGACAGCAGCAGGCGCTCGCCGGGCTTCCAGGAGGCGACCTCTTCCCGCGTGAGCGTGTCCAGGTTGACCTGGCGCGACGCTTTGTAGTCGGGCTTCCAGTGAACTTCCGGCCATTCGGACAGGGAGGGCGGCGTCAGGGCGGCCGGGCCGCTGCCATCCAGCGCGAAATGCACGTGGCGCGTGGCGGCGCAGTTGGGGATCATGGCGACGGGCTTGGACGCCGCGTGCGTCGGACAGGTCATGATTTTCACGTCCAGCACCGTGGTCAGGCCGCCCAGGCCCTGGGCGCCGATCCCCAGCGCATTGACCTTCTGGTAGAGTTCGATGCGCAGTTCTTCGAGCTTGCTTTGCGGGCCGCGTTGCAGCAGCTCGTACATGTCGATGTCCTGCATCAGGGATTGCTTGGCCATGAGCATCGCCTTTTCCGCCGTGCCGCCCACGCCGATCCCCAGCATGCCGGGCGGGCACCAGCCGGCGCCCATGTGCGGCACGGTCTGCAGCACCCAATCCACCAGCGAATCGCTGGGGTTGAGCATGGCGAATTTGGTCTTGTTTTCCGAGCCGCCGCCCTTGGCCGCCACCTGCACGTCCACGGTATCGCCCGGAACCAATTCGACCTGCAGCACGCAGGGGGTGTTGTCGCGGGTGTTGCGGCGCGTGAACAGAGGGTCGTCCAGCACCGAGGCGCGCAGCGGATTGTCCGGATTGGTGTAGCCCCGGCGTACGCCCTCGTCGCAGAGTTCCTGCAGGCTGCGGCGCGTGTCGAAGCGCACGTCCATGCCGATCTTCATGAAGACATTGACGATGCCGGTGTCCTGGCAGATCGGCCGATGACCCTCGGCGCACATGCGCGAGTTGGTCAGGATCTGCGCGATCGCATCGCGCGCGGCCGGGCTTTCCTCGACCTCGTAGGCGCGCGCCAGATGCCGAATGTAATCCAGCGGGTGATAGATGCTGATGAACTGGACGGCGTCCTCGATCGACTGGATCAGGTCGCGTTCGGTGATGGTGGTCATTATTTTCCTTTCCAGACCGGTTGTCGTTTCTCGGCGAACGCGGTGGCGCCTTCGCGCGCGTCCTCCGAGGTGAAGATATGGGCGATACGCGGGCGCTGCAGATCGAACATGTCGTCCGGACGCCAGTTGCGCGACTGCGCGATGATGGATTTGGCCGTGCGCACCGCCAGCGGACCATTGGCGGCGATGGTCCGCGCCAATCCCAGGGCCGCATCCAGCGCACCGCCCGGATCGGCCAGGCGATTGACCAGCCCCAGCTGATGCAGGCGTTCGGCCGTCAGGAAGTCGCCCGTCAGGACAGCCTCCATGGCAACGTGATAGGGAATGCGCGCAGGCAGCCGCAACATACCGCCGGAGCCCGGCACCAGCCCGCGCTTGACCTCTGGCAGGCCGAAATTCGCATCCCGGGCCGCGACGATCAGATCGCAGGCGAGTGCGATCTCGCAGCCGCCGGCCAGCGCGTAGCCCTCGACGGCGGCGATCAGCGGTTTTTGCGGGGGACGTTCGCACAGCCCGCCGAACCCCCGGTCACCGACATACGGTCGCTGGCCGGTGGCGGCGAAAGCCTTCAGATCCATGCCGGAACAGAAGTTCCCGCCCGCCCCGGTCAGCACGCCCAGCCGCAGCGCGGGGTCGGCGTCCAGGGTATCCAGTGCGGCGGCCAGCGCCTGCGCGGTTTCCAGATTCACGGCGTTGCGCGCCTGCGGCCGGTTCAGACGCAGGACCAGAATCCCGTCCTGCCGCTGGACTTCGAGGCAATCGCTCATGTGTTCTCCGACAAAGTGGATAAAATGGCCGTTTCGGGTGCAGCCCGCACTGTACCCGAGTTTCAGATACGAACCTCGCGGATTGTCCGCCACGTCATGCTCACATTCCAACAACTGATTTTATCGCTCCAGCAATACTGGGACAGGCAGGGATGCACCCTGCTGCAGCCCTACGACATGGAAGTCGGGGCCGGCACCTCGCACACAGCCACGTTCCTGCGCGCCATCGGCCCGGAACCCTGGCGGGCCGCCTACGTCCAGCCGTCGCGCCGCCCGAAGGACGGGCGCTACGGCGACAACCCGAACCGGCTGCAACACTATTATCAGTTTCAGGTGGTCCTGAAACCGGCCCCGACCAATATCCTGGACCTGTACATCGGGTCGCTGCAGGTGCTGGGGATCGATCCGCAACAGCACGACATCCGCTTCGTCGAGGATGACTGGGAAAACCCCACACTGGGCGCCTGGGGCCTGGGCTGGGAGGTCTGGCTCAACGGCATGGAAGTCACCCAGTTCACCTACTTCCAGCAGGTCGGCGGCCTGGACTGCAATCCGACCACCGGCGAGATCACCTACGGCCTGGAACGCCTGGCCATGTACCTGCAGGGCGTGGAATCGGTCTATGACCTGGTCTGGACCGAAACTCCCGACGGCCATCGCGTCTTCTACCGGGACGTGTTCCACCAGAACGAGGTGGAACAGTCGACCTACAACTTCGAATACGCCTCCACATCCATGCTGTTTTCCCATTTCAACGACTACGAGGCCGAGGCCACGCGCCTGATTCAGGTCCCGCTGGCCCTGCCGGCCTACGAGGCCACCCTGAAGGCCGCGCACACGTTCAACCTGCTGGACGCCCGGGGCGCCATCAGCGTCACCGAACGCGCCACGTACATCGGCCGCATCCGCAATCTGTCGCGCGCCGTGGCCCAGGCCTATCTCGACTCGCGCGAACGGCTGGGCTTTCCGATGCTGCGGGAGGTGCAGGCATGAGCACCCGCCCCCTGATCGTCGAACTGGTCACCGAGGAACTCCCCCCGAAGGTTCTGAACGCGCTGGGCGAGGCCTTTGCCACCGGTATCCGCGCCATCCTCCAGGGCCAGCACCTGCTGGCCGACGGCTGCGACTGCACGGCGTTTGCCAGCCCACGCCGGCTGGCCGTGCGCCTGAGCGCTGTCCTGGACCAGGCACCGGACCAGTCCTTTGCCGAAAAACTGATGCCCGCGACCATCGGCCTGGATGCCCAGGGCGCGGCCACCCCCGCCCTGCTGAAGAAGCTCCAGGCCAAAGGCCTAGCGCACCTGACGCCGTCCGATCTGACGCGCCACCACGATGGCAAGCAGGACGTCCTGTTCGCCGAAGGCACTGCGGCTGGCGCACGGCTGGCCGATGGCCTGCAGCAGGCCCTGGAACATGCGGTCACCCATCTGCCGATCCCCAAGGTCATGCAGTATCAACTGGCCGACGGGCATACCAGCGTCAAATTCGTGCGCCCGGCGCATCAGCTGCTGGCCCTGTGGGGCGATGCTATCGTCCCAGTCCGGATCCTGGGCCTGCAGGCTGACCGCGTCACGCGCGGCCATCGTTTCCTGTGCCAGGAACCGATCACGATCGCCTCAGCGGACGACTGGGCCGGCCAGCTGTCCAGCCTGGGTCATGTGATCCCCGGCTTTGCCGAACGACGCACCCGGATCGCCGGCCAATTGGCCGAATCATCGGCTGCGCTGGGGGCGACCATCGGGGTATCCCCAGAGGCCGACGCCCTGCTCGACGAAGTCACGGCCCTGGTCGAATGGCCCACGGTCTACGTCGGCGCCTTCGAGGAAGCCTTCCTGGCCGTGCCGCCGGAATGCCTCATCCTGACGATGCGGTTGAACCAGAAATATTTCCCGCTGTTCGATCCGGCGACCGGAGCCCTGACCCACCGGTTCCTGATCGTCAGCAACATGTGCCCACAGGATCCGTCCTTCATCATTCAGGGCAACCAGCGCGTGGTGCGCCCGCGTCTGGCCGATGCCCAGTTCTTCTACCAGACCGACCTGAAGACCCCGCTGGCCAACCGGGTGGCCGATCTGGGGCACAGCGTCTATCACCACAAACTGGGCAGCCAGCTGCAACGCACCGAACGCGTCCAGGCCCTGGCGCGATGGCTGGCGCCGCTGCTGGGCGGCTCCACGGAATCCGCCGGGCGCGCCGCCTGGCTGGCGCATGCCGATCTGGGCACCCAGATGGTGGGCGAATTCCCGGAACTCCAGGGCATCATGGGCGCCTATTACGCCAGACACGACGGCGAAGCCGCCGATGTGGTGCGCGCCCTGCGCGACCAGTACCGCATCCGCCTGGACGACGCCGTCACGGCCGACACGCTCACGGCGGCCGTCCTGTTCATGGCCGAACGCGCCGAAACCCTGGTCGGGATCTGGGGCATCGGTCTGGCCCCCACCGGCGAGCGCGATCCCTATGGCTTGCGCCGCGCCGCCCTGGGCTTGATCAGCGCCTACGAACAACTGACGGCCGGCGGCTGGCTGCAGGCCAGCCAGGATTCTCCGGCACGTCTGGGCGCCCTGCTGGCTCAGGCGGCGGCAGGTTTCGCCCCAGGCACCCTGGCCGACGGCACGGTCGATGCCGTGCTGGACTTCGTCTACGAACGCTATCGCAATCAGCTGACCGCCGCCTGCGACCGCACCGCCGTCGACGCCGTTCTGGCCCTGCGCCCGCCTCTGCATCAGGTCGCTGCGCGCGTCGCGGCCTGCATGGAATTCGCCGCCCTGCCCGAGGCCGAATCCCTGGCCGCCGCCAACAAGCGCGTCAGCAACCTGCTGAAGAAGGCGGACGACACCCTGCCCGCCTTCGATGCCAGCCTGCTGGCCGAAGCCGCCGAGCGGCAGCTGGCGGACACCATTGCCCGCCTGGAACCCCAGGCCACCGCCGAACTGCAAGCCGGCAACTTCACGGCCAGTCTGGCCGTGCTGGCACAGGCTCGCGCCGCAGTGGACCAGTTCTTCACCGACGTCATGGTGATGGCCGACGATGCAAAGGTTCGCGCCAACCGGCTGGCCCTGCTGCAATCGCTGCATCGCCTGATGAATCAGGTCGCCGACCTCTCGAGGCTCGCGCAGTGAAGCTCATCATCCTGGATCGGGACGGCGTCATCAATCAGGACAGCGACGCCTTCGTCAAATCACCGGACGAGTGGATCCCCATTCCCGGCAGCCTGGAAGCGATCGGCCGCCTGAGCCACGCCGGCTGGCGCGTGGTGGTCGCCAGCAATCAGTCCGGCATTGCCCGCGGCCTGTTTTCCATGGAAACGCTGGGGGCCATCCACACCCGTATGCGCCAGGCGGTGGCCGAGGCCGGCGGGCGCATCGATGCGATCTTTTTCTGCCCGCATGGTCCGGACGAGGCCTGCACCTGCCGCAAGCCCCTGCCCGGGATGCTCTACGACATCGCGCACCGGATGGACGTGCATCTGGACGGCGTACCCCTCGTGGGCGACAGCCTGCGGGATCTGCAGGCCGCCGCCGCGGCCGGCTGCACGCCGTGGCTGGTCCTGACCGGCAAGGGCAACAAGACCTGGGAGACTTCCGGCACCAGCGGGGAACTGCCCGCCGGCACGGAAGTGCGCAACGATCTGGCCGCTGTGGCCGATGCCCTGCTCAAGGCCAATTCATGACCTTTCTGCGTTCCGCCCTGTACATGGTCTTCCTGGTCGTGACGGTGATCCCCTATGCCCTGTGCTGCGTCCTGTGGGCGCCGCTGCCGCTCGTCTGGCGCTACCGCCTTACCTTGGGCTGGCCTCGTCTGGCTCTGTGGGGCGCGCGCTGGATCCTCGGCATCCGCTACCAGGCGCGCGGCATGGAGCATCTGCCCGATGGGCCCGCCATCATCCTGTCCAAGCATCAATCGGCCTGGGAAACGCTGTACTTCGCCGTCAAGCTGCCCCGCCACGTGGTCTTCGTCTATAAAAAGGAACTGCACTACGTTCCTTTTTTCGGCTGGAGCCTGGCCCTGCTGAGCATGATCCCTATCGACCGGACAAAAGGCCGCGAGGCCTTCGATCAGGTGGTGAGCATTGGCGGCCAGCGTCTGCGCGAGGGACGCTGGCCCGTGTTGTTTCCCGAAGGCACCCGGGTCGCGCCCGGGGAAACCGGCCGCTACAAACAGGGCGGCACCATGCTGGCCTGCAAGACCGGAACCCCGGTCATCCCGGTGGCCCACAATGCGGGGGAACGCTGGCCGCGCAACGCCTTCCTGAAGACCCCGGGGCTAGTGACCGTCTCGTTCGGCCCCGCGCTGGATCCGGCCGGATACACGTCGGCCACCCTGAACCACGCCGTACGCGACTGGATCGAGGCCGAGATGCGACGCCTGAACCCCGAACGCTATGCCGACCGGTGACGCAAGGCAGCTCAACCTGTTCGCCCCGGATCCGTCCTCCAGGATCGATCCGCCCGGCTACGCGCGCCACGACATCCAGCTGAACGGAGAACCCCTGGACTATGCCTTGCGGCGTTCCCGCCGCAAGACCATCGGCCTGACCATCCGCGAGACCCGCCTGCTGATCCAGGCGCCTACCTGGGCGAGCCGTCGCCAGATCGAGGACGTCATCCGGGAAAAATCCACCTGGATCCGGGAAAAGCTGAAGATCAGCCGTGAACGGCTGGAGATCCTGGCACTGCGGGACACCCAGTGGCGTGCCGGCGGCCGGATTCCCTACCTGGGGGTGATGATCGAATTACAGCTGGATGGCACCCGCGACGCGGACTTCAACGGCGACGCGGACCATCCCGTCGCCGGCAACCGGCTCAGCCTGCCGCTGCCCGGCACCGCCGATGGCACGCGCATTCAGGAACGAGCCCAGGTCTGGTTGCAGGCCCAGGCGCTGCGCGATTTCGAGCCGCGCCTGCGACACTATCTGGACCACGCAGGGCAATGGATCCGGGGCTGGGGCCTGTCGGCCGCCCAGGGCCGCTGGGGATCGTGCAGCGGCCAGCGCCGCATCCGCCTGAACTGGCGTCTGATTCATCTGCCACCATCGCTGATCGACTACGTGGTGGCGCATGAAGTGGCGCACCTGACGGAAATGAATCACAGCCCGGCCTTCTGGCGCGAGGTGGACCGACTGTATCCGGACTTCAAACAGGCCCGAGATGCGCTGGCCCGGCATCACCCGGCGACTCTGCCGCTGTTCTGACGCCCGTCCGGGGGCCGGACAAGACGATCGCAGCCGTATTTGCGTATCATGGATGGATAACCCACCCAAGGATCCCACCATGCGATTACTTCACACCATGCTGCGCATCGGCAACCTGGACCGTTCCCTGATGTTCTACACGGACGTCCTGGGCATGAAGCTGTTGCGTCGCAAGGACTATCCCGAAGGGCGCTTCACGCTGGCCTTCGTCGGCTACCAGGACGAGGCCGAGGGCGCGGTCATCGAACTGACCCATAACTGGGACACGGAAAAATACGATATCGGGGACGGCTATGGTCACATTGCCATCGAGGTCGAGGACGCCTACGACACCTGCGCCACCATCAAGACACGGGGCGGGCTGGTCGTGCGCGAGGCAGGCCCGATGAAACACGGCACCACGGTCATCGCCTTTGTGCAGGACCCCGACGGCTACAAGATCGAACTCATTCAGCACGGTGGACGCCAGGATTGATCGGCCGTCCGGACGCCGTCACCACGGGCACCCGCCTCCAGCACAGTGACGGCTAGCGCGCCGTCACCCCGGACGCCACCAGCGCATCGGCAAGATCCATGAACTGCCCGACCGACAGTTCCTGCGGACGCGCCGTGGGTGCGATGCCCAGGGCGTCCCAATCCAGACGATCGGTCCAGGCACCCAGGCTGCCGCGTATCATCTTGCGGCGATGCTCGAACACCCGCGACACCAGTTGATCGAACACCGCCGGGTCGCGGGGCTGACGAAACGACCCCGCTGCCAGCGGACGCATGCGCACGATAGCCGACATGACCTTGGGCGGCGGGTCGAAAGCGGCGGGCGGCACGTCGAACAGATGCGTCATGCGATAGCGCGCCTGCAGCGTGACGGACAGACGGCCATACTGGCTGTCGCCCGGCCGCGCCACCATACGATCGATGACTTCACGCTGCAGCATGAAATGCTGATCCCGGACCTGATCGGCCCAGCGCATCAAATGAAACAGCAGCGGGGTGGAAATGTTGTAGGGCAGATTGCCGACGATGCGCAGACGCGTTTCGGCGGGATCCGGCAGGATCGCCGCAAAATCCACCGTCAACGCGTCGGCCTCGACCACCCGCAGACGATCCTCGGTCCAGGTGGCGCGCAGACGCCGCGCCAGATCCCGGTCCAGTTCTACCGCCGTCAGCTGCTTCAGATGGTGCAGCAGTGGTGCTGTCAGGGCCGACAGGCCCGGGCCGATCTCGATCATCAGATCGTCGGCCTGGGGATCGATGGCACGCACAATGGCATCCACGACCGATTCGTCGTGAAGAAAATGCTGCCCGAAGCGTTTGCGTGCCTGGTGAGCCATCGTGCTTATTGCGTGCCCGAGCGGGTGTGTTCCAGCCGGTTGTCGATATAGGCTTGGCTGCGCAGTTGATCCAGCCAGTCCTCGTAGGCAGGGCCGATCCGGCGCTCCATCAGTTCGCGGCGCGCCTGCATGCGGCGGAATTCCTGCTCCATGTTTTTCGTGCGGCGGCCTTCGACCTGGATCAGATGCCAGCCAAAAGGCGATTTGACGGGTTCGCTGACCTGGTCGGGCTGCAGCGCGTTCATGGCCTGCTCGAAGGCCGGCACGGTATCCCCGGGATTTACCCAGCCCAGGTCGCCACCCTGCGGGGCGGATGCATCCTGGGAATAGCGCTTGGCGAGTTCCGCAAAGGATTCGCCGTGCTCGATGCGGGTGCGCAGGCCGCTGAGAATACCGCGCGCCTTGTCGTCACTCATGACCTTGGAGGTCTTGATCAGGATGTGGCGGGCGTGCGTCTGCGTGACCATCATGGGGCCGGAAGCGGCCGCCGGCTGTCTGGCCGGCGTGGGTGTCGGCGCCGGTTGGGGTGCGGATGCCTTTTTCGGGGCGGGCCGCTGCGCGTATCCGCGCCGCACCACCTTCAGGATGTGGAAACCCCGACCACTCTGGATGATGCCGCTGATCCCGCCCGCCGGCACATCGGCAATCGCGCGCACGAACAGATCCGGCCAGTCCTTCAGCGGCCGGATCCCCATGTCGCCGCCCTGCAGGGCCTGGGGGCCGTTCGACGACGCCGCCGCCAGCCCGGCGAAATTCCCGCCGGATTTCAGCTTGCGCAGGATCGTCTCGGCCTGCTTGCGCTTTTCCGCCACGACGGAGCTGGCCGCGTAGTCGGGGACTTCAACCAGGATCTGGGCCAGCTCGACCAGCTCGGGTCCCGTCGGCACGGGGGCGGGTTCGGGCGCGGCCTCGGGCTGCGTCGGCGCGCCGGCAGCCGGCCCTACCGGCATGTCCGCATGGGACTGAAGGAACGCGTCCACGTCGCTGTCGCTGATCGTGATGCGATCCTCGACGAAGCGCCGGCGCAGGGCATCGTCCTGGACCTGGGAACGCAGTTCCGACCGGTACTGATCCCAGCTCAGGCCGCTGGCCAGGACTTCCCGCTTGAGCTGATCGACGCCGATCCGGTTACGCTGGGCCACCGACCCGATGGCCTGATCCAGCTGGGCATCGGATATCTTGATGCCGACCTTCTGGGCTTCCTGGTCCTGCAAGGCCGAGTTGATCATCTGCTGCAGCACCTGACGCCGCAACACGGCATCCTCGGGCACCGGGATGCGCTGCTGCTGCATCTGACCGCGGACCTGGGCGGTCTTTTCAGACAGCTGCCCCAGAGTGATGACCTGCTTGTTGACGATGGCGGCGATCCCGTCCACGAACTGTTCCGTGGGCGCCGCCTGCGAGGCGGGCGCCACATGGCGGGGGGACGTCTTGGCCGCATGAGCGGGTACCAACGCGCTGCCGCCCAGCGCCACGGCCAGGGAAAGCACATAGGCGGGATGACGCAAGCCGGACATCATTCGTACCTCTCGAAATTGGTTTTTTCAGGCGTGGGAGGAGTCACGGATTGATAACCCGTGATCCGATCAGACAGCAGTGACATGGGGTCGGTACCCAGCGATCCCAGGCCGGTGAGTTCCAGTTGCAGGAACAGCGCCGTATTGGTTACCTGCGCCGATACCGCATAGCGCTGCAGCACGGCCCGGGCAGCCCAGCCGCCATCACCACGATACTCGACCCCCACGATGGACTGGGTACTGCGCTTTTCGGTCAGGGAGTAATCATAACGGCCTACGCCGAACCAACGCTGCGTCAGTGGCCACTGGCTGGTCACGCTGATTTGCTCGCGCGACTGCAGCGTCGTGCCCGGCGGCAGCGTCTGATAGGGGTCGGTATACAGATTGGGATCGCGCTCGTAGCGATAGGACAGCGACATGGTGGCCAGCCGTTTGGGGCTCCACCGCACCCCGGAACTGAGCCGGCTGCGCTTGATGGTGTCATGATCGAACTGGCCGTCGAAATACACCGAGAACCGGTCGGTCAGCGCGGCATTCGCCCCCATCAGATAATCCGATTCCGTGGCCTTGCGCGGGGTCTGGCTGGGCAGCGTGACCTGTTGGTCGGTGAAATAGAAACGCTGCGCCGCCGACAGCGACAGCCGCTCGAAGCCCGTGTCCGCATCCAGCCAGCGGGTCGTCAGCCCGGTGGTCAGCTGATTGGCATTGGCGATCCGGTCCCAGCCGCCGCTGAAGATGTTCTCGTCGAAGGCCTGCTGATAGCTGAAAGTGGCCATCCCGGTATCGAAGACCGGCAGACCGGACTGATCGCGGTAAGGGACGTACAGATAATACAGGCGAGGCTCCAGCGTCTGGATCGCCGCGTTGCCGAACAGCGAAGCATCGCGTTCCAGTGTCAGGCCGGTATCCACCGAGGCAATCGGCAGCACGCGTGACTGCACGCGCGGACGCCCCTGCAATTCGGGTGGCAGGCCCTGGATTTCGCCATAGAACCAGTCTGTCTGGTACTGGCTCATGTGCAGGCCGATCTTCGGTGTCAGGTAGGCGCCTGGGGTCACGAAGGGGCGCGAGATCGAGGTATAGGACGTCAGGCGGGTGCCATTGGGCATCAGACGCTTGCCGGACAGAGTCGGGAAGGCATCCCCCTGATAGATCGGCGCCATGAAACGCGTCGCGTAATTGTCCGACACCACGTCGAACCCGTTCCAGCCATAATGCTGGGCCCGGAAATACAGTTCCGGCAATTTGTCGTAGGGCGGCGCCAGGAACGACCCCGTGCTGTCCTGCAAAGTCTGGTATTTATAGAACTGCAGCGATCCGCTGAAATGACTGCCATTGCTCCAGGAGAGCAGCGCCTGACTGGGCATGTAGGTGATCGCCGCGTCGGTCAGCCCGAACGACGAAAAATCGCGGAAATAATTGTCGTCCGAAACCCGGCGCGCATCGAGATAGAGCTGCACGCCATGGCCCAGATCTTCGGTGTGCTGCGTCGAGTACAGCCAGCGCGCGTCCCCGGTTTGACGGTCGTGCATGATGTAGGTGCCGAACAACTCGGAATGCGACGATTCCCCCAGGTGCCGGAATTCGGTTCCCATCAGCAGGCCGCGCTTGCCGAGAAAGCGCGGATAGAGCGTGGCATCGTAGTTCGGGGCCAGATTCAGATAATACGGCGTGGTGATTTCCAGGCCGCTGTTGCTGGACGTGCCGTATGTCGGTATCAGGAAGCCGCTCTTGCGTTCCCGGCCCAACGGAAACGTCAGGTACGGCGAATACAGGATGGGAACGCCCTTGAAGCGCAGGACCCCGTTGCGGGCCGCGCCTTCGTGCTCATCAAAATACAGATCCACCCGGCTGGCATCGATGTACCAGGCCGGATCCGGCCCGTTCCAGCCCGTGTAATGCACGTCCTTCAGACGCACGTGCTGCCGGCTGAGGATGTCGGCGTGCACGGCCTCGCCCTGGCCGCCCGTGGCGCCCAGCCAGAATCGCGGCGCCTCGACCACGCCCTGGCTGGTGTGGACGTTAAAGCGCAGGCGAGGGCCTTCGACGATATTGCCATCGCGCATCAACAGCCCGTTGCCGCGAACGTCGGTCTCGCCGGTCGCCTGGTCGTAATCGATGCGGTCGCCCTTCACCACGCCATCGAGCCTGCGCACCTGAGCGTTGCCCCGCAGGATCACGCGCCCCCCCGTCTCGCGGGTCATGTCATCGCCGATCAGAAACGACGGCAGGGCGTCGTCCTTCAGGCGCGGATGCAGACGCAGACCGTCGACCATGCGCAACCCCTCGGCCTTGGCCGGGGGTTCGACAGCCAGCGCCGGCGCGGACAAGGCGGCGCTCAGGAGGAGGATGCGGCTGATCCAATGCACGAAGACGGGGTCCCCTAAAACAGGATGGTGACAGAAAGCCGCCGATCCGCGCACCACACCGACCAGCGACCCAGTATTATAGAGAAGCCGCGCCCCCTGCGTACGCGACCAGCCATTTGTCATTTCCCCCGATCACCCTCATGACCGTCACTGAACTTCCGGATTCGCGCCTGGAGGCGCTGCATCACTGGCTGCGCCAGCAGCCCGCCACGCGGGGCCTGGACCCCGCCTCGCTGACCCCCGTGTCGGGCGACGCCAGCTTCCGCCGCTACTTCCGCATCCAGACCGCGGATGGCCCCCTGATCGTGATGGACGCTCCACCGCCGCACGAGGACTGCGGGCCGTTCGTCCGGATCGCCCAGCGGCTGTCCGACGGCGGCCTGCGCGTGCCGGTCGTCCACGCGCAGGATCTGTCCCAAGGCTTCCTGCTGCTCAGCGACCTGGGCAACCAGACGTTCTACGAGGCCATCCGGGACGGCCTGGGCCAGGACGAAACAGCCCTGCAGCACCACATGCGCGGCGCATTGCGGGCCCTGGTCGCGCTGCAGCAATGCCCCGCCGACGGGCTGCCGGTCTACGACGAGGCCCGGCTACTGCAGGAACTGGATCTGTTCCCGCAGTGGTATCTGCAGGTCCACCACAAACACACGCCGGATGCCGACACGCAAACCAGGCTGACGCGGATCTTCGCCCTGCTGGCCCGGCAAGCGTGCGCCCAGCCACAGGTCTTCGTCCACCGCGATTTCCATTCGCCGAACCTCATGATCGGCACGGGCGCGCCCGACTTCATCCCCGGCGTGATCGATTTTCAGGATGCGTTGCAGGGGCCGCTCAGCTACGACATCGCATCCCTGGTGATGGACGCCCGCACCACCTGGGACGAACCGCAGCAGCTGGACTGGGCCATCCGCTACTGGGAATATGCCCGCGCCGCGGGCCTGCCCGTCCCGGCGGATTTCGCGCAATTCCATCTGGAATACGAATGGATGGGCCTGCAGCGCAACCTGCGGATCCTGGGCGTCTTCGCCCGCCTGTCGCATCGCGACGGCAAGCATCACTATCTGGACCATATGCCCCGGGTACTGACCTACGTGCGCCAGGTCGCGGGGCGCTATACCGTGTTTCATCCGCTGCTGCGTCTGCTGGACCAGGTCGAGCAAGTCCCCGCCCGTCAGGGGTATTCCTTCTGATGCGGGCCATGATCCTGGCTGCGGGGCGCGGCGAACGGATGCGCCCGCTGACCGACACCTGCCCCAAACCCCTGTTGCCGGTGGGCGGACAGCCGCTCATCGTCTGGCATCTGCGGCGGCTGGCCCATGCCGGCATCACCGACATCCTGATCAATCATGCCTGGCTGGGCGATCGGATCGAGGCGGCGCTGGGCGACGGCGGTGCCTGGGGCGTGCGCCTGCGCTATTCGGCCGAATCGCCCGCCCTGGAGACAGCCGGCGGGATCGCCCACGCGCTGCCCTTCTTTCAGGAACAGCCGTTTCTGGTCGTCAACGGGGATATCTGGTGCGACTGGGATCCGGCCCGGGCACATAGCTGGGCAGCGGATCTGGCCGATACGACGCAGGCCCACCTGCTGCTGGTGGACAACCCCACCCACCACCCCGAGGGTGATTTCACACGGCAGGCGGACGGCACCGTGACGCCACCGCCACCGGGCGCCACCACCCTGACCTTTGCGGGAATCGGCCTGTACCGCCCGTCGCTGTTCACCGGGACGGATCCAGATCGCGCCGCCCCGCTGGCGCCGCTGCTGCGCCGGGCCATGACCCACCAGGCCGTGACCGGTGAGCGCCACCCGGGCTGCTGGGTGGATGTCGGCACGCCCGAGCGCCTGGACCGGCTGGACCAGTTGCTGCGCCACCCGCACGGCGCACACCCAGCCCTGCGATAAGCGGGCTGCTACACTCGACCACGGACACGGATCCCGACCTGTCCAGTTCTGGCAATTCGCAACCGTCTGTAGACCATCCGGCGACAGCAGCGGCAAACCGTTTATGCTTATGGGTTTCGGTACCATGCTCCTAGCCGCTTCAGGAATTCCGTCATGTCTTTTGGCCCTAACCGCCCAACCTTCAAACCCACCCCGTATGGCTATACCCGGCGCAGCCGCGGCATCCCGCGCTGGCTGCTGCTGCTGATCACCGGCATCGTGCTGGGTGCCGGTGGTGTGCTGTTCCTGCAGCGCAGCTACGGCCCGCAGCGCCTGACCGTCGAGCAGTCCGAGCAGCTGCGCATGGACCTGAACACCGCCAGCCTGGAAAACCAGCGTCTGTCCAATGAATCCAAGACGCTGCACCAGGATCTGAAACAGGCCCAGGAAACGCAAAAGGATGAAAGCACCCGCGTCGAGCAGTTGCGCAAACACGCCACCGACATGGAATCAGGCGTCGCCAGCCTGCTCGCCGCCATCCCGCCGGATCCGCGCGGCACCTCGCCCGGCATCCGCTACACCGACATGAGCGTGCATCCCGACGGCCTGCATTATCAGGTGCTGCTGATCCAGGAACCCGCCAAGGGCCAGACCGATATCGCCAACCTGAAGGGCAACGTCAAGCTGATCGGCATCGGCAGCTACCCCAACGGCAACACGGCCTATGTCGACCTGGGCACCCAAAGCCTGGACATGGGGCGCTATATCGTCATCCAGGGTCAGGCGGAACTGCCAAAGGCCTATCGCCTGCGTCAGGTGACCGTCCAGGTCCTGGCGGACGGATCCGACAAGATCATTGCCACGCGCACCGTCCGGGCCACCGTCGCGCGCTGACACCCGATCAAGACACGTGCTGAAGGAAATCCCGCAGCCGCTGGCTGGGCGGGTGGCTGAGCAGGGTTTCGGGGACGCCGTCCTCGGCGATCTTGCCCTGATCCATAAAGATCAGCCGGCTGCCGACCTTGCGGGCAAATTCCATTTCATGCGTGACCACGATCATGGTCATGCCTTCCTCGGCCACATCCTGCATCACTCTCAGGACCTCGTGGCGCAATTCGGGATCCAGTGCCGAGGTGGGCTCGTCGAACAGCATCAGCATAGGCTTGATGGCCAGCGCCCGGGCAATGGCAACCCGCTGCTGCTGCCCGCCCGAGAGCTGTCCGGGATAATGGCCGGCACGTTCGGCCAAGCCGACCTTGCGCAGCAGTTCCTGCGCCTGCTCTCGTGCCTGGGCCTTGGACGTCCCCCGGGTATGGAGCGGGCCAAACATGACGTTTTCCAGCGCGGTCAGCTGCGGAAACAAATTGAACTGCTGAAATACCATGCCGGCCTCGCGGCGCAATTCGCGAACCTGCGAGGCCTTGCCGTGAACGCTGTGTCCGTTGACGACGATGTCACCGCCCTGGATCGTTTCCAGGACGTTGATGCAACGCAGGAAGGTCGATTTGCCCGACCCGGAAGGACCGACGACAACCACGACCTCGCCGGGATCGATGGATAGACTGATCCCATCGAGCACGACGTTCTCGCCAAAACATTTGGTGACGTTCTTGAACTCGACGATGCTCATACGATGCGCGTCCTGTGTTCAATGAATTTGAGCGCCAGCGCGATGAAGCCAGTCATGATCAGGTAGATTACCGCGACCGCCGCCCAGATCTCGACGGCACGGAAATTGCCGGCGATGATTTCCTGGCCCTGGCGGGTCAGCTCGGCCACACCGATGACAATGAACAGCGAGGAATCCTTCAGGCTGATGATGCACTGATTGCCCATCGTGGGAATCATGCGCCGCAGCGCCACCGGGCCGATGATATGCGCCAGGATCTTGTAGAACGGCAACCCCATGGCCTGACCGGCTTCCTGGAGGCCCTTGGGGACCGACAGCAGGCCGCCGCGCACGATCTCGGCGATATAGGCGCCAGAATTGATCATCAGCGTGAAGACGGCCGCCGTGAAGCCGTCGATGCGCAGATTGACGAGCAGCGGCAGGGCGAAGTAGATGAACATCACCTGCACGACAATCGGCGTGCCGCGCATCAGCAGGATGTAAATCTGGGCGATGATCGACAGCACGACCGGAATCCAGGCCAGACAACGCCACAGGACGACCGCCAGCACCGCCAGCCGCACTGCCCAGGAAATTTCCGGCGCCACACCGGCCAGCGGACCGCTGCTAAGCCAGGACGACAGCCGCAGCAGCGCATAGACGACGACCAGCGCCAGGACGGTCCAGGCCAGGTTGCGGCGCGTGACCGGAATGGGCACATAGGTGACCACCACGCCGGCCAGCCCGCCGATGATCGTGCCACCCACCAGACCCAGGACCGTGATCTGGATCGTCATCCAGGCACCGGCCATGAGGTCCGGCCAAGCTGCCCAGATAGCGGACCATTCGAAAGTCACAGAATCACCCTATCGGCGACGGAAGCGTCAATCCGGCTTCTTGCCGAACCAGGTTTCGTAGAGTGTGTCGTAGGTGCCGTTGGCCTTCAAGTCGGCCAGCGCCTTGTTGACGACCGGGACCAGCTTGCTGTCCTTCGGGAAGGCGATGCCATAGAAGTCGCCGCTCTTCAGGGATCCGACGACCTTGACCTTGCCCTGGCCGGCGGTCTTGGCGTAGTACTGGACGTTGGGCGTATCGTGCACCACGGCATCGACCCGGCCGGTCGCCAGTTCCAGGAACGCGTTGTCGATGTTGGGGAAGAGCTTGAGTTTGGCCGAAGGCACGTTGGCCTTCATGTAGTCCACGGTGGCGGTGCCGATCTTGACGGCGACTGTCTTGTTTTCCAGGTCTTTGGCGGTCTTGATCGAGCTGTCCTTGTTGACCAGGATCGCCAGGCCGGATTCATAGTAAGGATCGGAAAAATCGATGACCTTCGCGCGATCCGGGCGGATGGTGATCCCCGCCAGCGCCACGTCGATGTTGTGCGTCTGCAGGCCCGGGATGATGCCGTTGAAATCCATGGGCTGCAGGCGATATTTCAGGCCTGCCTGCTTTGCGATGGCCTGCCACAGCTGGATATCGAACCCGGTGTACTTGCCGTCCTGCTTGAACTCGAAGGGCACGAAGGCCGTGTCGGTGGCGACCACCAGGTCCTTGTCCGCCGCATGAGCGACCGGCAGCGCCAATGAAAAGGCCAGCCCCAGCAGGGCGGCTTTCAGGGATTTGGGCAACATCATCTGGGACTCCTTGTGGGATGATTCAGAGGCGGCCTTCTCGCCGCGCCAAGCGTCCATCTTAACTGAAAGACCCGGAATCTCTGTCGCTGCGGCGACAGGAAATCCGGGTCTTTTGCCAGATTTTGGGGAAATCCCCTAGAGTTCCAAGGGGATTCCCAAAGCGGCCAGGCGCCTCAGAATGCGGGCACGATGGCACCCTTGTAGTGGGTCAGGATGTAGTCGCGAACCTTGGCGGTGTGCAGGGCATCGACCAGCTTGCGGATGGCCGGGTCATCCTTGCGGTCGGCACGGGTCACCACGATATTGGCATAGGGCGAGTCCTTGTCCTCGATGAACAAGGCGTCCTTGATCGGGTTCAGGCCCGCTTCCAGCGCATAGTTCGTGTTGATCAGGGCCAGATCCACGTCCGGCAGCACGCGCGGCAGCGTGGCGGCTTCCAGTTCGCGGAACTTCAGGTGCTTCGGGTTCTCAGCCACGTCGCGGGCCGTCGCCAGGATATTGCTGGGATCCTTCAGCTTGATCAGGCCTTGCTTCTGCAGCAGCAGCAACGCGCGCGCGCCATTGGATGGATCGTTCGGGATGGCGACCAGGGCGCCGTCCTTCAGGTCCTTGATGTTCTTGATTTTCTTGGAATACGCACCGAACGGCTCGACGTGGACCAGGCCGACCGACACGAGATGCGTGTCGTGTTCCTTGTTGAAGGAATCCAGATACGGCTGGTGCTGGAAGAAGTTGACGTCGATCTGCTTGTCGGCGACCTGGAGATTGGGCTGGACGTAGTCGGTGAAGACCTTAATGTCCAGATCCACGCCTTCCTTGGCCAGATCCGGCTTGACGAATTCCAGCAGTTCGGCGTGGGGGACGGGCGTCGCCGCCACGGTCAGTTTGACGGCATGAGCGGGCGCCGCAAAAACCAGCGGCAGGGCCAGCGCCAAGGCCGGCACGAATTTCTTGAACATGAACGATCTCCTTGAAAGACTCACGGATGGGCGGCACCTCGGCGCCGCCCACGAAAAACTACCGTCGATTGAGCCGGGCCACCCAGCGATCGCCCAGCACCTGAAACACCTGCACCATGATCACCAGGACCACGACCGTCACCGCCATCACATCACCCTGATAGCGCTGATACCCGTAGCGGACCGCCAGATCCCCCAGACCGCCGCCGCCGATCACGCCCGACATGGCGGAATAGCCCACGAGGGTGATGGCGGTGACAACGACCGCGGCCAGGATGCCGGTGGTGGCCTCGGGCAGCAGCGCCCACAGCACGGTCTGGCGCGAAGTCGCCCCCATCGAGCGGCAGGCTTCGCTGACGCCGGGATCGAGTTCACGCAACACGTTTTCCACCAGCCGGGCAAAGAATGGCGCCGCACTGGCGACCAGCGGCGGGATCGACCCCTGCACGCCCAGCGCCGTCCCGACCAGCAGGCGGGACATGGGGATCATCACGATCAGCAGGATCAGGAACGGCACCGAGCGCAGAACGTTCACGATGAAGGCCACGCCCTGATAAACCCCCCGGTTGCTCATCATCTGGCCCGGGCTGGTCAGAAACAGCAGCACGCCGACCGGCAGGCCGATCAGGATCGTGAACAGCAGGGAAAAGCCTGTCATCAGCAGGGTGTCGATCGTCGCTTCGCCGATCATCCACCAATCCACATTGGCCATCATGTCCGCAGCACCTCGTAGTGCACTCCAGCCTCGTCCAGCGTACCCGGCAGCGCATCGAGATCGGCGCTGGCCCCATCGGCCGCGACGATCAACTGACCGTAGGGGGTGTCCTTGATCCGCCCGACGGACCCCTGCAGGATGCTGAGATCCAGATTCAAATCCCGACTGAGACGGCTGAGCAGGGGCCGGGATGTGTCTTCCCCGCGAAAACTGAGCCGCAGCAACCGGCCGGGCAGGCCGTCGGCCATCGCGCGCCAGCCTTCGCCTCCATCCAGCCCGCTTTCCGACAGAAGCGCGCGGGTCGCAGCGTGCTGCGGATGCAGGAAGACTTCCAGCACCTGGCCGACCTCGACAATACGCCCGGATTCGATCACGGCCACCCGATCGCAGACGGCGCGGATCACATCCATGCTGTGGGTGATCAGCACAATGGTCAACCCCAGACGCTGATTGATGTCGCCCAACAGTCGCAGGATGGATTGCGTGGTTTCCGGATCCAGGGCGGACGTGGCCTCGTCGCACAGCAACAGGCGCGGCCTGCTGGCCAGCGCCCGCGCGATACCCACCCGCTGCTGCTGGCCGCCCGACAGCTGCCCAGGATATTTGTGCGCGTGATCGGACAGGCCGACCAGATTCAGGACCTCGCGGGCACGCGCCTCGCGGTCGGCCCTTGGCATGCCCGACAGACGCAGCGGAAAGCAGACGTTATCCATGACCGTGCGCGCGCGCAACAGGTTGAAGTGCTGGAAGATCATGCCCACCGTGCGCCGGTATTCACGCAGCTGCGCATCCGGATAGGCGGTGATGTCACGCCCATCCACCCGCACGCTGCCCTCGGTGGGGCGCTCCAGCAGATTGAGCATCCGGATGAGCGTGCTTTTGCCGGCACCGGAGCGGCCGATGATGCCGAAGACCTCGCCTTCGCGGATGTTCAGATTGACATCGGCCAGCGCGTGAACGGTGCGGCCGGCCGATTCATAGGTTTTACGGATGTTCTCGAGATCGATCAAGATACAGGGTCACTCAAATGGCAAGATCCCGG
Organism: Castellaniella sp. MT123; assembly: GCF_039614765.1. Lineage (NCBI taxonomy): Bacteria > Pseudomonadati > Pseudomonadota > Betaproteobacteria > Burkholderiales > Alcaligenaceae > Castellaniella > Castellaniella sp. MT123. Next base: position 2,040,834 of record NZ_CP154879.1, read on the forward strand.
ATCAGCAGGATGCAAGACGTGAATTTACCATGCCCACTTCCCCGGTTAACCTCGTAGCATATAACGTAAATTTATAAGCTACCAGTGCGCTGGGAGAAAGATAGCCAGCGGACCCAGAAGGATCCGCCGGCCGATTCAGCGCGGGCCTGCGTCAGGCGTTGCGCGCGACGGTCAGGCCATCCATCCGGCGATCCAAGGCGCTCTTCAGCAGCGCTGCCGATCGGAACACGCCATGCGCAAACTTGCCATAGGGCATCGTCAGGAAGAACCCCATGACGGCCCCCAGATGGATGGCCAGCAGCAGCCCCATGACACCCGTATCACGACAGGCCAGCAGGACAAGCCCTGTCGCGCTGACGAGGATCAGCAAGGCAATGAAACCTCGATCCATCGGCTGTTGTCCGACGACGGCGTGGTCGGGGTGTCGCACCAGATTCAGCCACAGCAGGCCAGCGGGGCCGATCAGTAGGCCGATCCCGCCGACGGTGCCGAACAGCACCGGCAGGCTGAAGAATGGATAAGGCGCAGGATCGTTCAAAAAATAGTGATAGATGGTCCCGAGCGACGTCGCGATGAAACAGCACACGAACCCGTAGAACGTGAAATGGTGAAACACGCGCCGCCGCTGGGTGAAACGGTCGTCATCGTCATTGCACCCCTTGCCATGGCCACCGTCCAGATACTTCAACGTCAGGACATTGCCCGTGGCATCCAGGCTGGCGGCACCCATGACAACATGGGAGACGGCGGGCGGCGACAGCATCCGCCAAAATGAACGGACGCCGATGCCCAGCGCCACGATCACATACAGAAAGACCAGGCCGAACATCGCCGCCAACAGGTTATGAGGAAAAATGGCGTAGAAATTCCCTGCCAGGGGGGCATGCAGCCATGACCCCTGATTGACGATCAGGACCAGCACCAGAAACATAGCCAGCCCGCCTGCTGTTGCCAGCGCCATCGTCAAGCCAGCCCGCTGGTACAGCTGGCCCAATGCCTTGGGCCAGGCAAACTCGCCGTATGTCTGAGGCCTGACCGCAGCCATCGCCTGCGGCACGTTCACGGCGAATTCGTGCGGGGCCGCATACTGGCAGGAATGCAGACAGGCACCGCAGTTGTGGCACACATTGGCCAGATAGTGGATGTCGGCCTTGTTGAATTCCAGTAGCCTGGCCATGGCCGGAAAGACTGCGCAAAACCCCTCGCAGTAGCGACAGGCATTACAGATCGTCATGACTCGATCGACCTCTTGCTCCCCGGGGGACAGCAGCAATGTCGATACGGCGTCCCGCGTCAGGTCTTGCAAGGTTTGCATCACTCTTCCTTCAGATTAGACAGCCGGCGCCACAGCGAGCTGCTTCAGGGCGGTGGCGGCCGCCTGGGAACCGGCGATTCGCCCAAATGCCGTGCCAATACTCATGCCTACTCCGGCGGTGTATCCCTGGCCGAGGACATTGCCCGCCATGACCTCGCCCGCCGCATACAGGTTTTCACTGGCCCGACCACCAAAATGGACGCTAGCCCGCTCGTCCACCTGAACGCCCAGGTAGGTGAACGTGATCCCGGGACGAAGCGCATAGGCATAGAACGGAGGCGTATCCAGCAGTCGCGCCCAATGCGTCTTTGGCGGAACAATGCCTTCGGTATGACAATCGTCCAGCACTTCATGATTGAAGGTCCCGGCCACGCACGCGGCGTTATAGTCATTCACAGTGCGCATGAACACATCCACATCAAGTCCCACACGCCGTGCGAGTTCCTCGAGCGTGTCGGCACGCTCGCCCTTGAAGACAGGCGGCATGAAATGGCCCACTGCCTTGGAGTCGATGACCGAATAGCCGATCTGCCCGGGCTGCTGGGCCACCAGGCGTCCCCAGATCGCATAGCGTTTGGGCCAGAAATCCTCGCCCTCGTCATAGAACCGCCTGGCCTCGCGGTTGACCATGATCCCCAGGGAAACACAATCGATACGGGTGCAAATCCCGCCGTCATACAGAGGGGCGCGCGCGTCGATGGCCACTGAATGAAATTGGGTCGGGTCGCCTATCCTGTCGGCGCCTTGATCCAGCAAGTCACGCAACAGAACGCCCCGATTGAACCGGGTACCACGAATCAGAAAGTTGTCCGCCGGCCACTCGCCCGCTTCGTTCTGACCCCATGCCTCACGCAGCCACTCGCGGTTCGATTCGAACCCGCCGGAGGCGACCACACAGGCGCGCGCCTCGATTCGTTCCTGGCCCACCCAGGCTGCCAGGAACCGCCCGTTTTCCAGTTCCAGCCGGTCGACCATGGCGTCGTACCGGATCTGGACGCCCAACGATTCCGCGCTGCGGTAATAGGCATTCACCAGGGCCTTGCCGCCGCCCAGAAAGAACGCATTGGTCCGGGCTACGTGCAGGGCACCGGAAAGCGGCGGCTGGAAATTCACGCCGTGCTTGCGCATCCAGGGACGGCAGGTCGCCGATGCCCGAATCGCAATTCGCGCCAGGGCCTCGTTGGTACGGCCGCCCGTCACTTTGAACAGGTCCTGCCAAAACTCCTCTTCGGGGTAGGCATCCACCAGCACATCCTGCGGCGCATCGTGCATGCAGCGCAGATTGCGTGTGTGGGAAGAATTGCCGCCCCGCCATTCCCGGGGAGAACCTTCCAGCATCAGTACGCTGGCACCCGCCTCGCGGGCCATCAAGGCGGCGCACAATGCGGCATTACCGCCACCGATCACCAAAACGTCGAGCATGGTTTGCCCTTCAAGGATTGTCTACCCCGAAAGACTAAGCAAGTTCGTCCCTGCTCGCTAGACCGGTGTGGATCAAGCCCCCTTCACGATTCGTGAATGGCGACGCCGGAATCATGCAGCTGACCGGGAGGCCCCGGATCATCCGGGCGGGAGGCCACGGCCCCCAGCCACTTTCCCGCCTCCAGGAGATCACGTGCAACATCACGCACGACGACCCGGGCCGCCAGGGCGGCGGGAGACAGCTCATTTTCGGGCAGGCTAACCAGAAAATTGCGACGGACCAGCCAGGTATCGGTCACTCGCGCCATACGCAGGGGAGACCGGCCCAGTCGATGGACGGCAGCCCCGGGCTGAATCGTCGCCACCAAGCCAGCTCTCACCGCATCCATGAGCACCGCCAGCGAGTCGATTTCCATCGTCACGTTCAGTCCCAGGGACTGTTGATGCGCAGCCGAAGCCAGCACACCGCGCAAGCCATGCAGATGCGTCGGCATGGCCAGCGGCAGCCCGGCCAGTTCAGCCAGCGCAATGTTACGCCGCGCCGGGAAACCGCAAAACCCGCGAGCCGCCATCAGATACAGGGATTCCTCCAGCAACGGCGAGATCGTCCAATGGCGGCCTGATTTTCCGCTGAACAGAATGGCTAGATCCAACTGGCGCGCGTTCAGCATGGCGGACAGGTGGCCCGACAAGGACTCCACCAGATGCAGCCGGATATCCGGATATCGTTCCCGCATCGCCATGATCAAGGGCAATGCCATCACCGATGCGGTCGTTGGCGCCAGCCCGATACTGACATAGCCAGACAGACGCGCCTGCTGCGCCGCGCGCACTGCCTCGTCGAAATGACGCAAGGCGAGCTGCGCCTGCCGAAAGAAGGCAATCCCCGCATCCGTGGCGATCACTCCGGTGTGCGTCCGCTGCAACAGCCGGGTCGACAATTCGGATTCGAGACGGCTGATCTGCTGGCTCAGGGCGGATGTCACCAGGCCCAGCTCACGAGCCGCCTTGCCCAGGCTGCCCTGCTCGATGACGCTGACAAAATAACGCAGTTGTCGGATTTCCATGCGCCGATATTAGCGGAAGATCCCGGGCACAGGGACCCTCCGGATGGCTCCGCTCCCGATGATTTTCACCGGAAGCCCGGGCCGATATCACTCAGCCAGATCTGCGCAGTCAGAAGGCAAGGCGCGATTTGTCGATCCCGACTAAGGCCAGATAACCATTGATCTTCGCCAACGCATCCCGCCAGAGCTTGTCATCCGCCCGGACGACAGAAGCAATTGTTTCAAATGAGAACAAGAATGCGCACAAACACGGATTCACACCCGCCCGATCGGGGCGGCAGAATATCAAGCAGATGTGTGTTGCCCAGACGTTTGGCATCTTCGAGCAACCTGGGCGGTGGCCGCAGGTCGGGTCCGGAGACAGGCCGTGCAGCGGACCGATTGTCTGGCACGACAGACAAGGAAGATTTTTTGACAGTGCCTGGGCCAATGCCAGACACCTGGGAAAATGTGGTGGGTCGTGCGCGGCTCGAACGCGCGACCAACGGATTAAAAGTCCGGTGCTCTACCGACTGAGCTAACGACCCAACATAAGCCTTAAATTTTGGCACTTTATAAGAATATCGTCAAGCGTTACTGAACTCCGGAGACCCCATCGTCATGTCCGACTTTCACGACCACACCACCTTGCGGCTGCGAATCCTGTCCGACCTGCACCTGAGCATGCAGGGGCTGGCACTGCCCGACACCCCAGCCGACGTCACCATCCTGGCGGGCGACATCGCCCGCCCTCAGGCGGCCATGCAATGGGCGGCCAGAATCCGAGGGCCGGTGATCTATGTGCCGGGCAACCACGAATTCTACGGGGGCGATGTTCCCGGGGTCAGGGCCGATTTGGCACGCGCCGCCGCCGAACACGGCATCCAGTTGCTGGATCAGCGGGCGACCGTGATCAACGGCGTGCGCTTCCTGGGCACGACGCTATGGACCGATTTCGAGCTGTTCGGCACCGAACTGCGTGAGCAGGCCATGGAACAGACCGGCCAGTTCATGCGGGATTTCCAGGTGATCCGCAACGGCGACGGCTCTCGTTTCACGCCGAAAGACGCAGTCGCGCTGTTCCGGGAACAATATGACTGGCTGGACCGTACGCTGGACGAGCCGTCCGACGGGCCGACCGTGGTCATCACCCACCACGCCCCCAGCCTGCGCAGCGTGCACCCGCGCTTCGAGGATTCCCTGGTCAGCGCGGGTTTCGTGTCGGACTGCACCGGCCTGATGGGGCGCGCATGCCTGTGGATCCACGGCCACACTCATGACAGTTTCGACTACACCGTGCGCGGTACCCGGGTCCTGTGCAATCCCCGGGGCTATTGCCGCGACGGCGTCAACGAAAACCCGGTCTTCGACCCCGGGTTCTGCGTCGACGTGCCGGTCACGGAATCATCGAGCCCGTGAAATGCGGACTTCGGCGCCGCGGCGTTTGACCTCAAGCCCTTCGGACGGCAGGATACGCAGGCCTTCCAGGCCTTTTATGTAGCTGGAACCCTGCATCTGCATGACGCGGATCTTGTTGCGCATCACGACGGGATTGTGCTCGGGCATGCCGAACATCCAGACCTCTTCCAGGATACGGGCGGAATTGATTTCCCCCGTATGCTGGGCGACAGGCCCCAGGCACAGCATATGGCCCTCGCGGCCGAATACCGGCAGAGTATCCAGCCCCGGTCGCAGCGTCCAGCGCGTGCCGCCCTCGTAGCGCCAGCCGGTATTCAGATCCCACCAGGCGTCACCCTGGGGCAGATAGACTTCGGTTTCGCCCCCCGGCTGCATGACGGGCGCCACCAGCAGGGCCGGCCCCAGCAGGTACTGGGTGTCCCAGACATGGGCGTCCGGATCGGCCGGATACGCCTGCGCCATGGACCGCTGAACCGGCAGGCCGGTGCGCACGGCATCGTCGATGATGCCCGCCACATAAGGCAATAGACGGTAGCGCCACTGCAACCAGTGCTTGATCTTTGCGCGGGTGTCGGCATCGAAGGCATCCGGCATCAGATCGGGATGGCCCTGGAGGCTGAAATTGGCGGAGAACACGCTCATGGCCAGCCAGCGCAGATACAGTTCGGCCGTCATGGATTGGGGGGTGCGTTCGGCGCTGCCCAGGCGATGCGTCTGTACCGCCACCCCGCTATTGCCCACCGACAGGGCAGCGCGCAGGGTTTCGGCGTAACCGGCCCAGCTGTTGTCGACATCGGGCCCCTGCTGCCAGGCGAAACGCTGCACGCCCGGGAACAGGTCACGGCTGAGCATCACGCCTTCCTGGGGTGTGCGTGGCGCTGCGACGGCATCGAACAGGGCGCGGCGCGCCAGGTGCGGATAACTGGTCCGCAGGACGGCATCGGCCTCGCCGCCGCGTGCCTCGATGTTCGCCGGGAAATCGAACTGTGCCTGACAGACCGGCGCATCCAGGCCGTCTTCCAGTGCCTGCTGATGGCGTTCGGTCCAGAGGCGGCCGGCGTCCTTGTGCGTCAGGTCCAGCAGGCCGAAAGGCTGCCCGCCCGACGCGGGCGTCCCGGGACATACCCAGGCCGACCCGTCAGCATCGCACAACAGCCAGCCGCGGTCTTCCCATTCGTCGAACAGCGGCGTGCCCTGCAGCACCCCTGGAATGCAACTGCCCGCCAGATGCACGTCCAGCGCCTCGGCGCCGGTGACCAACGCCCGCCAGTTCGGTTCGCGATCCGACCATTCGAATACGGGCTTATCCGTCTGGAAACCGACGATGGCCGGGTCAGCCAGCCTCAGGACATCCAGCGCCATCCCCTGCGCACGCAAGCTGCGGATCTGCTGCAGGCTCTGTTCCGCCGTCTGACCCTGGGCCTGGTCAAGCCACACCCCCATGGGCCAGAGATTGGGCTGGCCGGCGCGCCCCGTCAACGCGGTGTATTGATTGAGGATCTCGCCGGGTTCGCCGACGAACAGGAACAGATCCAGGCCCGCCCCCCGGGCGCGGATCGTATAGGAGGCCTGCTCGGTCAGGTCATGCTCGACCCGGTCCAGCGTGTTGACATACACCCCCCAGCCGCGCGGGCTCCAGGCCAACGGCAGGCAGCGGTCCGCAGGCGCGTCGGACACCAGAAGCGAGGCCCGCCGGTCCAGATCGCCCAGGGTCTCGCCCAGGCCGAAGAGCCCTTCGTCCTCGTCCAGGGACCATTCGATCCGCCAGCGGGATTCCCCATCGGCATCCGCCACCGGTCGCGCCGACAGTCGGGCCTGTGCCACCCCGAGGTCGCGACACGACAGGCTCAGGACGGGATCGGCCCCGCCGATCGCCAGACAGGCTTCCCCGTGGCTCAGCCGCCAGTGCCCCGGCTCGGGCGACTGGCAGTCGAACTCGCCGACGGCTTCCTGGCGTGCCAACAGCATATCGGCCTGCCGCTGGGCGCGCAGGGTGGGTTTGCCTGGCTCCAGCCAGGTACGCGGGCCACAGCGCAGCCGGAACACACCGGGCGCGTGGGCTTCGATCCGCAAACACCATTCATCTGAATGGTAGGCCCATTCGACGCAGGACGACGTCGTGGTGACCGGGCCAGTCTCGAACAGTTGGTCCGCCAATTCGATGGTGGGCGACACAGCGTGATCCTCTGGGCGATTTGCCCGCATGAGTCTTGGTAAAGGACATTATTCTGACGGATTTACGCCATAAAATAAAATCCGGGCCGGTTTGAGCGTTCCGCATCGACGACCATCGACGTAAATCGGGGATCCCCCCGGATCAGCGCAGTCGGATCCGATGCGTCAGTTCGCGCTCGATCGGCCAGGGCTCGCCATCCAGGCGGGCCGCGATCAGATCCCCCGCCAGCGCGGACCAGCTCAGGCCGCGCGACCCGTAGGCGCAAGCCAGCCACAATCCAGGCTGATGCGGCACCTGATCGATGATGGGCAGATGGTCCCTCGTAGCCACGCGCCAGCCCGCCCAGCCCTGCGGCGCCTCGCGCCCCAACCAGGGAACCGCGCCAGCGGGCAACCACCCACCGATCCGATTCAGAATATCCTGATGGCCGGCCGCGTCGGAGACACTGTCGGCCACGTCGGGCCGATAGGTGCTGCCGACCACCGCCCAGCCGTGCCGTGGCGGCAGGCAATAGCCCTTGCCGGACAGCACGCAGCGCGGCACGGCGGGTTCATCCGGGCGAACGGGATACAGACTGACCTGCCCCGCAATCGGCGTCATGCCCGACAGCACCGGCCAGCCTGACAAAGGCACCACCCCCGCCAACAGCGAGGCCGCGTCGCGGGCATTGGCCAGGACGACCTGATCGGCCCGATCCAGCACGCTGCCCGTCGCATCGATCAGTTGCCAGCCACCATCCGCGCCGGCCCGCACCCGGTCCACCCGAGTCGCGCCGCGCGTCACCCCGAGACCCGACAGCAGTTCGGCTGTCAGGGCGCCGGGACACACCCGCAGCGCCCGGGGAAACCAGAGACCGCCTAACGGTACGGCCACGCCGGCCTGGAAGCTGGCGGGCGACGTATCGAGCCACCGAACCCATTCCGACGGAAACCGCAGGCGCGCCATCGCCTGCCGCTGCAAGGCGGCCTGATCCTGCGTACGCGCGCACACCAGGGCGCCGCAGGGATCGGGGCGGGCATCGTCGGAAAGCGTCCGCCAGCGCGCCCAGGCCCGTTCCAACCCGACGCGGCTCAGGCGCGAGCGGGTGTCGTCATCCGGACTGAGCGCGGGCACCAGGGCGGCGGCGCCACGCAGCCGGTATGCCGGGCCCACGTCCAGCGCGCACTGCGGATCCCACACGTGGACCGCATGGCCACGCGCCGCCAGCGCCTGCGCCACGCCCGCGCCGGCCAGACCACCGCCCACGATCGCCACTCGCTGCCGCCGAGACGCCAAGGGCCCAGCTCCCAGGCCGGGCCGCAGGACCGCCACCGTGATGTCCCGCTTGCCCGCGATGCCGGGCGCCTTGCTGACCAGAAACCCGGCATCGCGCAGATCACGGCGCACCTGCCCGGCCGAACACCAGGTCGCCGCCGTGGCACCCGCCAGCGCCAGGCGCCGCAGCTGGCCGAACAGCGACGGCGACCACATGTCGGGATTCACACGGGGAGCGAAACCATCGAGGAAAAAAGCATCCACGCAGGCCTGGGCCTGCCGCGCCATGCGCCGGACATCGCCAAAGACGAGCGTCAGGCTCAGCCGGCCACCCTCCAGATCGAGCCGGTGCACCCCCGGCAACAGGTCTGGCCAGCACGCCGCCAGTTCACCGGCCAGCGGCCGCAGGGCATCCGGCAGCCGCCCCCAGGCTCGGCACAGGTCGTCCGGGCGGAACGGATGCGCCTCGAAGGCCAGGTAGTGCAGGCGGGCGCTGCGCTGTGCGTCGTCACGCCAGGCCTGCCAGGCAGCCAGGAAATTCTGCCCCAGTCCGAAGCCGGTCTCGCAGATGGTAAAGGCGTCACGGCCCCGCCAGCGTCCCGGCAGGCCATTGCCATGCAAAAAAACATGCCGCGCCTGATCCAGCGCCCCCGCCTGGCCGTAATAAACATCACCATAGCGGTCGCTGCGCGGGGTGCCGTCCGCATCTTCGTGCCAGACCGCGGGTTCCAGAATTTCATAAGGGCCTGACATGCTGATGTCTGCTCCGGGAAGGCTCACGTAAAATGAATGAAACGCCGCATGGGCCGGTAGGCGGCTTCCTGGGCGCAGTACAGGAACGATACTGACATGTTGACACCGCACCTCCTGTCGGCCGACTATCTGGACGCTGCCGTCACAGCCGCCCACGCAGCGGCTGCCATTTTACAAACCCATGCCGTCCACCATTCCGACCTGGTCATCGACACCAAGCAGCGCAACGACCTGGTCTCCCAGGCCGACCGCGAGGCCGAACAGACCATCATCGAGATCCTGCGCAAACGCACTCCCGACATCGGCATCGTGGCCGAGGAATCGGGCGGACAGCCGGGCGCCAGAGCCACATGGTGCATCGATCCTCTCGACGGCACCACGAATTTCCTCAGCGGCATCCCGCACTACGCGGTGTCCATCGCCCTGATCGGCCATGCCGGCTGCCGGCCCGACGGGCAGACGCCGCTGCCGCAGGACACGCCACTCATCGGCGTCATCTACGACCCGAACCGGGAAGAACTGTTTTCCGCCCTGTACGGCATCGGTGCCTGGCTCAACGGCCGGCGCATCCGGTGTTCGAATACCCGCTCGCTGGACCAGTCGGTCCTGGCCACCGGCTTTCCCTTCCGCGATTTTTCCTTCGAACACCAATACATGCCCGGCTTTCTGGATGCCATGCACCAGACGCGAGGTGTCCGCCGCTTCGGCTCGGCCGCCCTGGATCTGGCCTGGACGGCCTGCGGGCGCTACGATGGATACTGGGAAATGGGCCTGGCTCCCTGGGATGTGGCGGCCGGCACCGCGCTGGTACGCGCCGCGGGTGGCGTCTGCGAGGACATCCGCGGCCAGGAACCCTGGCCCGAAGGCGGCTATGTCGTGGCCTCCAACGCCCATATCGCCACGGAACTGGCTACGCTGATCACGAAACACTTATGAAACAGGCACTTCTCGACACGCTGGATGGCTGGCTGCCCGACATGACCGACATCCGGCGATCCATCCACGCCTGGCCCGAACTCGCCTTCCAGGAAGTCCGGACAGCGGACACGGTCGCCCGCCTGCTGGAATCCTGGGGTATCGAGACGCACCGCGACCTGGGTGAAACCGGTGTCGTCGGACGCATCGCCGGGCGCAAGCCGGGCAGGTCCGTGGGCCTGCGCGCCGACATGGACGCACTGCCCATGCCCGAGGCCAACACCTTTGCCCACGCCAGCCGCAACCCGGGCGTCATGCACGCCTGCGGCCACGACGGACACACGACGATGCTGCTGGCGGCAGCCCGCCATCTGGCCGAATATCCGGACTTCGATGGCACGGTCCATGTGATCTTCCAGCCCGCCGAGGAAGGCGGGGGCGGTGCCCGGCGCATGATCGAAGACGGCCTGTTCGACCAGTTTCCCATGGATGCGGTGTTCGGCATGCACAACTGGCCCGGGCTGCCGGTGGGCACCTTCGGCCTGACCCCTGGGCCCATCATGGCTTCCAGCAACCGCTTCGAAATCATCCTGACCGGTCGCGGGGCACACGGGGCCATGCCGCACCTGGGGGTGGACCCCATCATCGCCGCCGCCCAGCTGACACTGGCCTTCCAGACCATCCTGACGCGCGACCAGGACCCGCTCGACCCCGGGGTCATCAGCGTGACCCAGATCCACGCGGGATCGGCCGATAACGTCATCCCCGACCAGGCGGTCCTACGCGGCACGGTGCGCACCCTGGGCACCGAAGTCCTGGACCTGATCGAAACCCGCATGCGGGACATCACCCTGCACCTAAGCCAGGCCCTGCGCTGCACGGCGGAATTCCGTTTCAGCCGCGAATATCCCGCCACCATCAACCATCCTGCGGAAACGGCGCTGTGCGCCCGGGTGATGACCGATCTGGTCGGTGCCGACCAGGTCCGCAACCCGGTCCGCCCGTCGATGGGCGCCGAGGATTTCGCCTTCATGCTGCAGGCCAGGCCCGGCTGCTACGTCTGGATCGGCAACGGCACGGGCGACCACCGGACCCCGGGTCACGGCCTGGGCCCCTGCACCCTGCATAACGGCAGCTACGACTTCAATGACGCCCTGATCCCGCTGGGCGCGGCGTATTGGGTGATGCTGGCGCGGCGGTATCTGGAAACAGGCACCGGCGCCTGACGTAAAATACGCGCTGCACCGCTGCACCCGCCTGCACGCGACCGAACTGCTGGCGCAGCCCATCCGCCGAGGTCCCCATGTCCGACACCCTACCCTCCCATCATCGCCCTGCCGTCCTGCGCGTGATGCCCATGCCGGCCGACGCCAACATCCACGGCGACGTCTTCGGGGGCTGGATCATGTCCCAGGTGGACATTGCCGGATCCATCCCGGCGGCACGCCGCGCCGGCGGCCGCGTCGCCACGGTGGCGGTCAACGCCTTCACGTTCAAGCAGCCCGTCTTCGTCGGCGACCTGCTCAGCTTCTACGCGGAAATCACGCGCTCCGGGCGCACGTCGATCACCGTCGACGTCGAGGTCTATGCCGAACGGCAGCGCCTGGAAACCGAAGTGGTCAAGGTCACCGAAGCCACGCTGACCTACGTCGCGACCGACGAAAACCGTCACAGCCGCCCGCTACCCCCAATCTGAGAAGACCGCACGCATGGCCGACCAACCGGTTTCCGACACCGCCACGCCTGTTGTCATCCCCCGACGCCTGGACCCGGAAGACGCCCAGCAAGCCCTCCAGGAACTGCAAGCCATCCTGAAGCGCCAGGAAGTCGTGGAATCGCTCGCCCAACGGCAGCCGGAATCCGACGACGAGGAAGCATCGAACCTGCTCGAAGGCATGCTGCAGCGCCAGCACGAGGACGAGATCCGGCAGATCATCAACGCTCTGCACCCAGCCGACATCGCCTTCATCCTGGAATCGCTGCCCGTCGCGCAACGCCAGATCGTCTGGCAACTGGTCAGCCAGGAATACGACGCCGACGTGCTGCTGGAGGTCGAGGACTGGGTCCGCGAGTCGCTGATCCAGTCCATGGACCACGAGGACCTGATCGCGGCGACCGGCACCATGGATGCCGACGAGATCGCCGATCTGGCCCCCGATCTGCCCGCCGAGGTCATTTCCGAAGTCCAGAAGGGGCTGACCGACGCCGAGCGCGCCCAGCTGATCGCCGCCATGGGCTACCCCGAGGACACCGTCGGGGCAATCATGGATTTCGACATGGTGCGCGTGCGCGAGGACGTCACACTGGAGGTCGTCCTGCGCTATCTGCGCCGTCTGCACGAGCTGCCGGACCACACCGACCAGATCTTCGTGGTGGATCGCACCGATCAGCTGCGCGGCACGTTGTCGCTGTCGCGCCTGCTGGTCAGCGAACCCGACACGCTGGTCAATACCGTGATGGAGCCCGACGTCCTGAGCCTGAATCCCATGGATTCGGACGCCGATGCCGCCGGGGCATTCGAGCGCTACGACCTGGTGTCGGCGCCGGTGGTGGACGAGCAGGGCCGCCTGATCGGCCGGGTCACGATCGACGAAGTCGTGGACGTGCTGCAGGAAGACTCCCAGGAACAACAACTGTCGCGCGCCGGCCTGCAGGAAGAAGACATCTTCGCCCCCGCCCTGTCAGCGCTGCGCAACCGGGCGCCCTGGCTGCTGGTCAATCTGTGCACGGCCTCCATCGCGTCGCTGGTGGCTTCCCGTTTCGAGGAAACGGTCAGCCACATCGTGATCCTGGCGTTCCTGATGTCGATCGTCGCCGGGATCGGCGGCAATTCGGGCAATCAGACGATGACCATGATCATCCGCGCGATGGCCACGGGCCGCGTGACAGGCGCGAATGTCTGGCAGCTGGTCAAACGCGAGCTGCAGGTGACGTTCATGGTGGGCGCCTGCGGCAGCCTGGTGGCGGCGACGTTCGCCTGGGTGATTTCGGATTCCTATGCGATCTCCGGCGTGATGATGGCGGCAATGGTGGGCAACATGCTGATCGGCGCGACGCTGGGGGTGCTGATCCCGCTGCTGCGCGACCGCTTTGGAAAGGACCCGGCCATGGGATCGTCGGTGCTGCTGACGTTCGCAACGGACTCGCTGGGTTTTTTCCTGTTCCTGGGACTGGCGACGGTGTTCCTGCTGTAATTCTTATGTGACAGCTCGGTCACGTGGTGCCTGTTTTTGCGCGCCACATGACCTGACGAAAAAGACCACGAACCACAGCCGCACGACATGCCACATCAGCGCACGTGCCCAAATCTCGTCAGGGGTTGTCCCGAGGCCGCTCCGGGCGCTGTTGGAGTCCGCCGGCCAGAAGGCCATTGAAGGGGAGGCAAGCGAGCCACCGTTCAAGCGGGACGCTTGTGGTCAGTCTGGGGGACTGACCACCCCGCGCGTTTGGCGAGCGCCCCGGAAATGGCCTGGCGGCCGGGCAGTTCCGGCAAAGCCGGAACCGGACGACCAGCGACCGGAGCGGTCTCGGGACACCACCGAGGCATCCCATAAAAACATCACATACAAAAAACCGGACCGTGCAATGATGCAGGGCCCGGCCAGATACGCGCGGCTGTTTACGCCAACCGCCCGTGGCAGTGCTTGTACTTCTTCCCGCTGCCGCACGGGCACGGATCATTGCGCCCCACGCGCGGCACGGCGCCCGCCGGCATCCCCGCCGCCTGGTCCGGTGCCTGATCCAGCCCCGGATCATCGCCACGCAACGCCGCATCGTAATCGGCATGATGGTAGCGCACGTTTTCCAGTGCCGGTGAGGCAGGTTCCTCGACCTCGACCTGCTCGGCCGACTGGATGCGCACCGTCATCAGCACCCGAATGGTTTCATTGCGGATGCGGTCCAGCATGTCCGAAAACAGCGTGAACGCCTCGCGCTTGTAGGCCTGCTTGGGGTCCACCTGGGCATAGCCCCGCAGATGAATACCCTGGCGCAGGTGATCCAGCGACGCCAGGTGCGCCCGCCAGTTCGTGTCCAGCGCCTGCAGCAGCACGGAGCGCTCAAACGGACCCCAGCCCTCGCTGCCGACCAGGGCGACCTTGTCGTCGTACAGACGCTTGGCCTCGGCCAACACCCGTTCCAGCAGATCGTCGTCGGTCAGATTGGGTTCCTTTTCCAGCATCTCCGCCAGCGGCATGGGCATGGCCCAGTCCGATTCCAGCGTCGTCTGCAGGCCCGGCACGTCCCACTGCTCTTCCATCGTTTCCTCGGGCAGGTAACGGCGGAAAACGGTCGTGATCTCGGCATCGCGCAGATTACCGATCGTCTCGGCGACCGAGGTGGCTTCCAGCACCTCGTTGCGCTGGCCATACAGCACCTTGCGCTGGTCGTTGGCGACGTCATCGTATTCCAGCAGCTGCTTGCGGATATCGAAGTTGCGGCCTTCGACCTTGCGTTGGGCGGACTCGATCGAGCGCGACACCATGCGCGCCTCGATGGGCTCGCCTTCCGGCAGGCGCAGGCGCTCCATGATGGCCCGCACGCGGTCGCCCGCGAAGATCCGCATCAGGGAGTCGTCCAGCGACAGATAGAAACGCGACGATCCCGGGTCGCCCTGACGGCCGGCACGGCCGCGCAGTTGGTTGTCGATGCGGCGCGATTCATGGCGTTCGGTACCGACGATGCGCAGCCCGCCGGCCTGCTTCACGGCCTCGTTGGCGGGCGCCCATTCCGCACGGATGGCCGCGATGCGGGATTCCTTGTCCTCGTGAGTCAGGTCGGCGTTCGCGCGTACCAGGTCGATCTGCTTTTCGACGCTGCCACCCAGCACGATGTCGGTACCGCGACCGGCCATGTTGGTGGCGATCGTGATATGGCCCGGCTTTCCGGCCTCGGCGACGATCTCGGCTTCGCGCGCATGCTGCTTGGCATTGAGCACGTCGTGCGGCAGCCCTTCCTTTTTCAGGGCATCGGACAGGCGTTCGGAATTCTCGATGCTGGTCGTCCCGACCAGGACCGGCTGGCCACGCTTGTGGCAGTCCACGATGTCGGCGAGGATCGCCTGGTATTTCTCGGCGTCGGTCTTGAAGACCTGGTCATTCTGGTCCTTGCGGGCCATCGGTCGGTTGGTCGGGATGATCACGGTCTCCAGACCGTAGATCTCCTGGAACTCGTAGGCCTCGGTGTCGGCCGTCCCCGTCATGCCCGACAGCTTGTCGTACATGCGGAAATAGTTCTGGAAAGTGATCGAGGCCAGCGTCTGGTTCTCGTTCTGGATGCGCACGCCTTCCTTGGCTTCGACAGCCTGGTGCAGGCCGTCGGACCAACGGCGGCCGGCCATCAGACGGCCGGTGAATTCGTCGACGATGACGACTTCTCCGTTCTGCACCACGTACTGCTGATCGCGATGGAACAGGTTGTTCGCCCGCAGCGCCACCAGCAGATGGTGTATCAGTGCGATGTGCCGGGGGTCGTACAGGGACTCGCCTTCTGGCAGGATGCCCAGCCGGGACATGATCTGCTCGGCCTTGATCTGCCCGGCCTCGGACAGGTGCACCTGCTGCGCCTTTTCGTCGACCCAGAAATCGCCGTCGGGTTCAGGTTCGTGAGGCTTGGGTTCCTCGGTCATGCGGGTCAGCAGGGGCGGCACCGCGTTCATGCGCACATACAGTTCGGTATTGTCTTCGGCCTGCCCCGAAATGATCAGCGGCGTGCGGGCCTCGTCGATCAGGATCGAGTCCACCTCGTCGACGATGGCGTAGACCAGACTGCGCTGACGACGGTCTTCCGGGCGGAATTCCATGTTGTCGCGCAGGTAATCGAACCCGTATTCGTTGTTCGTGCCATAGGTGATGTCAGCCTGATACGCGGCCCGTTTTTCCTCGTTTTCCTGCTGCGGGACGACGACCCCCACCGAAAGGCCCAGGAAACCGTACAGGCGCCCCATCCATTCGGCGTCGCGGCGGGCCAGATAATCGTTGACCGTCACGACGTGGACGCCACGCGCAGGCAGTGCATTCAGATAGACCGCCAAGGTCGCCATCAGGGTCTTGCCTTCGCCGGTGCGCATCTCGGCGATCTTGCCGTTATGCAGCGCGATGGCGCCCAGCAACTGCACATCGAAATGGCGCATGCCGAAGACGCGCTTGCTGGCCTCGCGCACGACGGCGAAGGCTTCCGGCAGCAGGGAATTCAGGGACTTCCCGCCGGCGATCCGCTGGCGGAACTCATCGGTCTTGGCCTTCAGCTCGTCATCTGACAACGCCTGCAGGGAAGGTTCGAGCGCATTGATCTGTGCGACCTGCTTGCGGTACTGCTTCAGCAGCCGGTCATTGCGGCTGCCAATGATTTTTTTGAGCAGAGAAACCATAGTGTGTCGTCGCTGCGGGCCCATCCTGGTTCTGACAGGATCGGCGACCGAAAAATTGAGTCAGATACGATCACCGAACGGTGACCGCAGGTAAACGATGCAGTTTAACGCAGGCGTGAGCCCCCCGCATCGGCGACCTCGTCGGCCGCCGCGATGTGAACGGATTCACCGGCCCGCAACGGCTGGCGGGACGGCTGGATGAAGAGCGAAGGATCCAGCGGATAATCGGCCATGCGGATCTCGAAATGCAGGTGGGGCCCCGTCGAGCGGCCGGTGCTGCCGACTCGTGCAATCAGTTGCCCTTGCCGGACGAAATCCCCTGCCTTCACGAGCAGGCTGGAGGCATGCGCGTAGCGTGTCCGCAGCCCATTGCCGTGGTCGATCTCGACCATCCTTCCGTAACCCGGTTGCGTGCCGGCCCGCACCACCAGGCCACCCGACGCGGCGTGGATGGGTGTGCCCCGTGGCGCCACGAAATCCAGCCCCTCATGCATCGTGTGGCGGCCATTCACCGGATTGCGCCGCCAGCCGAATGAGGAGCTGAGCGCCGGATAATCCACCGGCGAGACCGTTGGCAGGCTGGCCTGAAAGCCCGCCTGCCGGGACAGCGCGGCATCGACCAACGCATAGGCGTCTTCCTGGGTGGCGAGGCTCTGGCCCAGCGCATCGATGTGCCGCCCCAGCTGTTCGGCCGAACCGATGGGCGTCACAGAGGGTTCCGACGCAGGAATGTCGTCCAGAACCTGTGCGCTGTCCGCCTGGGGCACGGATCCGCCGGTGGCCCCGGCTTTCCCGGCGGCCGGCGCCAGTTCCGGCGCACTATACGCAAAGCCGGCGGCCTGCGCGACGCGGCTGCGTACGGCCTCCATGGCCAGCACGCGGCCCTGCAGTTCGCCCACCTTGCCTGCAAGACCAGCGATGCCGTCCTGCAGGGCAGTGGATTCCTGCCGCAGGCGCGCGTCCAGCGCCCGTCGCTGCCCATCGTCAGGCGCGTGGCGGGCCTGCCACTGCGCCCCACCCCAGGCCGCCGCGGCCAACGCCAGCAGCAGGCCGAGCCATTTCAGGAGCCTCACGTTAGAATGCCAGGTAACCCGTACGCGGGTCGTCGATTCCGCTTTTCCTTCCGTCATCCATTCATTCCTTCATTTCCGTGACCTCGAACCATCGCAGCCGTTCCACGGGAGTGCCCGCGCTGAACTGGTTGAGCCACCATCCACAAGGCGCGCGCCTGCTACAGACCGCCCATGAGCTGTTGGCGGTGCAATCCGCCCTGGCTGCGGCGGTACCCCCCGCGCTGGCCCGCCATGTTCGTGTGGCCCGTATCGATGGACCCCGAATGACCGTGATGGTTCCCGGCCCGGCTCATGCGGCGCGGTTGCGTCAACTGACCGGCGAGGCTGTCCGCTGCCTGCGGGCAGCCGGCTGGCCGATTGAAGACATTGTCGTCCGGATCGACGCCGCCATGGGCCGCACCTGGACACAAAAGCCCCATCGGGAAGCCGAGCCCCTGGGGGAGAACGCACTGCGGTCCTTCGAGGATCTGCAGCACCGGATTGCGCCCGGCCCGCTGGCCGACGCCATCGGACGGCTGTTGCGCCATCACCGGGCCTGAGCCGCCCGGCACAGACGCCAGACGATCAGGCCAGCTGCCAGTCCCGGGTGAATGCGGCAGGCGCCGCGTCACGGGATTCGTAGCTGATGAGTTCCCAGCAGTCTTGCTGGGCCAGCAAGGCCCGGACCAGCTGGTTGTTCAGGGCGTGGCCCGATTTGCAGGCCACATAGCGAGCCACCAGGGGCTTGCCGGCCAGATACAGATCCCCGATCGCATCGAGGATCTTATGTTTCACGAATTCGTCGTCATAGCGCAGGCCGTCGGCATTGAGCACGCGGTATTCGTCCATGACGATGGCGTTGTCCAGGCTGCCGCCACGCGCCAGGCCCATGGATCTCAGGGCCTCGACTTCGCTGGCGAAGCCGAAGGTGCGGGCCCGCGCGATGGTCTTGACGTAGGAGTCCCGGGCGAAATCGACCTCGGCCGCATTGGCCGTCGAGTTGATGGCCGGATGGTGGAAATCGATGGAAAACGACAGGGCGAACCCATCGTAGGGTTCGAGCCGCGCCCATTTGGCGGCCGGGCCTTCGCCTTCGCGGACCTCGACGGGTTTGAGCACGCGCAGGAACCGTTTCGGGGCAGCCTGTTCCAGCAGGCCGGCGCTGCGCAGCAGATACACGAAAGTGCCCGCGCTACCGTCCATGATGGGGACTTCCTCGGCGTCCAGGTCCACGTGCAGATTGTCCACCCCAAGCCCGGCCAGGGCTGACATCAGGTGTTCAACGGTGGAAACGCGCACCGATCCCTGCTGCAGCACCGACGCCATGCGGGTATCGCCCACCGCGTCGGCGCGCGCCGGCAGATCGACGATTTCAGGCAGATCCACCCGGTGGAACACAATCCCGGTGTTGGGTTCAGCGGGACGCAACGTGATTTCCACACGGCGGCCGGAGTGCAGGCCCACGCCTTTTGTGGAAATCGATTGTTTGAGGGTGCGCTGTAAAAGCATGGGAATTCTTTGTGGTCGTCAGCAAGGACAACACGAGGATCGACCCGTGGTCCTGAATCTTGTCATTGTAACCGCACTACGGGTTTTCCACGACCTTTTCATGCGAAGGCGCGTCCACCCCCAGGGGGTCGGGGTGAACGCGCCAGGCGCCGCGCACTGCATGACAACAGCCGCGATGTGAGGTCTGACTGAACGATAGGAGGCGATCAGTCAGCTTGCTTGCGCAAGAATGCCGGGATGTCGAAGTGGTCCATGCCGGCGCCTTCCAGCGCGCGAACCTGCGCCGAGGCGTTGACACGGGGGTTCCGGATCACCGAGGGCACATCCGTGCCGGAGAAATCGTGGCTGATATGCATCGGCTGGTTGTCCGTGCCGGTGCGCTGGGCCTCGACGTTGGTCGACACCAGTTGCGGACGATTGACGGACGCCCCAAGCCCCGTTGCGACGACGGTCACCCGCAGGTTCTCACCCATGGATTCGTCGTAGGCGGTGCCAAAGATCACCGTCGCGTCTTCCGAAGCATAGCTGCGGATGGTGTCCATGATTTCACGCGTTTCGCGCATCTTCAGCGAACGGCTGGCGGTGATGTTCACCAGAATGCCGCGTGCGCCGTGAAGATCCACGCCTTCCAGCAGCGGGCAGGCGATGGCTTGTTCGGCCGCGATGCGCGCCCGGTCGGCCCCGCCCGATATGGCCGTCCCCATCATGGCCTGGCCCTGCTCGCCCATGATCGTCTTGACGTCCTCGAAGTCGACATTCACATTGCCTTCGACGTTGATGATCTCGGCAATGCCGGCGCAGGCGTTGTGCAGGACGTCGTCGGCGGCCTGGAAGCAATCTTCCTGCGTCGCGTCGTCGTCCATCAGTTCGTAGAGGTTTTCGTTGAGCACGACAACCAGCGAATGCACGTGGCGCGACAGTTCGCGGATGCCTTCCTCGGCCAGGCGCATGCGCTTGGCGCCTTCGAACACGAACGGTTTGGTGACCACACCGACGGTCAGGATGCCCAGTTCCTTGGCGACTTCCGCCACCACCGGGCCGGCACCCGTGCCGGTGCCGCCCCCCATGCCGGCGGTGATGAACACCATGTGGGCGCCATTGAGGGCAGCCCGGATTTCCTCGCGGGCCATTTCGGCCGCGGAGCGACCTTGGTCAGGCTTGGCGCCGGCGCCAAGTCCGGTGCGCCCCAGACGAATCTGCACGGGTGCCTCGCTCGTCACCAGGGCTTGGGAATCCGTGTTGGCGCAGATGAATTCCACGCCTTGCACGCCCGAATGAATCATGTGCGCGACGGCATTGCCGCCTGCGCCGCCGACGCCGACCACCTTGATCACCGTCCCATTTCTGCTGGTATCCAGCATTTCGAAGCTCATCATTTTTGACTCCCTCACATACGGAAAAACAGACACTTCCCCTGAAAATCCATGACCGCCCATCGGGCTAGTTCATGAACCACTCCTTCATGCGCGCCAAAATGGACTTGACCTGCCCCTTCTGTTGCGCCACTTTGCGACCTCGAGCCCGCTGCGTGCGGGCCTCGGTCAGCAATCCCATCACCGTCGCGAAGCGCGGATTGCGCATCACGTCGGCCAGACTTCCTTCGTACATCGGCACAGCCACGCGCACCGGCTTGAGGAACACGTCCTCAGCCAGTTCGACCATGCCCGGCATGAGCGCCGTGCCGCCGGTCAGCACAACGCCGGACGACAGCAGCTCCTCGTAACCCGATTCGCGCACCACCTGCTGCACAAACCCGAACAGTTCCTCCATGCGCGGCTCGATCACCGCGCCCAGCGCCTGGCGCTTGACGCTGCGGTTGGGGCGATCGCCCAGCCCCGGCACTTCGATCATTTCATCCGCATCGACCAGCACCTGCTTGGCCACGCCATAGCGCAGCTTGATCTCCTCGGCATCCGGCGTAGGCGTGCGCAGCATGGCGGCGATGTCGCTGGTGACCTGGTCACCGGCGATGGGGATGACCGAGGTGTGACGGATGGCGCCACCGGTGTAAATCGCGATATCGGTCGTCCCGCCGCCGACGTCCACCAGCACGACGCCCAGTTCCTTTTCATCGGCGGTCAGGCACGATAGGCTGGAGGCCAGCGGCTGCAGGATCAGATCCTGCACTTCCAGGCCGCAGCGGCGTACGCACTTGACGATGTTCTGGGCCGCGCTGACGGCGCCCGTGACGATGTGCACGCGCACTTCCAGACGCATGCCGCTCATGCCGATAGGCTCGCGGATGTCTTCCTGGGCATCGACGATGAATTCCTGCGTCAGGACGTGCAGCACCTGCTGATCCGTCGGGATATTGACCGCTTTGGCGGTCTCGATGACCCGCGCCACGTCGGTGGCGGTCACTTCCTTGTCCTTGACCGCCACCATGCCGCTGGAATTGAAGCTGGTGATGTGGCTGCCCGCGATGCCGGTGTAGACCTCGCGGATCTTGCAGTCGGCCATCAGTTCGGCTTCTTCCAGCGCGCGCTGGATCGAATTGACGGTGGACTCGATGTTGACGACCACGCCCTTGCGCATGCCCTCGGACTCGTGCTGGCCCAGGCCAAGCACCTCGAAGCCGCCGTCGGGCAGGATCTCGGCCACGACGGCAACCACCTTGCTGGTGCCGATATCGAGGGCAACGATCAGATCTTTGATGTCACGGGTCATGGTTTGGGCGGTCGGGTGGAAGCGGAGGTTTCAGGGGCCAGCGTGATGGCGAATCCGTTCGGATAGCGCAGATCCGCACTGGCAATCAATCGGCTGCCCAGGCGCCGGGAAAGAGCCGGCCAGGCTTGGACGAAGCGTTCAATACGGGCGGCGAAGGGCAAGGCACCGGAACGCCCATGGGGATCGGTCGCATCGGCCGCGGGATCGCGCCCCAGCGTCAGATGCATGCCGTCGGACAGAGAGACTTCCCAGGCATAGCGCGGGCTCAGGGTGGCTTCCCGCACGCTCAGCCCCAGGGGCGCAAACCAGCGGGCGATCTCGGCATAGCGCTGCACGACGAGACGCTCAGAGCTGGCCGGGCCGTTCAACTGCGGCAGATGCAGGTCGTCGGGCAGCTCGCCCGGATTGGCCGTGAAGGCCTCGCCCCAGGTGTTGATCATCTGGTTCTCGTTCCAGAGCGCCAGCGGCTGCTGTTCTTCGATGCGCACCAGCAGCGTCGAGGGCCAGACGCGGCGGATCGCCGCATGCCGCACCCAGGGTGCCGTCTCGATGCGGCGGCGCGCCTGATCCAGATTGAGCAAAAAGAAATTGCCCTGGACCTGGCCGGCCAGTGCCGTCCGCAGGCTGATTGGCGTGACATATTGCAGGCTGGCGCCAGCCATGGGCTCGATCTCGATACGGTCGATCGAGAAATACGGACGCCGGATCGTCCACGCCACCGCGCCCGCGACCATGGCCAACACCGCCAGCAAAGCCAGCAGGTTGGCAATCAGGTTGGTCAGACGGGCGTCGGCGAACACGGCGGATCCTGATGTGGGTTAGCGGGCGGCTGGCTGGTGCACTTTGCAGCGCGCCGAAGCCAGAATGGAGACGCACAGCTGGCCGTAGGTCATACCGGTGGCCTTGGCGCCCATGGGCACGAGCGAATGGCTTGTCATGCCCGGGGAGGTATTCATTTCCAGCAGCCACGGCTGGTTGCGCTCGTCGAGCATCACGTCGGCGCGGCCCCAGCCCTCGCAGCCCAGCACGCGATACGCCTGCACGGACAGGTCCTGGATCCGCTGTGCCAGGTCTTCGGGCAATTCCGCCGGGCAGACGTAGCGCGTGTCGTTGGACACGTACTTGTGTTCGTAGTCGTAATTGCCCTGCGGCGCAATAATCTCGATGACGGGCAGCGCATGCGCCGCTTCGCCCGCGCCCAGGATCGGCACGGTCAGCTCGCGCCCCCGGATGAACTGCTCGGCCAGGACGCGATCGTCATGCCGGCAGGCCAGGGCCAGCGCCTGGGGTAATTGGTCAGCCGACTCGACCCGGGTCAGGCCCAGGGTGGAACCCTCATGCGGTGGCTTGACGATCAGCGGCAGACCCAGTTCCCGCACCAGGCCCGCCGGGTCCGCATCGCACTCCAGCACGGCAAAGCGCGGTGTCGGCAAGCCGTGCTGCAGCCACAGATGCTTGGTGGCGATCTTGTCCATGGCCAGGCCGGCGGCCAGCGGACCGCTGCCGGTATAGGGGATGCGCAGCATCTCCAGCGCCCCCTGCAGGGTGCCGTCCTCGCCAAAACGTCCGTGCAGGGCGATGAACACCCGCTCGAAGCCCGCCGCCGCCAGTTCGGCCAGGCTCTGGCGGCCGGTATCGAACAGATGCGCATCCACCCCCGCTTCGCGCAGAGCCGCGCAAACACCCGCCCCCGACAGCAGGGACACTTCACGTTCGGCGGATACCCCGCCATACAGCACACCGACTCGGCCAAAGGTTTCAGTCATAGCGGACTCCCGAGCTGGGCGGGCACGCGGCTGATGGAGCCCGCGCCCATGATGATCACGACGTCGCCATCCCGCGCAAAGTCCTGGATGGCCCCCGCCATGTCGGCGACGTCCTCGATGAAGATCGGCTCGACCTTGCCGGCCACCCGCAGGCCGCGCGCCAGGGCGCGGCCATCGGCGGCGATCAGGGGCGATTCGCCGGCGGCGTACACCTCGGTCAGCAGGACGGCATCCGCCGACCCGATGACGCGGACAAAATCCTCGAAGCAGTCGCGGGTGCGGGTATAGCGATGCGGCTGGAAGGCCAGCACCACCCGGCGGTCCGGCCAAGCGCCCCGGGCCGCCGCCAGCGTGGCGGCCATTTCGACCGGGTGATGGCCATAGTCGTCGACGACGGTATATGTCCCGCCGCCATGATGCCCGGACACGGGGAAATTGCCGATCTGGGTAAAGCGCCGCCCCACCCCGCGAAACTGGGCCAGGGCCTCGACGATTGCCGCGTCCGGGACACCCAGTTCAGTCGCCACGGCGATGGTCGCCAGCGAGTTCAGCACATTGTGGCGCCCGGGCAGGTTCAGCCGCACCGTCAGCGGCGCCAGGGCGCCTTGCAGACCCTGGCGTTCGACCGTGAAGGACATCGTCGTGCCTTCCGCGCGGATGTCGTGCGCCCGCACCTGGGCCGGCATCTCGATGCCGTAGGTGGTAATGGGTCGCGACACGAAGGGAATGATCTCGCGCACGTTGGGATCATCGAGGCACAGAACGGCGCTGCCATAGAACGGCAGGCGCTGGGTGAAATCGACGAAGGCGCTCTTGAGCCGCGCCACATCATGGCCATACGTATCCATGTGGTCGAGATCGATGTTGGTGACGATGGCCATCACCGGCAGCAGATTCAGGAAGGACGCGTCGGACTCGTCGGCCTCGACGACGATGTATTCCCCCTGACCCAGCCGGGCATTGGCATCGGCGGCATTCAACCGCCCGCCGATAACGAAAGTCGGATCCAGGCCGCCGGCCGCCAGCACGCTGGCCACCAGACTGGTCGTGGTGGTCTTGCCATGCGTGCCGGCCACGGCGATACCACGCTTCAAACGCATCAGCTCGGCGAGCATCAGGGCGCGCGGCACGACCGGAATGTGGGCTGCGCGCGCCGCCAGCACTTCGGGATTGTCTCCGTGGATGGCCGTCGAAGTCACGATGGCACCGGCGCCCACGATGTGCTCGGCGGCATGACCGATCGAGATCCGCGCGCCCAGGGATGCGAGACGCCGGGTGACCGCCGTTTCATGGACGTCGGAACCGCTGATGGCATAGCCCAGGTTCAGCAGCACTTCGGCGATACCGCTCATCCCGGCGCCGCCGATCCCCACGAAATGGATGTTCCGGATGCGATGTTTCATGCCGATTCCTCTTTGGTATGGACGCAGGCTTCGGCAATCAGCTGCGCAGCGTTCAGACTTGAATGTTCATGTGCGTGGGCGGCCACATCGGCCAGCTCCGCGCGTTTGCGCGACGCCAGCCAGTCCGCGAGGCCGGCGGCGTCCAGTTCGGACTGGCGCATCATCCAGCCACCCCCGCATTCGGACAGATAGCGGGCATTGGCTGTCTGATGGTCGTCGATCGCGTGGGGCAGCGGAATGAACAGCGCCGCCACGCCGACGGCGGCGACTTCCGCCACCGTCATCGCACCCGCCCTGCAGACCACCAGATCCGCGTCGGACAGGGCCTGCGCCATGTCCTCGATGAAAGCCGAGACCTCGGCCTGGAGACCCAGTCGGCCATAGTGCTGACGGACATTGTCCACGTGACGTTCACCCGCCTGATGGTGCACCCGCGGGCGCGCCTCGGCAGGCAGGCGTGCGAGGGCCTCCGGAACCATCTCGTTGATGCGGGCCGCCCCCTGGCTGCCACCCAGAACCAGCAAATGCAATGGCCCCTGGCGGGCACCATAGCGCTGCTCGGCGGGTGCCACTGCGGCCAGCGCCGCGCGCACGGGATTGCCGACCATCAACGCGCCAGGCAACGCGCCCGGGAAACCGGTCAGGACCCGCCGCGCCAACCGGGCCAGCAGACGGTTGGCGCTGCCCGCGACCGCGTTCTGTTCATGGATGACCAGCGGAATACCGCTCAAGCGGGCCATCAGCCCGCCGGGCACCGCCGCATACCCGCCCATGCCCAGCACCACGTCGGGCCGGTGCGCACGCAGCAGGCGACGCACCCGCAGGCAGGCGGCCCCCAGCGTGAAAGGCAGCTTCAACAGCGCCATCGGGCCCTTGCCCCGCACCCCGCCGAAATGCAGCGGCAGCAACTCGATTCCGCGCGCCGGCACCAGCCGGCCCTCCATGCGGTCCGGATTCCCCAGCCACAATACCTGCCAGCCCGCAGCCTGAAGGACCTCGGCCACAGCCAGTCCCGGCATGATGTGCCCACCCGTGCCGCCCGCCATGATGAGGATCACGGGTCGAGTCATCGCCGTTTCCCCCGCATCATGCAACGCGTCTCGTAATCCACGCGCAGCAGCAGCGCGATCGCCACCAGATTCAGCACGATCCCAGACCCGCCGTAACTGACCAGCGGCAGCGTCAGGCCCTTGGTCGGCAGCAGACCCACACACACGCCGACGTTGATGAAGGTCTGCACGCCCATCCACAAGGCAACGCCCTGTGCGACCAGCCCGTCGAACACCCGTTCGAGCACCATGGCCTGGCGCGCGATCTCGAAGCCGCGCAAGACGAGATAGACGAACACGGCGATCAGGCACAGCACACCGACGAAGCCCAGCTCCTCGCCGATGACGGCGACGATGAAGTCGGTATGCGCCTCGGGCAGGTAATGCAGCTTCTCGATACTGGCGCCCAATCCGACACCGAACCATTCTCCGCGCCCCAGCGCGATCAGCGAATGCGACAACTGATAGGCGCTGCCGTAGGCGTTGTCCGGATTCCAGGGATCGAGATAGACGAACAGCCGCTCGCGGCGCCAGGGCGACAGCCAGATCAGCAGCAGGAAGCAGGACATCACCCCCGCCAACAGGGTGGAGAACAGCTTCAGGTTGATGCCGCCGATGAACAGCACACCCACCGCGATGGCCCCGATGACGATAAACGCGCCCAGATCGGGCTCCATCAGCAGCAGCAGGCCAACCATGACCAGCGCCAGCGCCATGGGCACGAACCCGCGCCAGAAGCCTTGCAGGTGCGCCTGCTTGCGCACGACATAATCCGCGGCATACAGGGTCACCGCGACTTTCATCAATTCCGAAGGCTGGAAATTGAGCGGACCCAGCGGCAGCCAGCGCCTCGCGCCATTGACTTCGCGCCCGATTCCCGGCACCACCACCACCAGCAGCAACAGCAGTGCCAGCGCGAACATCGGCAGGGCGAGCTTCTGCCAGACGCGCATCGGCACGCTGGCGGTAAACAGGGCGGCAAACAGGCCGACCACGATGAAGACCGCATGACGGCCGACGAAATAGAACCGGCCATAACTTTCGTAGCGCGGCCCGTCGGCCAGCGCGATGGAGGCGGAATACACCATGAGCAGACCGAACAGCAGCAGAGCCGCGACGGCCACGATCACACTGACGTCCACACTGGGCATGGTGGTGCGTCCTGGACGCACGGCGTTCAGGCTGGCGCTGAGTTCGCCAAGCATGCTCATGCCACCTCCCCGCGGTCCGCCGCCAGTTCGCGCACCGCCTCGACGAAGCACGCGCTGCGATGCACATAATTGCGGAACATATCCATGCTGGCGCAAGCGGGCGACAACAGCACGGCATCGCCGGGCTGGGCCATGTCCAGGCCCCGGCTCACCGCCTCTTCCAGGCTGCCGCACGACACCAGAGGGACCTCGCACTGCGCCAGCGCCTGCGCGATGACGGGCCCATCCTGGCCGATGAGCATCACCGCGCGCGCATGATCGCGCACGGCCGGCGCCAGCGGCGAGAAATCCTGCCCCTTGCCCAGACCGCCCGCAATCAGGACGACGGGACGACCCAGGCCCAGCAGGGCGGCCAGCGTGGCACCGACATTCGTGCCCTTGCTGTCGTCGATGAAATCCACGCCCGCGATCGACCGCACGAACTCGGTGCGATGCGCCTCGCCCCGGTAGGTGCGCAAGGCATGCAGCATGGGCGCCCACTCCAGCCCGATGGCCGCGCCCAGCGCCAGCGCCGCCAGGGCGTTCAGGGCATTGTGCCGCCCCCGGATCAGGAGGGCTTCCGCCGGCATCAGCGCCTGGACCCGGGCCGGTTGACGCCGGGCGGGTGCCGCTGCGGCCTTACCGCGCGGCGCGGCCGCTTGTTCGGATTGCGGATCGGACTGCGGCGCAACCGCCAGCCAGACCAGGCCGTTCTCGGTCCGTAGTCCCAGATCGCCCGCCAATCCAGGCGCATCCAGTCCGAAGCTGCGCACCCGGACGTCGGCCAAGTCGTCGATCATGGCACGCACCCAGGAGTCATCCCGGTTGATGACACGCACCTTCGCCATCGCCAACAGGCGGGCTTTGGCGTCGGCATAGGCCTGCATGGTGCCATGCCAGTCCAGGTGATCCTGGGTGACATTGAGCACCACGGCGGCATCCGCCACCAGCGACGTCGTGGTCTCGAGCTGGAAACTGGACAGCTCCAGCACCCAGACGTCGGGCAACGCTTCGTCCTGCAAGGCCTCTCGCAGACTGGCCAAGGCAGCCGGGCTGATATTGCCTGCGGCCCGGGCCCGGCGTCCGCAGCCTTGCGCCAGATGCCGGGTCAGCGACGTGACGGTCGTCTTGCCATTGGTGCCGGTCACGGCCAGCACAGCGGGGGTATAGCCTTGGGTGCGCAGGTCGGCCAGCGCGCGCGCGAATAACTCGATCTCGCCCAGGATCTCGATCCCGGATTCTCGGGCCACGGCCAGCAGGCCTGCCACGCCCGGTTCATGCGGATTCAGTCCGGGGCTGAGCACCAGGGTATGGACGCCGTCGAGCACCGACACCTCCAGCGCCCGCGCACCCAGACACAGATCGGCCTCGATACCCTGTGCCTGCAGGGCGGCCAGACCGCTGGGCTGCAGGCGGGTATCCGCCACCCGCAGCCCAACCCCCTGCATCGCGCACCAGCTGGCCGCAGCCACGCCGGTCTCCCCCAATCCGAGGATCAGGGTCAGGCCGTCGCGGCGCAGGGAGGGGAACTGGTAGGCGCTCATCGCAGTTTCAGGCTCGACAGGCCGATCAGGACCAGCATCATGGTGATGATCCAGAAACGGACCACCACCTGGGTTTCCTTCCAGCCGCCCACCTCGAAATGGTGGTGCAACGGGGCCATGCGGAAGATGCGCCGCCCTTCCCCATAGCGCTTTTTCGTATATTTGAACCAGCTCACCTGCAGCATCACCGACAGGGTTTCGACGACGAATACCCCGCCCATGATGAAGAGCACGATTTCCTGCCGGACGATCACGGCGATGGTTCCCAGCGCGCCCCCCAGGGCCAACGCCCCCACGTCGCCCATGAAGACCTGGGCCGGATAGGCGTTGAACCACAGGAAGGCAAGGCCGGCGCCCGCAATGGCGGCGCACAGAACCATCAGTTCAGACGCCCCTGGAATATAGGGAAACAGCAAGTACTTGGAATAGTCGACACGGCCGACGACGTAAGCAAAGATACCCAGCGCCGAGCCGATCATGACCGTCGGCATGATGGCCAGGCCGTCCAGCCCGTCGGTCAGATTGACGGCATTGCTGGTCCCCACGATCACCAGCCAGGTCAGCGCGAAGAAGCCGAACACCCCCATCGGATAGCTGACCGTCTTGAAAAAGGGCACGATCAGGTCGGCGCGCGCCGGGAGCGTCATGGAAAAACCGCTCAGCACCCAGCCACGGAACAGCGGCCACAGCTCGGTATTGGCCGGCACCGAGACGGCAAAACTGAGATAGAGGGCCGCCACCGCGCCGATCAGGGCCTGCCAGAAGAACTTCTGCCGGGCCGGCATGCCTTCCGGATCATGATGCACGACCTTGCGGTAGTCATCCGCCCAACCGATCCAGCCGAATCCGAACGTCACCAGCAGCACCACCCAGACAAACCGGTTGGTCCAGTCGGCCCACAGCAGCGTGCTGATGCCGATCCCGATCAGGATCAGAGCGCCGCCCATGGTGGGCGTACCGTTCTTTTGCAGATGGGTTTGCGGGCCGTAGCTGCGCACCGCCTGGCCGATCTTCATGGCCGTCAGACGGCGGATCAGCCAGGGGCCGGCCAACAGGCCGATCGCCAGTGCCGTTGCAGAGGCCAGCAAAGCGCGGAACGTAATGTATTCCACCACCCCGAACGCCCGGAAGTGGTGGTCCGACAGCCAGCGCGCCAGCTCAAGCAGCATGATCGCCCTCCCCGGCGGCGCCATTCGCATGCAAGGCCTGCACGACCCGTTCCATGCGCATGCTGCGCGACCCCTTGACCAGGATGTGACCCGGACGGGCCGCCAGCAGAATGGGCAGCAAAGCCTCCAGCGAGTCGAAAGCCCGGGCCTCGGGCCCGAACGCCCGCGCAGCCTCTTCCGAGGCCGCACCCAGCGTCAGCAGCACGTCCACACCACACTGGCGCGCATAGGCGCCGACCTCGGCATGCATGGCAGGCCCCTGGTCGCCGACCTCGGCCATATCGCCCAGGACCAGAATGCGGCGACCATCCAGCCCCGCGAGCACGTCGATAGCGGCGCGCACCGAATCGGGGTTGGCATTGTAGGTATCGTCGATGAGCTGGAAGCCGTCCGGCAGCGTCTTGGGCTGCATCCGGCCACCGACGGGGCGGAAGGCTTCCAGCCCCCGGGCAATCACGGCCAGCGAAGCGCCCGCCGCCCCCGCGCAGGCGGCCGCAGCCAGGGCATTGCGCAAATTGTGACGCCCTGGCGCATACAGGGTGACCACCGCCGTTTCGCGCCCCAGATGCAGACGGAATTCCGTTTGGTCGGAACCCGCGCGGATCTGCGAGGCATGCACGTCGGCCGTGTCCGAAAACCCGAAACGGCGCACATGCCGGCCCGCCGACATCTCCTGCCACAAGCCGCTGTAGGCGTCATCAGCCGGAAACACGGCCACGCCGTCGGCCGGCAAGGCCTGCAGCACGGCACCGTTTTCCCGTGCGACCGCATCCACCGAATTCATGAATTCCTGATGCTCGCGCTGGGCATTGTTCACCAGCGCCACCGTCGGACGCGCAATCGCCGCCAGCACCGGGATCTCGCCCGGATGGTTCATGCCCAGCTCCAGCACCGCGGCCCGATGCGCAGGGCGCAGGCGCAGCACCGTCAGCGGCAGACCGATGTCGTTGTTCAGATTGCCCTGGGTCGCCAGCCGGCTGTCCTCGCCCCACCAGGCAGCCAGGATCGCGCTGATCATTTCCTTGGTCGTCGTCTTGCCGTTACTGCCGGTCACCGCGATGACCGGAATCGGAAACAGACCGCGCCAGACCTCGGCGGCACGAATCAGGGCCTGATGCGTATTCCCAAGCACGATCTGGGGCAGTGTGGACTCGGGAACGGAACGGGCAACGATCGCCGCCCGCGCACCGGCCTGCTTCGCGGCGTCCAGATAATCGTGCCCGTCGAAACGATCGCCCCGCAGGGCGAGGAACAAGGTCCCCGCCGTCAGGCTGCGGCTATCCGTCGACAGGGACGCGCCCTGCTGCCAGGTCAGCGCGAAGCGCGCCCATTCCCGGTCATCGAAGGGGCTGCGCACATGCTGCACTTCCTGATAGGTCTCATGCCCCTTGCCGGCCAGCAGCACCACATCGCGGTCACCCGCGCGCCAGATCGCGCCCAGGATGGCCCGCGCCCGGTCCGACTCGATGACGGGCCGCTGAGGCATGCCCGCCGCGATGTCGTCGATGATGGCCTCGGGCGACTCAGTGCGCGGATTGTCCGTCGTCACGATCACATCATCGGCCAAGCGTGCTGCAACTGCCCCCATGAGCGGCCGCTTGCCGGTATCCCGATCGCCTCCGCAGCCAAAAACGCAGGCCAGCCGGCCGCCACGCTCCTGCGCCACCGGGCGCAGGGCGGCGAGCACCCGTTCCAGGGCATCGGGCGTGTGGGCATAATCGACGACGACCAGCGGCTGCGGGCGCATCGCACTGCCACCGCCCACGGCGGTGACGACCTGCAGGCGGCCCGGCACGGGACGCAGCACCGCCAGGGCGCGCGCAATCCGGCTCAGCCCCCAGCCCAGCGCCCGCAACACGCCCGCGACCAGCAGCAGATTGGAAATGTTGTGTTCACCCACCATCCGGGTCAGGATCTGCGCGCTGCCATCGGGAGTGACCAGCTTGAACACCAGGCCATCCGCCCCATGCTGGACATCCTCGGCCCGGAACGCCACACCGCTGTCGCGCCGCAGGCTGTAACCCATCCGCTGACCGGAAGGCGCCGGCGCCGACAGGAGTTCCACGCCCGCGGCGTCATCCGCATTGATCACCGCGCTGCGCAGGCCAGCCCGGGAAAACAGCGCAAACTTGGCCGCTTTATAGCGCTCCAGCGTGCCATGATAGTCGAGATGGTCCCGCGTCAGGTTGGTGAATCCCGCCACCTGAATGTGAACGCCGCCCAGGCGCCCCTGCTCGATGCCGATCGACGAGGCCTCGATGGCGGCCGCCATCCCGCCGGCCCGCACGATGGCAGCCAGGCTGCGGTGCAGAGTCAGCACGTCCGGCGTGGTCAGCATGCCGCCCAGATTGCTGCCGTCAGCCAGCGTCACACCCAATGTGCCGACCGTACCGCAGGGCATGCCCTCCGCGTTGAGCGCATCGGCAATCCACTGGGTGGTCGAAGTCTTTCCGTTGGTCCCGGTCACGGCAATAACCGCCAGCGCATCGGACGGGCGGCCATACCAGAGATGAGCAATGTCGCCCAGCAAGGCCGTGAGCCGCTCCACCTGCAGCACGGGCACCTGGCCGGGCACTGCCTGCGATCCGCCGCTTTCGCAGACGATGGCCGAGGCCCCCGCGACCACGGCCGCTTCCATATAGGCGCGGCCATCAGTCGCAATCCCCGGGCAGGCAAAAAACACATCGCCCGGCTGAATCTGGCGGGAGTCCAGGCAGAGGTCCGCCTGACGGTTTACCCGTTCGTCCAGCCAGCTCAGGATATCAATCGTATTCATCGTGCACGTCCCCCCTGCTCCGCCGTCGCCACCAGGGAATCCACCGGGGCATCAGGCCGCACCCCGAGACGGCGCAGGGTACTCGAAACAATATCGGAAAACACGGGTGCGGCAACGCGGCCGCCATAATACCCCCCCGCGCTCGGTTCATCGATGGAGACAGCCACCACGATGCGCGGATCGGAGACGGGCGCGAGACCAACGAACGAGCCACGGTACTTGGTCTTGCTGTACTGTCCGTTCACGATCTTGCGCGCCGTGCCGCTTTTTCCGGCCACCCGGTAGCCCTGGACCTGCGCCAGCTTGGCGCCATCAGGCCCTGCAGCCGCTTCCAGCATGCCGCGCATCAGCAGCGCGACCTCCGGGGTATAGACCTGCACGCTGGTGGGCCGCCCCTCGCGGCGCAGCAGCGACATGGACACCATGTCGCCATTGCGCGCAAACGCGCTATAGGCATGCGCCATCTGAATCAGGGACACCGACAGCCCATAGCCGTATGCCATGGTGGCACGCTCGATCGGACGCCAGCGCTGCCAGGGTCGTAGCCGCCCTGCCGCCATCCCCGGAAAATGTGCTTGCGGAACCCGGCCAAACCCGAGTTCGGAAAATTTTGTCCACATCGACTGAGAGCTCATCAGCTCGGAAATCATGGTCATCCCGACGTTGCTGGAATGCTGGATGATGCCGCCCACATCCAGTACGCCGTAATGGCCCACGTCGGAAATCAGAGCGCCCTGATAGCGATAGCGACCGTTGCCGGTATCAAACCGCGTCCGGGTCGTGATCTTTCCTTCGTCCAGGGCCAGGGCCGCCGTGAACGGCTTCATGATGGAGCCCGGTTCGAACGTATCGGTCATGACCCGGTTACGCAGCGCCGGGCCGGTCCGCTGCGCCATATCGTTGGGATCGTAGGACGGCAGATTCACCATCGCCAGGATCTCGCCGGTGCGGGAATCCAGCACGATGGCCGCGGCACCACGCGCCTGGTGTTGCTCCATGGCTGCCTTGAGTGCCGCGTAGGTGTCGAACTGGATGCCGGCATCGATCGACAGCTGCAGATTCTGGCCATCCACGGGGGGGACCACCGCCTGCACGTCCTCGACCACCCGGCCCAGTCGATCCTTGATCACGCGCCGCGAGCCCGGCTGGCCGGACAGACTGTCATTGAAGGCCAGCTCGATGCCCTCGATCCCGCGATCCTCGATATTGGTGAAGCCGACGATGTGCGCCATCACCTCGCCTTCAGGATAATAGCGCCGCGATTCGGGCAGTTGCTGCACGCCGGGAATCTTCAGGTGACGAATTTTTTCCGCCACATCCATGGGCACCTGACGCTGCAGGTAGACGAAATTCTTGTCCTCATCCTGGGTGCGCTGGCGGATGTCGGCGGCCTTCATGCCCAGCAACCCCGCCAGGGCATTGACCTGATCGTCGGTCGCCTTGTGGAAGTCCTCGGGGATCACCCAGATCGCGCGAGCCGCCATGCTGGATGCCAGCACGACCGAGCCGCTGCGATCGAAGATCTTGCCCCGCGAGGCGGGCAGCACCAGGGTCCGCTCGTAGCGGCGTTCACCCTGGCGTTGCAGGAATTCGTTGGACAGGATCTGCAGGCTGAGCGCCTTGGCGGTCAGCGCGACGAACCCCAGCATGAGCACGATCACGACCAGCCTCGCCCGCCAGAAGGCCGGACGGCCGGACAGCACGGGGCTTTCATGGAAGCCGAAGCGCTTCATGGCTGCCCCCCTTTCCCCGCAGCCGGAGCGGCGGGCTGCTGCAGGTAGATCGTGCGGTCAGGCGTCACCGGAATCAGGTGCAATTCGGTGCGTGCCAGGGAATCGATGCGTGCGTTGCGAGCCAGTTCCGCTCGTTCCACCTGCAGACGGCGCCATTCCGTATCCAGCTCATGCGCCTGCGACTTCAGCCGCTCGGAGGCGACGAACAATTCGCGGGTCTGGAAACGCACGGTTACCAGGGAAATGGCCGACGCCATCAGCAACAGGACCAGGAACAGGATTGCGCGGGTCATCGGCCGGTTCTCCGGGGCGTACGCCGGTCCGCGCCATGCCCCGGCAGACGCACCAGGGCGACGGCCTGCTCTAGGCTGAGCGGCTCTTGCGTGCGCTGCGCCACCCGCAGCACCGCCGAACGCGACCGCGCGTTCTCATCCACCTCGGCGGCGTCCGCCTGCACCCGGCCCAGCAACACGACCCAGGGCCGGGGCATGTCCTTTTCGGGAATCGGCAGCCGGGCCTGCGCCTGTCCAGGCCGCGCCGCAGCCGCCAGACACTGTTTGACCATCCGGTCTTCCAGCGAATGGAAGCTGATGACCGCCAGGCGTCCACCCGGCTTCAGACGGCTCAGAGCTGCCGGGAGGGCGTGCGCGAGCTCCGCAAGCTCCGCATTGATGTGAATCCGTATAGCTTGAAAGGTCCTTGTGGCCGGGTGCTGACCCTTTTCGCGCGTGCGGACGACACTGGCGACGAGCTGGGCCAGTTCGCCCGTGGTGCGCAGCGCCCGGGATTGGCGGCCAGCAACAATCGCCTTTGCAATCTGGAAAGCAAACCGTTCTTCGCCATAATGTGCGATTACCTCCTTGATCTGGTCCTGGTCGGCCTCGGCCAGCCATTCGGCGGCGGTCTGCCCCCGAGTCGTGTCCATGCGCATGTCCAGCGGACCGTCGCGCATGAAGGAAAATCCGCGTGTGGCATCATCGATCTGCGGAGAAGACACCCCCAGATCCAGTAACACTCCGTCGACGGCGGGAATGCCCAGCCGGTCGAGTTGATCCGCCAGCGTGGCAAAGCCGTCGTGCACGACTTCGACCCGGGGATCCGCCTGGCTCAACGCTCTAGCCTCGGCGATCGCCTCGGGATCCTTGTCGAACACCACCAGCCGCGCCTGCGGCGACAGGCGCTGCAACAGCAGCCGGCTGTGGCCACCCCGCCCGAATGTGCCATCGACATACACGCCATCGAGCGGCGGTACCCCTGACGCCCCGTCCCCGCGTCCGTAACCGGGGCTCAACAATGCGTCGATGGCCGG
This sequence comes from Castellaniella sp. MT123, assembly GCF_039614765.1. Classification (NCBI taxonomy): domain Bacteria; kingdom Pseudomonadati; phylum Pseudomonadota; class Betaproteobacteria; order Burkholderiales; family Alcaligenaceae; genus Castellaniella; species Castellaniella sp. MT123. The sequence goes on from NZ_CP154879.1 coordinate 2,076,668, forward strand.
TTCCAGCAGAACGGTGCGATGGGAATACGCCATGGACGGGGCTCAGAAAGAAATCTGTTCGAGAATGGCAGGATCGAGCTGGCTCACGTCCTGGAGGCTGCGCGCCTCCCATTGGGGACGGTCCCACAACTCGAAATTCGAACCCAGGCCCAGCAGCATGACTTCGCGCATGAGCCCCGCGGCTTCCCGCAGTTCCGGCGACACCAGGATGCGCCCGGCACCATCCATCTCCACGTCCTGGGCGCTGCCCAGCAGCAGTCGCTGCAAGGGGCGCGCGGCCGCCGGCAAGGCGGCGATCTGCGCGCGCTTGACCTCCCAGGTGGAGCGGGGATAGAGCATCAGGCAGCCATCGGGATGGCGCGTCAAGGTCAGATACCCCTGCTCGTCGGCCATCAGCGCGTCACGATACCGGGCCGGAATGGACATCCGGCCTTTGGCATCGAGCGTCAACGCGCTGCTTCCTTGAAACACGAGGGGTTCCTCCCACTTCATGACACAAAAATCTACTTTTCCCCACTCTACGGGATGAATCCGCGCCGGTCAAGAAGCACATTGAAATTTATTCAATGACAACAAGCACTTACAACTGATTTTGTCAATCACCTCAGGAATAAAACACTGGAAAATCAATGGATTGCAAACCAAACTCAATGTCCTTTATAAGAAGATGGGCATCCCGCCCCAGGAAACGAAGCGGCGGAAGCCGCCCGCTCACCTGCACCAATCACCGATTGACACACAACAGGCCAGTCGATGTAATGAAGCCACGTCCTTCCCGGGACTGCAGTGCCGGTGCCCATGCGGGCGCCAGACTCGAAAGTATCCGAGCCTTTTTTGCGTTTGCCTGTCTTGCGTCAGCCAACCAGAAGGAGTTCCCTCATGTCGGATCACTCAACCCTACCTCAGTCCCGCCGCCAGTTTCTGTACACGCTGGGGGTCGCCGGTGGTTCTCTCGTGGTCAGCAACACGCTGCCGTTCACACGTGCCCTGGCTGCCGGGGCTCCGCCCGCGATCAACCTCGGCCAGATCGCCACGCTGACCGGGTCGGCCGCCGAATTCGGCCCCTATTACCGGGATGCCGTCCAGTTGGCCGTCAACCAGATCAACAAGGCTGCCACCGAAGTCTTCGGCGGCCCGATCATCGCCAAGCACATCACCGTCGACACGGCCACCCTGCCCACAGTCGGCGTGCAGGCAGCCCGGCAGATGGTGGATACGAATCACGTTCCAGTGATCATCGGCGGTTGGTCCAGCGGAGTCACGGTGGCCGTGGCGACTTCGGTCGCGCTTCCGGCGGGCATCCTGCAGATCGCCAACGGCGCGACATCACCACTGATCACCGTCCTGCCGGCCGACGCCACAGCGGACCTGCTGTTTCGCACGACCGCATCCGACGCCCTGCAGGGAATCGTGGCGGCGCAACTGGTCAACGGCGAAATCTATCCGAAATACAAATACGCGCGGGTCTCCACCATCTACATCAACAACCCCTATGGACAAGGCCTGTCCAATTCCTTCACCAAGGCCTTCGAACATCGCGGCGGCAAGGTGCTCGCCCAGGTCCCCCACCCCGAGGAAGTCCAGCCCACCTACAAATCCGAACTGTCCCTCGCGCTGAAAGACAAACCCGACCTTCTGCTATGCGTCAGCTACCCGGCGCACACCGCTACCTTCCTGAAGGAATCCCGCGACATCTTCAACTTCACCAACTGGCAGTTTGTCGATGGCAATGCGTCCGTGGACATCATCAAGGACGTCGGCGCCAAATACCTGGACGGCAAATACGGCACTGCCCCCGGCGAGGACACATCCACCCCCGCCTACAAGAGCTTCGCCCAGGAGTTCAAGACCGATTTCAAACATGACACCTTCCCGCCCTTCACCGCCTCGGCATACGATGCGGCACTACTCGCGGGGCTTGCCACCGCCCGCGTGATCGCGGCGGGCCAGACCGACGCCTCGAAGATCACGGGTGCCATGCTGCGTGACCAGATGCGCAAAATATCCGCCGCCACCAAACAATCGATCGATGGTGGCGATCAAACGCGCATCACGGAAATGCTCAAGGCCATCAAGAGCGGGGCGGACTTCCATTACACCGGGGCATCGGGCCCTTGTGTGTTTGACAAAAATGGCGATGTGATCACGCCGGTCAACATCTGGAAGTTCGACGGCAACAAGATCGACACGGTCGAATTGCGGGCGGCGTCGACGATCCCGAAGGATTGATGGCGGCAGCCTGAAAGCCGGACCTCGGCGCACGGGTGCAGGGATGGTTGCGCCAGCCCTGCCCCGGAACCCGGGTATCGTCGGCCGGCCGATTGGCGATCATGCGCGGCGAGTCCGCGCTAAGACTTATCCTTCAAGAACCGGGATACCCGCTTTTCCTCGGGCAGAATCCCCTGTGGCCGAAACAGCACGATACCGGCCAGCAACAGCCCCACGAACATCCAGCGCAGGAACGCCATCCGCGACGCCAGTGCCGGAGCGACGTCCGACAGAGCGCTTTGCAGCGCATCCGTCACATAGCCGGTACCGCTCCAGACCGCCCAGACGACGAACGCCCCCAGGATGGCCCCGCGATTGTTGCCGCTGCCCCCCAGCATCAGCATCACCCAGACCAAAAACGTCGCAAACAGCGGCTTGAAGTGGCTGTAGTCGATTGTCACCATATAAGGCGCATACAGCGCCCCGGCCACACCGATCACCACCGCCCCCAGGACGAAGGACTGGACCCTCAGGGACTTGACCGGCTTGCCGTTCATCGCGGCGGAGTCTTCCTCGTCTCGAACCGCACGCAGAGCGCGCCCCCAGGGTGATCGAACCGCGACTTCCAGCAGCCCGTAAACGACGGCAAGGATCAGGGTCACGATCACCAGGTATAGATAGCCATAGTCACGCGGCTGCAGCGCCGACAAGGGCTGTGCCAGGAAACCCGGTAGCCAGCCGCAGCCAGGATGCTCAAAGACGCAGGATAGGGGCTGCGGGATACCGCTGAGCGGTTGCGGACCATTGGCCAGCCAGCGCTCGTTCTGAAAGATCAGCCGGATGATCTCGGCGATCCCCAGCGTGGCAATCGCCAGGAAGTCCGTGCGCAGATGCAGAATGGGCTGCGCCACCAGATAGCCGACCACCCCGGCCAGGATCCCCGCAGCCACGAGACCGACCAGGAACGGCGCGTGCAGACCGAACCACTGCTGCGCATAGGCCGCCATCAGGCCGGACGGCGGCGCGGTCACGAACAGGGCCATGGTGAAGGCCCCTACCGCGAAGAAGCCGGCGATGCCAAAATCCAGATGACCGTTGTAGCCCCACTGGGCATTGAGCCCCAGGGACAGGACGGAGTAGATGACGGCCATGATGGAAAACGACACCAGGTAATCCATCACGCCCGGGATCCAGATCCCGATTGCAAAGGCCAGGACGAATCCGAACACGATCCCGGCCGGGAGCCGCCAGCGCCAGCGCCAGGCGGAAAACACCAGCCAGCCCAGCAAAATGGCCGGCAGCACCAGAAAATAGACCTTCAGCAAATGGGATGGAGTCATAGTCGGTCCCTAGCGCTGCACGAAGATGCCTTGTGGGCGCATCAGTAAGGTCAGCACCATCAGTACGAACGCCACCGCCGGCCCATAGGCCGGGCTCATGAAGGCGGATGTCAGTTGAATGGCGATGCCGATGATGATGGCGCCGACCAGGGCGCCCCACGGATTGCCGATCCCGCCCATGATCACGGCGGCGAACATGGGCAGCAGCAGCGTGAAGCCCATGTCGGGACGCAACTGGGAAGCCAGGCCATACATGACCCCGCCCGCCGCCGCCATGGCCGAGCCGATCGCCCAGGCCCATGCGATCACCTGTTCCGTATTGATGCCACGAACCTGTGCGAGATCCGGGTTGTCGGCGGTGGCCCGCATGGCCTTGCCGATACGCGTGCGCGTCAGCAGCCAGTACAGCAGGACCACCAGCACCAGCGCCAGGGCGAAGACAAAAAGCTGGTCCGCCTGCAGGCGCAGGCCGAGAGGCAGGTCCAGGGCCGGGTTGGCACGCCCGACATAAAAGAAATGGAAATCCGAGCCCCAGAAAATATAAATGAGACCACGCAGGAAAAACGCCATGCCCAGGGACGCCATGGCCAGCAGGACCAGGGGCGACTGACGATGGCGCAAGGGACGATACAGCACGCGATCCAGCAGGATCGACACCCCGGCCGTCACGAACAGCGCCACCAGCAAGCCGGCCATCAGGTCCCAGCCAAAGGAAAAGTGCCAGATCGGCAAGGAATTGGGGATGACGAGGACGATCGAATAGGCGGCATATGCCCCCAGGGTCACCAGTTCGCCATGGGCGAAGTTAGGAAACTTCAGCACGCCGTAGCACAGCGTCAGGCCGATGCCCCCCAGTGCGATGATGCCGCCCAGCATCACGCCCCAGATCGTCAGCGAAAACATCTGCTGCGCATCCGTGCCCGAATACCAGCCTGCCAGCCACATGGCGATCAGGACCAGCAACAGGACGACACCCACGAAGCCGCGGCTGCGCATGCCTGCTTCGTCGCGCGCCTGAACCTGCCCGTCGGCATCGGTCGCCGCATCCACCGTGGATTGCGCCAGATCCGCCATCGCGTCACCCTCCGAGGTAAAGACGCCCGACATTGGGGTCGTTGAGCAGTTCGCGGCCGGAACCTTCGTGACGGTTCTCGCCATTGGCCAGGACATAACCCCGGTGGGCCATGCTCAGGGACTGTCTGGCGTTCTGCTCGACCATCAGCACCGCAATGCCGCTTTGGTTGATGTGTGAAATGCGCTCGAAGATCTCGTCGACCAGCTTGGGGGACAGCGCCGCGGTCGGTTCGTCGAGCAGCAGGAGCTTGGGATTGAGCATCAGCGCACTACCCATAGCCACCATCTGCCGTTCACCGCCCGACATCTTCCCTGCCAGCTGACGCCGGCGCTGCCGCAATTTCGGGAACATGCCATAGACCCGATCCTTGCTTTGGGACAGGTCGGCTCGCCCCAGCGGGAACGCCCCCATTTCGAGGTTTTCCTCGACTGTCAGGGTGGTGAACACGTTGGCCACCTGCGGGACGTAGCACATGCCGTGACGCACGATGAGGTGCGGCGGCAACTGCGAAATGTCATGTCCGTCGAAGGTGATCACCCCTTGCCGCGGATGGAGCAGGCCAAAGATCGTCTTCATCAGCGTGGACTTTCCGGCACCGTTCGGCCCGATGATGGAAACGATCTCGTCGGCCTCCACAACAATGGACAGGGCCCGCAGGATTTCGGTGTCTCCGTATCCGGCGGTGACACCGTCAACCTTCAGCAGCGGCATATTGCCCCCCCAGATAGGCCGCCAGCACATCCTGGTTGCCCCGCACGGATTCCGGGTCGCCCTCGGCAAGCTTGCGCCCTTCGCTCATCACAATGACCGGATTGCACAGATTCATGACCATGTTCATGTCATGTTCAATCAACAGGAACGTAATGCCGCGTTCGCGGGAAAGGGTCTGGATGTTCTTGATGATGCTTTGCAGCAGCGTGCGGTTGACCCCCGCAGCCGGCTCGTCCAGCAGGATGATTCGAGGATCGGCCATCAGCATCCGTCCCATTTCCAGCAGTTTTTTCTGCCCACCCGACAAGTTGGCGGCGTATTCATCCCGCACGTGGGTCAGCTGCAGATAATCCAGGACCTCGCGGGCTTTTTCCAGATTGCGGGATTCTTCGGCCTGCACCCGGCCGGGGCGGAACACCGCATTCCACCAGCGCTCGCCCGACTGGCCGGCCGGCACCAGCAGCAGATTTTCCAGGACGCTCATGGAACCGTGTTCGCGGGGAATCTGAAAGGTGCGGCACAGTCCCCGGGCGAAGATCTGATCCGGGCGAAGATGGCCGATATCCTGGCCATCCAGCAGGATGCGCCCGGAATCCGGGGGAATAAAACCGGTGATGAGATTGAAGACTGTGGTCTTGCCGGCGCCATTGGGGCCGATCAGCCCGGTAATGGTGCCGCGTTCCACCTGAAAGGAGCAGTGATCCACGGCCCTTAGGCCGCCGAAGCTTTTTGCCAGATCACGGACTTCGAGCAGCCAGTGTCGCTGACTGGTACCCGCTGCCGACAGAGATGATGCTGTCGAATCTGCCACCGATGTCTCCTGCTGGATCCCGTCGCCGGGAATCCGGTCGGCGTACCCGCCACATGAGTCGTGACCTGGCCGTCGGTTCTAAAGGTGGTCTCAGAGTATCACAGCCGCCTGGGCAGCCGTATGCGCACAATTCCCTATAGAAGGGCCCCCACGCCGCGCGACCTGCAGTCGCTTGCTGCCCCCCGAGGGGGCGCTTTTTGCCTTGGGGCGGCCCGGCGGCAAAAATAGCCCCCACGCCGCGCGACCTGCAGTCGCTTGCTGCCCCCCGAGGGGGCGCCTTTTGCCTTGGGGCGGCCCGGCGGCAAAAATATGGCCCTGCTCGATCGAACCGTGCAAGCCGAAGAAGCGAAACAGATCTATAGGCCGGATTTTGTACGCCGGGTTACCCCGGCGGGCAATCATTCCTCTGGGCAGCCCATTGCTGGACTGCTCTAGCCACCTACCCGCATGCTTGGACGGGCCGCCCTGTCGGCGCGAAGCCGGCGCATGCCTATTTGGTGTTGCTCCCGATAGAGGTTGCCGCGTTTCACCCTGCCATGCCCCGCCCGGCGAACCGGACGGGCAGTACGGAGTGGCCGTACCCGAGTGAATCCGGAGATGCACCCGCATGACAGACTCGTCTCTGTGGCCCTGGTCCTCGGCTTGCCCCGAAGGGGTCGCCGGACGGCCGTTAGCCGCTATCGCGCCCGATGGAGTCCGGACCTTCCTCGATGCCAACGGCACCGCGATTGCCCGATCTGCCCCGCCACGGCATTGTACGGCATCCTCGGCGGGGTCTGATGCGACAATAGAGAGTCCGATCACCCATTTCCATCCCGCGTTCATGCCAGATACCCTGCTTGCCCTGACCCAGGCCCAACTTGCCTACGGCCATCACCCACTGCTCGACCACGCCGACCTGGCGCTGCTGGCCGGCGAGCGCATCGGCCTGATCGGCCGCAATGGCGCCGGCAAATCGTCGCTGCTTCGTATACTGGACGGCCGCACTCAGCTCGACGACGGCGAGATCCGCCGGCAGAACGGTCTGCGCATTGCGACGGTGGAACAGGAACCCGTCCTGCCGGAAAACCAGACCATCCTGGAAGTCCTGTGCGGCGACTGGCTGGCCACCGAGGACTGGGCGCGGTCCGCCCGGGCATCCTCGCTTATCGATGCCCTGGGGTTATCGCCGGACCAACCCGTCCAGGGGCTGTCGGGCGGGACCCGCAAACGTGTCGCCCTGGCTCGCGCGCTGGTCGAGGAACCCGATCTGCTGCTGCTCGACGAACCCACCAACCACCTGGATTTCGAGGGCATCGCCTGGCTTGAGGACTTGCTGCGCAAAGCCCGCATGACGATCGTGCTCATTACCCACGACCGGCGCTTTCTGGACGCCGTGGCAACCCGCATCATCGAGTTGGATCGAGGCCAGTTGCTCAGTTTTCCCGGCAATTTTTCCGCCTGGCAGGCCCGCAAGGCCCAATGGCTGGACGCCGAACAGGCAGCCAATGCGCGCTTCGACAAGCTGCTGTCCCAGGAAGAGGTCTGGATCCGCAAGGGCATCGAGGCGCGTCGCACCCGCAACGAAGGCCGTGTGCGGCGCCTGGAAGCACTGCGCCGCGAACGGACAGCACGCCGCGATCTGCAGGGCCAGGTGCGCTTCGCGCTGTCCGACGGACAACGCTCGGGCAAAAGAGTCGCCGAACTGGAACATGTCACACATGGATTCGGCGACCGCGTCCTGATCCAGGATTTCAGCACCCTCATCCAACGAGGAGACCGCATCGGATTGATCGGCCCCAACGGGGCCGGCAAGACGACACTGCTGCGGATCCTGCTGGGGGACCTGCAGCCCATGCAGGGTACTGTGCGCCTCGGCACGAATCTGTCTATCGGCTACTTCGACCAGATGCGCGACCGCCTGGACGAATCCGCCACCTTGGCCGACACCATCAGCCCCGGCAGCGAGTGGGTCGAGATCGGCGGTCAACGCAAGCACGTCATGAGCTACCTGGAAGATTTCCTGTTTCCGGCGGCGCGGGCGCACTCGCCGGTTTCCAGCCTGTCCGGCGGCGAACGCGCCCGGCTGGCGCTTGCACGCATGTTTGCACAAGCCCACAACGTCCTGGTCCTGGACGAACCGACCAATGACCTGGATATCGAGACGCTGGAGCTGCTGGAAAGCTTGCTGCAAGACTACGGTGGCACGGTCCTGCTGGTCAGCCACGATCGCACCTTTCTGGACAACGTCGTCACCCAGACGATCGTCGCTGAAGGCGGGGGGCATTGGCAGGAATACGTCGGCGGCTATGACGACTGGGAAATGCAACGACCCCGCAAGGTCCCGCCCGCGTCCGCCAATGCGCCTCGGCAGACAGGCTCGGCCTCGACACCTGAAGACACGGCCCGGAAACCGGGGGGGGCAACACCCGCGGACTCAGCGGCCACTTCCACCGCCGGTGCGGAGGCCGCATCCAGGGCCCGCAAGAATCGGCTCGCGCCTTGGGAAACGGAAGAACTGGACGGACTGCCCGACCGCATCGCCACACTGGAAGCCGAACAGGCAAAGCTGGCTGCGGCCTTATCGGCCCCGGACCTGTACCGCGATGGCACGGCGGAAGCGGAACGCATCCAGAAGGCCCTGGGCGACCTCGACGCACAGCTGAACACGCTATTCGAGCGATGGTCCCTGCTCGAAGAAAAACGGGGCGAATGATCGCCCCGCCCGCACCTCGCCAACCAGGCGGGCAGCCGGGTCAGGCTTGGCCGCTGGCGCGGATCCGCCAGGCGATGGACTCGCCCGCTGCCAGAGGGACCACCTGAGATTCCGCCAGCGGCAGCGCCAGTGGAATCTGTTCCTGCACACGTTCCAGGGTCAGCGTCCCGGCATTGGGTTTCAGGCCATAGAAGGCCGGGCCGTTCAAGCTCGCGAAGGCCTCCAGGCGATCCAGCCGCCCAGCGGCCTCGAACGCCGTCGCATACAGCGCCATGGCATGAGACGCCGTATAGCAACCTGCGCAGCCACAGTCCTGTTCCTTGGCCCCCCGGGGGTGCGGAGCGCTGTCGGTTCCCAGAAAGAAGCGGGCATCACCGCTGGTGGCGGCCTCGACCAGCGCCTGGCGATGGTGCTCACGTTTAAGCACGGGCAAGCAATACCAGTGGGGGCGCAATCCGCCCTTGAACAGGGCGTTCCGGTTGTACAGCAGGTGATGCGCCGTGATCGTCGCCGCGATAGGCCCGTCGGCCTGGCGCACATAGGCTACGCCGTCCGCCGTCGTCAGATGTTCGAAGACGACCTTGAGCGCTGGAAACGCGCTTCTCAGGGGTCGCATGACACGGTCGATGAAGACAGCCTCCCGGTCGAACAGGTCGACCTTGGGATCCGTCACCTCGCCATGCACCAGCAGCGGCATACCGCAATCCTGCATGACAGCCAACGTGGATCGGCAGTGCCCCAGCAGATCCGTCACACCGGCATCCGAGTGCGTGGTCGCCCCGGCCGGGTACAGCTTCACCCCGTGGACCAGCCCTGAATCTTTGGCCCGGCGAATCTCGTCGGGAGGCGTCCTGTCCGTCAGGTATAGCGTCATCAACGGCTCGAAGGTGTCTTCCGGTACCCCGTTTTCCCGCAATGCCGCCAGGATCCGGCCCCGGTACGCCAGGGCATCGGCGGTGCTGACGACGGGGGGCTTCAGATTCGGCATGATGATCGCCCTGGCGAACTGCCGGGCGGAATCCCGCACGACGCTGCGCAGCACCGCGCCGTCACGCAAATGCAGATGCCAGTCATCCGGACGCGTCAGCGTCAGCACAGCCCCGGCCTGCACTGCGGGACGCGATGTTTCGCCCGGGTTCGACCCAGTATTTCCGGCAGCCTGGATGCTGGATGTGGAAGCCTTCGTCACGATCTGGAGATCCTTCAAAATTATTTCGGCGCTTTGCTTTGTCTTTAGAGGGAACACGCGGTAAGCTTCGGGGGCTATTCACTCAACCAAGTAGGAGCCTGTATTCATGGCAACCACCGAAAAGTCCGAACGCAAGCCCAATGCTGCGTTCATGAAGCCCCTGACGCCCAGTGCCACCCTGGCTGCGATCATCGGCAAAGACGCCGTGCCGCGCACCGAAGTGACCAAACGCATCTGGGATTACATCAAGAAGCATGATCTGCAGGACCCGGCCAACCGCCGCAACATCAACGCGGACGCCAAACTGCGCCCCCTGTTCGGCAAGGATCAGGTTTCAATGTTCGAACTGACCAAGCTGGTCAGCCAGCATCTGAAATAACCGGATGCCAAGTGGGCCTCGCCAGAGGCCTGCTTTACCAGCCTGCGGCTGGTCACTTCCTGGTCCGACATGAACCGGCTGACAGCCGATCAAAGGTCACCACGTGCCGCGTGGCCGACTATAGCCCAGGCAACGGCGTTTCGCCGGCAAAATGCGCCAGCCAGCCTTTGATCAGGCGATAGATGATCCAGATGACAGCCACCAGGCCAGTCGCAAAACCGATGAAGATCATGGTCGCCACAGCGCTGAGCACCAGCCACAGAAGACCCCACCAGAAGGTTCTGATGATCCAGTCGACATGGCCTGCGTATACGGTGCCCACCATGTCGCCCCGCTTCAGGTAGGCGAGAACCACGGCCCCGATGGCGGCTACCCCAAAAAACCCGGTCGAGATGATGGCGATCGCAAACAAGCCATACATGACGTGAACGAGCTGACGCTGCGTCAGGCCCTTTTCCATGTCGGGGGTATCTTCACCTGGAATCATGAAACCTCCTGCGAGGGCACTCGCGTGCGCCTGGGTTTGAGTCGGTTTCATTCTAACTGAAAAAGCAGGGCCGCCACGCCAAAAGACAAAGCCCCCGCAGATCACTGCGGGGGCTTTGAGCAATAAGAGCCTGACGATGACCTACTTTCACAGGTGTCCACCCACTATCATCGGCGCGAAGGCGTTTCACTGTCCTGTTCGGGATGGGAAGGAGTGGGGCCACCTTGCTATGGTCGTCAAGCATAACTGGTTGTGATCGAGCGACATCCCGAGGGCTGTCTCTAGATCACCAATTTGGAAGAAGCACAGGCGGGCAAGTCTTTACGCCTTGCGCCGCTGTCTTTTGACAGGTGCGCATTCTAGCAGGTTTTCACGCCTGCCGTCTGGGGCTTTAAAGCTTGCACGCTTGGGGTTGTTTTGTACGATTTGCGTTTCAATTCTTTGGGCTTACACACGAATCGCTATTTCCATGGGCCAGTCAACGACTAACCTGCAAGGTTATAGGATCAAGCCGCACGGGCAATTAGTACTGGTTAGCTGCACGCATTACTGCGCTTCCACACCCAGCCTATCAACGTTGTGGTCTACAACGACCCTTTAGGGGGGTCTAGCCCCCGGGATACCTAATCTTCAGACGAGTTTCGCGCTTAGATGCCTTCAGCGCTTATCTCTTCCGTACATAGCTACTCGGCAATGCCATTGGCATGACAACCGATACACCAGCGGTACGTCCACTCCGGTCCTCTCGTACTAGGAGCAGGCTCCGTCAAGTATCCAACGCCCACGGCAGATAGGGACCAAACTGTCTCACGACGTTTTAAACCCAGCTCACGTACCTCTTTAAATGGCGAACAGCCATACCCTTGGGACCGGCTACAGCCCCAGGATGAGATGAGCCGACATCGAGGTGCCAAACACCGCCGTCGATATGAACTCTTGGGCGGTATCAGCCTGTTATCCCCAGAGTACCTTTTATCCGTTGAGCGATGGCCCTTCCATACAGAACCACCGGATCACTATGACCTGCTTTCGCACCTGTTCGACTTGTCAGTCTCACAGTCAAGCACGCTTATGCCATTGCACTATCAGCACGATTTCCGACCGTACCTAGCGTACCTTCGTACTCCTCCGTTACACTTTAGGAGGAGACCGCCCCAGTCAAACTGCCCACCATGCACTGTCCCCAACCCGGATCACGGGCCAAGGTTAGAACCGCAAACAGACCAGGGTGGTATTTCAAGGTTGGCTCCCTCGCATCTAGCGACACGAGTTCAACGCCTCCCACCTATCCTACACAGGCCGGTTCACAATCCAATGCAAAGCTACAGTAAAGGTTCATGGGGTCTTTCCGTCTAGCCGCGGGTAGATTGCATCATCACAAACATTTCAACTTCGCTGAGTCTCAGGAGGAGACAGTGTGGCCATCGTTACGCCATTCGTGCAGGTCGGAACTTACCCGACAAGGAATTTCGCTACCTTAGGACCGTTATAGTTACGGCCGCCGTTTACCGGGGCTTCGATCAAGAGCTTGCACCCCATCACTTAACCTTCCGGCACCGGGCAGGCGTCACACCCTATACGTCGACTTTCGTCTTGGCAGAGTGCTGTGTTTTTAATAAACAGTCGCAGCCACCGATTCTCTGCGGCCCCTTCATGCTCTAGGCGCGAGCCTATCACACTACCAGGGCATACCTTCTCCCGAAGTTACGGTATCAATTTGCCGAGTTCCTTCTCCTGAGTTCTCTCAAGCGCCTTGGAATATTCATCCCGTCCACCTGTGTCGGTTTGCGGTACGGTCTCGTGAGACTGAAGCTTAGAGGCTTTTCCTGGGACAACTTCCAATCAGTCCAGGAACCGAAGTTCCTGTTCAGCCACACCCTTGAATCATGCGCCCGGATTTACCAAAGCGCCTTCTACGATGCAGCAACGGGGACATCCAACACCCCGATGATCTTTCGCTATCCGTCCCCCCATCGCATCTCACGACGGTGCTGGAATATTAACCAGCTTCCCATCAGCTACGCATCTCTGCCTCGCCTTAGGGGCCGACTCACCCTGCGCCGATGAACGTTGCGCAGGAAACCTTGGACTTACGGCGAGGGGGCTTTTCACCCCCTTTATCGCTACTCATGTCAGCATTCGCACTTCTGATACCTCCAGCAGCCTTTACAAGCCACCTTCGCAGGCTTACAGAACGCTCTCCTACCGCGTGCAATAAATTGCACACCCGCAGCTTCGGTAACTGGCTTGAGCCCCGTTACATCTTCCGCGCAGGACGACTCGATCAGTGAGCTATTACGCTTTCTTTAAAGGGTGGCTGCTTCTAAGCCAACCTCCTGACTGTCTATGCCTTCCCACTTCGTTTCCCACTTAGCCCGTTTTAGGGACCTTAGCTGGCGGTCTGGGTTGTTTCCCTCTTGAGTCCGGACGTTAGCACCCGGTGCTCTGTCTCCCACACTGTACTTGCCGGTATTCGGAGTTTGCCATAGGTTGGTAAGTCGCCATGACCCCCTAGCTATAACAGTGCTCTACCCCCGGCAGTAATCATGTGAGGCACTACCTAAATAGTTTTCGGAGAGAACCAGCTATCTCCAGGCTTGTTTAGCCTTTCACCCCTATCCACAGTTCATCCCCTAACTTTTCAACGTTAGTGGGTTCGGTCCTCCAGCACGTGTTACCGTGCCTTCAACCTGACCATGGATAGATCGCCTGGTTTCGGGTCTACACCCAGCGACTAATTCGCCCTATTCGGACTCGCTTTCGCTGCGCCTTCCCTATTCGGTTAAGCTTGCCACTGAATGTAAGTCGCTGACCCATTATACAAAAGGTACGCAGTCACCCCACAAGGAGGCTCCTACTGTTTGTATGCATACGGTTTCAGGATCTATTTCACTCCCCTTCCGGGGTTCTTTTCGCCTTTCCCTCACGGTACTGGTTCACTATCGGTCGATCACGAGTATTTAGCCTTGGAGGATGGTCCCCCCATCTTCAGACAGGATTTCACGTGTCCCGCCCTACTTGTCTGACGCCTAGTCCCACACTCCAAATTTCGTCTACAGGGCTATCACCATGCTGTGGCTGGCCTTTCCAGACCATTCGACTATTTGAAGTGCTAACTCGTCAAGGCTCTTCCGGTTTCGCTCGCCGCTACTGCCGGAATCTCGGTTGATTTCTTTTCCTCGAGCTACTGAGATGTTTCAGTTCACCCGGTTCGCCTCAACAACCTATGTATTCAGTTGTTGATACGCTATCGCTAGCGTGGGTTTCCCCATTCGGACATCTGCGGATCAAAGCTTGTTTGCCAGCTCCCCGCAGCTTTTCGCAGGCTACAACGTCCTTCATCGCCTGTGATCGCCAAGGCATCCACCATATGCACTTATTCGCTTGATCCTATAACTTTGCAGGTTATAGAAATATGAGTTTCGCGTGTTTGTGCCGTTCAATTCCATTAAAGGCTCATCAGTTATCGATCCTTGCGAACCTTACCTGACTGAATCTTAAGAACTTTTGAACAATTGATTTTGCAATCACAACCCGTAAATTTTCCATGATCGACCCTAAAGTCGATTCAGAACATTTACATTGTTGTGCTTCTTCCAGATTGTTAAAGAACATGGTACTGCGCACTGACGCAAGCACCTCGGTAAACGAGGCGCCATTCAGTCAACAAAACCCTAACCCATCGACCCGCAAGGGGCCTGGCGTGTCAAGATCCTGTTGACTGAAGCGTCCAATGGACTGTGATCCTGGTGGAGGATGACGGGATCGAACCGACGACCCCCTGCTTGCAAAGCAGGTGCTCTCCCAGCTGAGCTAATCCCCCATGCTCTCCCGCACCCCAGACTCACGCCTGACGCCGAAAAAACCGTGGTGGGTCAAGATGGATTCGAACCATCGACCCCCGCCTTATCAAGACGGTGCTCTAACCGACTGAGCTACTGACCCCCGAAGTCTGCTTACCGCAGGCCTGGACCTTCAGACCATGTCACTACTCAAACAGCCGATAAGCGTGGACGCTTCAAACAACATGCACACTGGCATGCTCTTAAAGGAGGTGATCCAGCCGCACCTTCCGATACGGCTACCTTGTTACGACTTCACCCCAGTCATGAATCCCACCGTGGTAAGCGCCCTCCTTGCGGTTAGGCTACCTACTTCTGGTGAAACCCACTCCCATGGTGTGACGGGCGGTGTGTACAAGACCCGGGAACGTATTCACCGCGACATGCTGATCCGCGATTACTAGCGATTCCGACTTCACGCAGTCGAGTTGCAGACTGCGATCCGGACTACGATCGGGTTTCTGAGATTGGCTCCGCCTCGCGGCTTGGCAACCCTCTGTCCCGACCATTGTATGACGTGTGAAGCCCTACCCATAAGGGCCATGAGGACTTGACGTCATCCCCACCTTCCTCCGGTTTGTCACCGGCAGTCTCATTAGAGTGCCCAACCAAATGTAGCAACTAATGACAAGGGTTGCGCTCGTTGCGGGACTTAACCCAACATCTCACGACACGAGCTGACGACAGCCATGCAGCACCTGTGTTCCGGTTCTCTTGCGAGCACTGCCAAATCTCTTCGGCATTCCAGACATGTCAAGGGTAGGTAAGGTTTTTCGCGTTGCATCGAATTAATCCACATCATCCACCGCTTGTGCGGGTCCCCGTCAATTCCTTTGAGTTTTAATCTTGCGACCGTACTCCCCAGGCGGTCAACTTCACGCGTTAGCTGCGCTACTGAAGTTAATAAACCCCAACAGCTAGTTGACATCGTTTAGGGCGTGGACTACCAGGGTATCTAATCCTGTTTGCTCCCCACGCTTTCGTGCATGAGCGTCAGTATCATCCCAGGGGGCTGCCTTCGCCATCGGTATTCCTCCACATCTCTACGCATTTCACTGCTACACGTGGAATTCTACCCCCCTCTGACGTACTCTAGCTCGGGAGTTAAAAGTGCAGTTCCAAGGTTAAGCCCTGGGATTTCACACCTTTCTTTCCGAACCGCCTGCGCACGCTTTACGCCCAGTAATTCCGATTAACGCTTGCACCCTACGTATTACCGCGGCTGCTGGCACGTAGTTAGCCGGTGCTTATTCTGCAGGTACCGTCATTCGCCCAAGGTATTATCCCAGGCTGTTTCTTCCCTGCCAAAAGTGCTTTACAACCCGAAGGCCTTCATCGCACACGCGGGATGGCTGGATCAGGGTTGCCCCCATTGTCCAAAATTCCCCACTGCTGCCTCCCGTAGGAGTCTGGGCCGTGTCTCAGTCCCAGTGTGGCTGGTCGTCCTCTCAAACCAGCTACGGATCGTCGCCTTGGTAGGCCTTTACCCCACCAACCAGCTAATCCGATATCGGCCGCTCCAATAGTGAGAGGTCTTGCGATCCCCCCCTTTCCCCCGTAGGGCGTATGCGGTATTAGCCACGCTTTCGCGTAGTTATCCCCCGCTACTGGGCACGTTCCGATACATTACTCACCCGTTCGCCACTCGCCACCAAAGAGCAAGCTCTTCGTGCTGCCGTCCGACTTGCATGTGTAAAGCATCCCGCTAGCGTTCAATCTGAGCCAGGATCAAACTCTTCAGTTCAATTCCTGTAATCGTAGTTCCTTGACCTATAAAGGCCGGAAGCTACGCTCGCTATGCATCACTCAAAAGAAATGACAAAGTATGGTCAAAAACCTTACTTCTTCATTTCTATCTATGTGAGCACTTGGTATAACATTTGTGCAATTCCAGCGGCAGCTGGCAATTCGTGAGAATCCCCAGCGCGCCTGGCCGGTGCCTGTCATTCAAGCGCCCACACTTATCGGCTGTTTAGTTGTTAAAGAACAAGTCTGCGTCAAGCAGAGAAACGAGATTATGAAGGAACTTCTTATCTCTGTCAAATCACCATCGGGGGAAACCTGAAATTCGCGGTTGGCAAATTTTGCCGCCTACAAACCCTGGATCCGGACCCGAAGCGTCTGACCAAAAAGGCCTTCACACCTCGTTATCGAGCCTGCCATTAGAGCACTTGCGTGCCGGTCTGTCAAGCCAGACTTCCCTTCGATCGAAACCGAAGTCTCGCTGCCTGCCTGCGTCCCCAGTCGGGCACACAGGCCTCAAACCAAGAACTTCAGCACCGTGTCTGGTGGGCAATAAACCCATCGATTTCAGGGTTAACCCTGACCACCTGGCGGCAAAGAGGCGCAACTATAGCACGGGATTTTTGAAGTGCGCAAACGCGTCCCGGTTGCAGGCCGCGGGTCATCAGTTCCGCCGCGGCGCGCTACGGCTGCACAGGGAGCTCGGTCGTTTCCTTGATGGATTGCAGGGCGAAGCTGCTGCGGATATCGATGACGGCCGGATGGCGCATCAACACGTCCATGGCAAAGCGTGAGAAGGCCGCGAGATCCCGCACCTGCACCCGCAGCAGGTAATCCATGTCGCCTGACATGGCATAGCACTGGATGACCTCGGGCCAGCCCTGCACGTCCTGGGCGAAGCCGGAGATCGAACCATGTTCCGCACGGTGCGACTTGTCGAGGCGCACGAAGACATAGGCCAGCAATCCCAGGCCGAGTTTGTCCGGGTCCGCCAACGCGACATAGCGACGGATATAGCCCTGCTCTTCCAGCCGCTTGACGCGCCGCAGGCAAGGACTGGGCGACAGCGCAACCCGCTGTGCCAGTTCCTGATTACTAATGCGACCATCCCGCTGCAGCTGTGCCAGAATCAGCCGATCGGTGCGATCCAGGTCCTCGGCAGGCATCATATTGGTCCAAACGCCCTTCAGTAAAAGATTGATTGCGCCAGAATAGGCGAAGGGCTTGGCAATTTGCAATCTGCTTGCCGGCCGATTTCCCTACAATTGGCCAAGGAGTGATCTGAATCAGCGGCGCGGAAAGCAGGCGCTTTGGCTCATCCCGAAAGGGCCGGCATACGCTGGCCTACCGTGCATCGACGGGTCCCGAACACACGGAGACATCATGACGACTTCCTTTCAGCCTTGGGACAACCCGCTGGGCACCGCAGGATTCGAATTCGTGGAATACACGGCGCCTGACCCCGTCGCCCTGGGGCAGGTCTTCGAGGCGCTGGGCTTCCGGCCAATCGCCCGCCATCGAAAAAAAGCGGTGACGCTGTACCGCCAAGGCGGCATCAATTTTCTGGTCAACGCCGAGCCGGATTCGTTCGCCCAGCGATTCGCGCGTCAGCACGGCCCATCGATCTGCGCAATCGGGTTGCGTGTCCGGGACGCGGCCAGAGCTTATCGGCTGGCGCTGGAGCGCGGTGCCTGGGGATTCGATTCCCACAGCGGCCCGATGGAACTGAACATCCCTGCCATCAAGGGTATCGGGGATTCGCTGATCTACCTGGTGGATCGCTGGCGCGGCAAGTACGGTCATGGCGGCATCGGCGACATCGGGATCTACGACGTGGATTTCGAGCCCCTGGACCACGCCACCGCCCATGAGGACCTGCACCCCGCGGGTGCGGGGTTGCTGCGTATCGACCACCTGACACACAATGTGCACCGGGGTCGCATGCGGGAATGGGCTGAATTCTACGAGCGTATCTTCAATTTCCGCGAGATCCGGTATTTCGATATCGAAGGCAAGATCACGGGTGTGAAATCCAGGGCCATGACATCACCTTGCGGACTGATCCGCATCCCCATCAACGAAGAAGGCACCGAAACGCCCGGCCAGATCCAGGAATATCTGGATCAGTACCGTGGAGAAGGCATTCAGCACATCGCGCTGGGCACCGACGACATCCATCACACCGTAGAGTCCCTGCGGGACCAGGTCAGGTTCCTGGATACACCCGACACCTATTACGAACTGCTTGGCCGGCGGCTACCGGGCCACGGTGAAGACACCGAACGGCTGCGGCGCAACCGCATCCTGCTCGATGGCGCCCCAGACGGCGGCCTGCTGCTGCAGATCTTCACGTCCAACCAGATCGGCCCGATCTTTTTCGAGATCATCCAGCGAAAAGGCAACGACGGATTCGGCGAAGGCAATTTCAAGGCGCTCTTCGAATCCATCGAGCTGGACCAGATTCGCCGCGGAGTCGTCAAAACCCCCGACATCCGCCCCCCGTCATGAGCCTTGCCTATCTGAACACGATCCGCCAGCGCAGCACGCGCATGTTCCTGACCATCACGCGGATCATGGTGCCCGTCATGGTCGTTGTGTATGTGGCTGATCGCCTGGGACTAGTGCGGCTGGCGGGCGAGGCCCTGACGCCCGCGATGGCGATGCTCGGCCTGCCGCCCCAGGTCGGGCTCATCTGGGCGACCACTGTCCTGACCAATATCTATGGTGGCATGGCGTCGATGGCCGCCCTGTCGGACAGCCTGCAAATGAATGTGGCCCAGGTCAGCGCCCTGGGTGCCATGATGCTGTTCGCCCACAATGTGCCCACCGAGCAGTCCGTCGTGCGCAAGGCCGGAGCCAGCGCCCTGTTCACCGGTGCCCTGCGTCTGACCGTGGGCATCGTGTACGGCGCGGCAGTCGCCTGGATCTGCCAGGCGATGGGATGGCTGCAGGACCCGGTATCCTTTGCCTGGATGGGCCAGGATACGGCGCTGAACCAGGGGCCGCCCGATCTTCTCCCCTGGCTGATTTCCACGGCACGATCGCTTTTACTGGTACTGGGCGTGATCGTCTGCATGGTGATTCTGCTCGACATCCTGGAACGCCTGAAAATCACGCGTTTGGTCACGCGGCTGCTGACACCGATTCTGCGCCTGTCCGGTCTGGAGGAACGCGCCGCGCCGCTGACCACGGTGGGCGTGCTGCTGGGGCTGGCTTATGGCGGGGCGCTAATCATCGACGCGGCTGAACGCGAAAATTACAGCCCGAGGACACGCTTGCTGGCGCTGTCCTGGCTATCCCTGTGCCATGCCCTGATCGAGGACACGATACTGATTCTGGCACTGGGAGCCGATATCTGGATCATCCTGGTGCTGCGCGGACTGGTCACCCTGGGCATCCTGGCCGCGATCGCGGCGCTGACCCAGCCCCACACCTGGTGGGGCAAACGCCTGGCTGCACAGACCGACACCAGGCCGGTTGCGCCGGCCTGAATCCACCGTATCAGGCGGACAATCACGCCCGCCCGAGCAGATTGGCATATTTTTGCCGGAACTTTGCCATCTTCGGGGCGATGACGAACTGACAATAGCCTTGTTCGGGATGCTGACGATAGTATTCCCGGTGCAGGGGCTCGGCCGGCCAGAAAGTGCCGGCCGGCTGGATCCGCGTGCAGATGGGCGAATCGAAATGCGCCTGGACCTCGTCACGGACAGCCTGCGCGGCCAGCCGCTGGGCATCGTCTTGATAAAAAATCACCGAGGCGTACTGCGGCCCGATGTCGTGGCCCTGCCGGTCGGGTGTCGTCGGATCATGGGTGCCGAAGAAGACTTCCAGCAAAGTCCGGTAGCTCACCTGCTGCGGATCGTAGTCAATGCGGACGACTTCGACATGCCCGGTGTCGTGGGCGCACACCTGTTCGTAGGTCGGCGCGTCGACATGGCCCCCACAATATCCCGGCTGCACGTCGCACACACCGGCAAGCGCCCGGAATACGGGTTCCAGGCACCAGAAGCAGCCACCACCGAAAATTGCCTGTTCCATCGATAAAGCCTCCAAGAACCACCCGGATGCCCCGCATCGGGCGAACCAGACGGATGACAGCCTGCGCTGCCCTGATGGCAGCTTATTCCTTTGCCAGAGACAGGATCCAGTGCGCCAGGCGCAGCGCATCAGCATCGGACAGCCTGGGCTGCGCCGGCATGGGAATCGCCCCCCACTGCCCGCTGCTGCCCTGCCGCATGACCCGTGCCAGATGGTCAGCCGCCCCGGGCTGCTCGTGGAAACGCTGGGCGATGGCCTGGAACGGCGGCCCGACCCGGCGTGTCTCGACCTGATGGCACCCCAGACACTGACGCTGCCCGGCCAAGGCGAGACCGCCCGAGGCCGTGCCTGCCGCCATGGCGACATTCACCGTCACCAGGGTGAAGACACCGAAGAAACAGCCGGCCAGTCCGGCCCGGCACGTTGGATGCGGATATTTCATACCCGGTCGTCAATCCCGTCATAGGTCATCCGCAACCCTGCGTACAGCCCGCCGGGAGCAGGTCGAAGTCCGGGTTGCCATACCGCGACGACACCCGATCACGGTATTATCCATGATTGTGTTTTCTTCGGTCGCCTCAGCATGCTGCCATACCCGCACATCAATCCCATTGCGCTTCAGATCGGCCCGCTGGAAATCCACTGGTATGGCCTGATGTATCTCGCCGGCTTTGCCCTTGCGTGGCTGCTGGGACGCTGGCGCATTCATCACCACCCCTGCGGGCTGACGCTGCGCGACCTGGAAGACATCATCTTCTACGGGGTCCTGGGCGTCGTGCTGGGCGGACGACTGGGATACGTGCTGTTCTATCAATTCGACGACTACCTGGCGCATCCGCTGGCAATCTTCAAGGTCTGGCAGGGCGGCATGTCCTTCCACGGCGGCCTGATCGGCGTCACGCTGGCCATGCTGATCTTCGCACGCAAGCGCGGGCAGCGGCTGCTGGCCATTGGCGACTTCATCGCGCCCCTGATCCCGCTGGGGCTGGCCGCCGGCCGCCTGGGCAATTTCATCAATGGAGAACTGTGGGGCCGCCCGACGGACCTGCCCTGGGGCATGATTTTCCCAGGCGCCCATGACGGGATTCCACGCCACCCGTCGCAGCTCTATGAAATGGGGCTGGAGGGATTCACCCTGTTCGCGCTGGTCTGGTGGTTCGCCCGCAAGCCGCGCCCCACGGGACAAATCAGCGCCGTCTTCCTGATGGGTTATGGCACGTTTCGCTTCCTGGCGGAATTCACCCGCGAGCCGGACGATTTCCTGGGGTTGCTGCTCGGCGGCCTGTCGATGGGTCAGCTTCTGTCGATCCCGATGGTGATCATTGGCCTGTGGCTGTTTGTGTGGGCAGCAAGACGATCGTCCCCTGAACTGACACGCTGAGCGTCTGACGCCCGCCCTCGATGGGCGCCGCCGCGCTGTCGGCGGCCATGGCACGCATCATGCGCGGCCCTGGAGACGGCGGCAGGTCGCCAGCCCCCCCCAGATCGACCGAACGCAGCCGATAGCCGGCAAAGCCCAGCGCCTGCGTCAAGGCCTGGGCACGCGCCTTGAAGGCAGTGACGGCCTGACCCAGCAGTTTTTGCTCTTCGGCCGTTTGCCGGTCATGCGACACCGAGAATGTCAGCCCCGCGATAGGCATCCGGTCAGCCAGTTGGGCCGCCAGCCGCGACGCAGCCGCGAAATCACGCGATTGCAACAGGATTTCCGCATGCCCGCGCCATTCGGAGACCCGGCCATCCCGGTCGTTCATCGGCCAGATGCGATAGGCGCCGCTGCGCGCCTCGATTCCCTGATGGCCCTGGGCCTGCTTCATGACGGAATCCAGTCGCGCATTGAGCTGGTCGGAGACTTTTTCCTGGGACGCGTCGGAAACCTCGGCGGCCAGCGTTACCTGAACCGTGTCCTGCTGAACTTCCGTGCTTGCCTGAGCCGACAGCGTGGCCTGTGGCCGAGTCGGCCTGTCATCGCCTTGTGCCTTGGCCGTTGCGGCAACCGGTGCCGCCAGCGCGGCACCCAGCGCGAGCAGGGTCAGGAGCGGTATCGCGGAAAAGGGAGAGCGTGTCATGTCGATATCCGGAAAAAAAGCTCGCCGTGCATATCACGGCGAGCTTTTGGTAAATGCCCCACCTGTGCCGTCTAGGCCGGCATCCCGGAACCAGGGGTTCACGGTGGTCGCCTTCAGTCAGGCTTCGGGCTATCCAATGAAGGTAGCTCTCCCATCTGTCAATCCAGCAACCTATGCCAAATAGCATTGGTTCAAGGAATGTATGGCCAGGTCACGAACACGGCAGGGACTTAAACGGTCGGATGCCATATGGCATCTGGCGAAAATCCGTCAAACGGCATCTCGGAGGACTTCGTCGAGCATGCCGTTCATGGCCTCAATTTTACCCCTGAAATCTCCCAACGCAATATGACTCAAGGGCCCATCGGGGGCGCGCAAGGACAGAAGTTCGTTGGCGATCTGGATGGCGGCCATCACCGCGATGCGTTCGTTGCTGACGATTTTCCCGGTGCCCTTGATAGCCAGCATGCGCTGGTCCACCTGGCGGACAGCGGCCAGCAGGGCGTCTTTTTCCTGGGACTGGCAGGCCAGCGAGTAATCGCGGCCAAGGATGGAGACATCGACACGTTCCATGGATCAGGCCTCCGCGCCCGGCAGGCGCTCGAGTATGAGTTCAATCTGTTGCTGGGCACCCGTGGCGGCGTCACGCAGCCGGTCACGATCGGCCTCGATCTGGACCAGACGCTGTCGCATCGATTCGGACCGGGACTGGTGATCCCGGACCTGGGACTCCAGGGAACTGCGCTCGTCCCGGGTTTCATCGCGCGCGGCCTGCAGTTCCTGGTCGTGCCGGGCGATCCGTTCAGACATGCGGGTGAATTCCTCGTGCTCACGGGCTTGCTGGGTTTTCAGGGACTGGCATTCCTGTTCGAGTTGTCGGATGCGGGCCTGAAGCGTGCCACGTTCGGCCTGCAGCCCCTGGGCGAGCTGCACGACCTTTTGGATACGCCGGGATAACGCGTCGAGATCTTCGAGCATGCGGTCTAACCTTTATCAGGAGGTGGACTGAGTGGAATGCGTCCCCGGCAATACCGCCGAAGTCTGATTGGTCTGTGCCGTGCCGCGAGGGCCGCGATGCCGCAGGTAACGGTTTTCGCGCCCCCGTCGGAACAACAGGCTGGACAGCTCGTTGAGCGCCAGCGTGTAGACCTCGCGCTTGAATTCGATGACGGCATCCAGCGGCACCCAGTAGGCGTTCCAGCGCCAGGCATCGAATTCGGGCGTATCGGTGGCGCGCAACGACACGTCGGTGTCACGGCCGACCATGCGCAGCAGGAACCAGATCTGCTTCTGTCCTTTGTAGTGGCCGCGCAATTCGCGGCGCACGTAATGTTCGGGTACGGTATAACGCAACCAGTCCCGGGTCCGCCCCAAAATACGGACATGCTCGGCACACAGGCCGGTTTCTTCGTGGAGTTCCCGATACATCGCCTGCACGGGAGTTTCGCCGTGCTTGATGCCGCCCTGGGGGAACTGCCACGCGTGTTCCCGGATACGCTTGCCCCAGAAAACCTCGTTTTTCTGGTTCACAAGAATGATGCCGACATTGGGGCGGTAGCCTTCGCGATCCAACATGGGGCCACCTCGGTTGTGAATTCAATACAATTACCATCGATTATACGTACCCAGCGGAATCCCTACCATGTACGCCAGCAAGTATCACCTGAACACCCTGAAGGAAGCCCCCGCCGAAGCCGAAGTCGTCAGCCATCAGCTGATGACCCGCGCAGGCATGATCCGCAAGATCGCGGGCGGGATCTACACCTACATGCCCATGGGGCTGAAGGTTCTACGCAAGATCGAGACCATCGTTCGCGAGGAAATGAACCGCGCCGGCGCCATCGAGCTGCTGATGCCGGTCGTGCAGCCAGCCGAGCTGTGGCAGGAATCCGGACGCTGGGAGCAGTACGGCGCTGAACTGCTGCGCATCAAGGACCGCCATCAGCGGGACTTCGTGCTGCAGCCGACCTCGGAGGAAGTCATCACCGACATCGCGCGCAACGAGATCCACAGCTGGCGCCAGCTTCCGGTGAACTTCTACCATATCCAGACTAAATTCCGCGACGAGCGGCGTCCGCGCTTCGGCCTGATGCGGGGGCGCGAATTCACCATGAAGGACGCGTATTCCTTCGACCGCGACGAAGCCGCGGCACAAGCCAGCTACGACACGATGTACGCGGCCTACCAGCGCATCTTCACCCGGCTGGGGCTGACCTTCCGCGCTGTGGCTGCCGATACGGGCTCCATCGGCGGCTCACGCAGCCACGAGTTCCAGCTCATCGCCGACACCGGCGAGGACCTGATCGTCTACAACCCCGACTCCGACTACGCCGCCAACATCGAACTGGCGGATGCGCCCTGCCTGCTGCCCGCTCGTGAACCGGCGCGCGAAACGATGGAAAAGCGCGCAACCCCCGATGCCCCCAAATGCGAGATCGTGGCCGATCAGCTGGGTCTGCCCCTGTCGCGCACGGTGAAGTCCGTGGTGCTGGCCACCGACCCGGAAGACGAGCCCGCGCGCCTGTGGCTGCTGCTCATCCGCGGCGACCACGAAACGAACGAGATCAAGGTCGGCAAGCTGCCGGGTCTCCAGGGCGGCTACCGTCTGGCAACCGAGGCGGAGATCCAGTTGGTTTTCCACTGCACACCAGGCTATCTAGGACCTGTGGGCCTGGATGCGGCGGCCATCACCATCATCGCGGACCGCACGGTCGCGAACATGGGTGACTTCGTCTGCGGCGCCAACGAGGCCGGCTATCACCTGAGCGGTGTGAACTGGGGTCGCGATCTGCCCGAGCCGGCCCTCGTCACCGACTTGCGCAACGTCGTGGCGGGCGACCCGGATCCACAGGGAGGCACCCTGGCGATCCAGCGCGGCATCGAGGCGGGCCACGTTTTTTTCCTGGGCGACAAGTATTCACGCGCACTGAACGCGACCTTCCTGGAAACCGACGGCAAGCCCGCCGTCATGCAGATGGGCTGCTACGGCATCGGCATCAGCCGGATTTCCGCCGCCGCCATCGAGCAGAACCACGACGACCGGGGCATGATATGGCCGCGCGCCATCGCGCCCTTCGAGGTCGTGCTGTGCCCGATCGGGATCGGCAAAAGTGAAACCGTGCGCAACACGGCTGAATCCCTGTATCAGGCCTTGCTGGCACAAGGCGTCGACGTCATCCTGGATGACCGGGATGCCAGGCCAGGCATCATGTTCGCCGATTGGGAACTGATCGGCGTGCCCCTGCGGGTGACCCTGGGCGAGCGCGGCCTGAAAGAAGGCATCATCGAGATCCAGTCTCGTCGGGACACGCAAGCGCAGCGGGTGGAACCCGCCGCCGCCGTGGACCATATCCTGGCCATGCTGGAATCCCTGTAGGCGCGGCCGGCGGTCCTGGCCGGACCGCCGCCCCCCGCATGTCACACGGATTAACGAAAAAATGAACTCAGCGAGCAGCGACGCTACCGGCGAACTGTCGGTTCGCGTATATTACGAGGACACCGATACCGGTGGCGTCGTGTATTACGCGAACTATCTCAAATTTTTCGAGCGTGGCCGCACGGAATGGTTGCGTTCGCTCGGAATGGATCAACGCGAACTTGTAACCCGGGAACAGATGATGTTTGTGGTCAGACATGCGGACATTGCCTATCGGCAACCGGCCCGCCTGGACGATCGGATCGACATCCGCACCACTGTTGCCGAACTGCGGGCCTCCACGTTGGTCTTCCACCAGCAGGCATTGCGCGATGGGGAACTGCTGGTTTCGGCCACGGTCCAAGTCTGCACCGTGCATGCCGTCACCTTCAAACCCATTCGTCTGTCCCCCGCCATTCGGGATCTCTTAAACAAGGCCCTTCATTAACCATGCAAGCTTCTAGCGATTTGTCGCTGCTGTCTCTGATCGGCAACGCCAGTATTCCCGTGCAGATCGTCATGTTGATCCTGCTCGGCGCCTCGGTCCTCTCGTGGACCTATATCTTCAGCAAACGAGCGGCCCTCAAACGCGCCGACGAGCAAACCCGGCGCTTCGAGGATGATTTCTGGGCCGGCGGCGACCTGACGGTGCTACAGCAGGCGATTGCCAGTCGACGCAACGAACACGGCGCGCTGGCCCGCATCTTCGACGCGGGCATGACTGAATTCGTCAAGGCGCGCCGTTCCGCCAGCCGTGGCGACAGCCTGCTGGACGCCCCTCGCCGCGCCATGAAGGCCGCCTTCCAGCGCGAGATGGACAGTCTGGAATCGCACCTGAATTTCCTGGCCTCCACAGGATCGGTCAGCCCCTATATCGGCCTGCTGGGCACGGTCTGGGGGATCATGCACGCCTTCATGGGCCTGTCCACGATGCAGCAGGCGACTCTGGCCGCTGTCGCACCGGGGATCGCCGAGGCCCTGATTGCAACGGCCATCGGCCTGTTCGCCGCCATTCCGGCGGTGCTGGCCTACAACCGCTACACCAACCAGATCGACCGTCTGTCGATCCGCTTCGAGAGCTTCGTGGAGGAGTTCCTGAACATTCTCCAACGCCAGGTGCACTGAGATGACATCGCTGAGCAACCGCCGCGCACGTCGAATGAAGAACGACATCAACGTCGTTCCCTATATCGACGTCATGCTGGTTTTGTTGGTGATCTTCATGGTGACGGCACCCATGATCACACCGGGACAGATCGAGCTGCCCTCGGTCGGCACCGCCTCCGAGGTCCCCACGCAGCCCGTCGAGGTGCAGATCGACGCCGAGGGTGCGCTCGCCATCCGCGTGCGCGAGGGCGGCGCTTCGTTCCGCCCCATCGACAAGGCCAATCTGCTGGCCGAGGTCCGTTCCGTCGTCACGCCCGACACCCCCGTGGTCATCTCGGCCGACGGCAAAGTCCCCTACGAATCCGTCATGCATGTCATGGACCAGCTGCGCAACGGCGGCGTTGCCAAGCTCGGGCTGCTGGTCAACCAGGACGGGTCAGGAGCCCGCAAGTGATCCACTGTCCGGGCAGAATTTTCGTATCATGAAACTCATCGATCGCCTGACCGGCTCCGGGGATCCCACGGACGAACGCGACGACCGGCGCGGCCTGATCATATCCCTGGCCGCCCATGGTCTGCTGCTTCTGCTGATGCTGGTGGGGTTCTCGTCCGTGCCGAACAATTCCGGCCCCGTGCAGGTCCAGTTGTGGGCCAAGGGCACGGTCGCCGAGGCGGCTCCGCCGGAAGAGCAACCCGACCAGGCACCGCCCGTCGAAAAGCCCGAACCGAAGCCCACCCCCGAACCCCCCAAGCCCGACGATAGCGCACAGAAGGCTGCCCAGGCCGAAGCGGCGCATCAGGCGCAGCTGGCAGCCGCGCAGGCTCAGGCCGCCGCTGCCGCCAAGGCGCAAGCCGATGCGGAAATCGCATTAGCCAAGGAACACAAGGCGCGCGAGGAAGCCGAAAAACTCGCAGCAGAGGAAGCGGCCAAGGCCAAGGCTGAACAGGAAGCCGCCGCCAAGGCGGCGAAAGCAGCTGCCGCGAAGGCCGCCGCCGACAAAGCCGCGAAGGAAAAAGCCGCCAAGGACGCCGCCGACAAGGCGGCTGCGGATAAGGCTGCCAAAGAGAAGGCCGAAAAGCAGGCCGCGGAAAAAGCCGTAGCCGACAAGGCCGCCGCCGAGAAAGCCGCTGCCGACAAGGCGGCGAAGGAAAAAGCCGCCAAAGAAGCGGCCGCCAAGGCCGCAGCCGACAAAGCCGCGAAGGAAAAAGCCGCCAAAGACGCCGCCGCCAAACGGGACGCCCTGAAGGCCGCCATGCGCGGAGCCGCCATGGAGGCCGCCGGGATCCCCAACGGTAATGCCGACCGCAATCAACGAGGCGGCGGTGGCGGCAACGAGGGCTATGCCGCGAAAGTGCGCGCCTGCGTGCAGCCCGGTGTGATCTACAATGTTCCGCCCCGCAGCGGCTCCGGGAATCCGACGGCCCGCTTCCGGACGCACCTGGCTTCCAATGGCCAGGTGCAGGGCGTCGACCTGTCGCAGTCCTCGGGTGATACACGCTTTGACGACGCCGTACGCAAGGGTATCCTGGCGTGCTCCCCATTCCCCAAACCGCCAAGCGGCCGGTATCCATCGTATATTGACGTGGATTACCGGATGTACGACTAAGGAGATCGTTACCATGACCGTATTCACAGCTTCCGGCTTCATCGGGCGCCTCTGGCGGCGCACGGCGGCGGCTGGTCTGGGTATTGCGCTGGCCGCAGCCACCGCCACGACCGCACAGGCTCAGCTGCGCGTCGACATTTCTGGCGTTGGCGCCACGCAGTATCCGATCGCCATCGCCGATTTCGCCGGCACATCCGGTGGTACGTCCACCCATGAAGTCATCCGCGCCGACCTGACCCGTTCCGGCCAGTTCCGCCTGATCAACACGGCAGGCGCGCAGCTCAACGTCCAGAGCGCCATCGATTACGGCACGTGGCAAGCCCGCGGGGCGGACTATCTGGCCTACGGCTCGGTGGCGCAAAACGGCAGCCAGTACACCGTCAGCTACCGGCTGGTGGACAACGTCCGCAAGTCCGAACTCGACCAGGCCACGTTCAGCGGCACCGAATCCGAAATGCGCCGGATCGCCCACAAAATCGCCGATCGGATCTACGAAAAGATCACCGGCGTACGGGGTGTTTTCTCCACCCGGATCGCCTATGTGTTGCAAACCAGCAACGGCTATGAGTTACAAATTGCTGATGCGGATGGGCAAAATCCACAGGTAATGCTGCGTTCGAAACAGTCCATTATCTCGCCCGCCTGGTCGCCGGACGGCAGCAAGCTGGCCTATGTCAGCTTCGAATCCGGTAAATCGGTCATTTATGTCCAGACGTTGGCCACGGCCCAGCGCCAGCCGATTTCCAACTACAAGGGCAACAACAGCGCGCCCGCCTGGTCGCCGGATGGAAAACACATGGCGATCGTGCTTTCAATGGACGGC
The DNA here is from genome assembly GCF_039614765.1 of Castellaniella sp. MT123. Lineage (NCBI taxonomy): Bacteria > Pseudomonadati > Pseudomonadota > Betaproteobacteria > Burkholderiales > Alcaligenaceae > Castellaniella > Castellaniella sp. MT123. The sequence goes on from NZ_CP154879.1 coordinate 2,106,207, forward strand.
ATCTCGCAGATATACACCATCAATGCAGATGGATCGGATCTGCGCCGCGTCATGCGGTCGCCACTGATCGACACCGAACCCTTCTACACACGGGATGGACAATCTCTGGTCTTCACCAGCGATCGTGGCGGCAGCCCGCAGGTTTACAAAGTCCCGGCCAGCGGTGGGGATGCCCAGCGCGTAACTTTCTCCGGAAGTTACAATATCTCACCTAGGGTGTCGCCAGATGGGCAACAACTGGTGTACGTTACTCGCAGAAACGGCGCTTTCAGGATTGCAAGCTTGTCCTTGAGTTCGGGTGCGGAACAGCTCCTGACGGACGGCCCGGACGATCAGTCTCCCAGCTACGCCCCCAACGGCATGCAAGTGCTTTACAGCTCGATCCAAAACGGAAGGAGCGTGCTGGCGGTGACTTCGATCGACGGGCGTGTCCGACAGACTCTGTCGGTGCTCAACGGCAAGGTTCGCGAGCCCGCCTGGGGCCCTTTCACCAATTGATTTTTTCTCGTGTGACTCTTTCTTCTAAAGGACTTTAAATGAGCTCGCGCATCACCAGGACTCTGACCATAGCCGCTTTTGCCGCCTCCCTGGCAGCTTGCAGCTCCGTGCCGCTGGATCAAAACGGCGCCAACGGCGCCGGCTCGAATTCGGCGTCCGCTGGGCAAATCATGGATCCGTTCAATCCGCAAAGCCCGCTCGCGCAACAACGCTCGGTCTACTTCGACTTCAACAGCTACACGATCCCCGAGCAGTATCGTAGCGTGGTCGAAATGCATTCCAACTATCTGACTGGCCATCCCAACCAGAAAGTCCGTATCGAAGGCAACACCGATGCCCGTGGCAGCTCCGAATATAATCTGGCTCTGGGCCAGCGCCGTTCGGATGCCGTGGCACGTGCGATGAAGCTTCTGGGTGTCAACGCCAACCAGATGGAAGCCATCAGCTACGGTAAGGAACGTCCGAAGGCTCAGGGCAACACCGAAGCCGACTACGCCGAGAACCGTCGCGCCGACATCGACTATCAGCGTTGATCCGCACCTCGGTTGCAATAGCGCCGTAGCGGCAACGCTACGGCGTTTTCATTTGCCTCGTGAACTTATTGGCCGCGAGGTCATTCTGGACTGAAGGAACCGATCCATGCACGCACTGCCCCACCGCCTGAACGCACTGTCCGTCTCGGCGCTGTTTGCTCTCATGCTGGCCGCGCCCGCCGCGCATGCCTTTGCCGACGACGACGCACGACGCGCCATCCTGGAACTGCGCACGCAGATCCAGCAGATGCAGTCCCAGAACCAACAGGCCCGGCTGCAGCTGGCGGACCAGATGGATCTGATGAGCCAGGAAATCGCCACCTTGCGCGGACGTGTCGAAGAACTGGGTCAGCTCAGCCGCCAGTCGGCGGCCGGCCAGGAAAACGCGCCCCAGCAGCAGGCCCAGCAGGGTCAGCAGACGGGCGATCCGCAACAACAGGCCGCCTACCAGGCGGCGGCGGACCAGTACCGCAACGGCCGCTACAAAGACGCTGCCTCTGGTTTTGCAACCTTTGTCCAGTCCTACCCCGACAGCCAGCTGGCGACCGATGCCCTGTTCTACCTGGGCAGCAGTCAGTACGCCTCGAAAGACTTCAAGAACTCGATCCAGACCATGCAATCCCTGGTCAAGAAACACCCGGACGATGCCCGCGCGCCAGACGCGCTGCTGGTGGTCGCCGCCGATCAGATCGAACTCAACGACATGAAGGGCGCCAAGGCCAGCCTGCAGCGGATCATCAAAGACTACCCTCGAAGCTCCGCCGCCGAAACCGCCAAAAGCCGGCTGAAGCTGCTGTGACACGACCGACGCCGGACCTGCCGCACGACACCCTGGCATTGCCGGGTGGCAGCCTGCACTACACGCAGGCTGGACAGGGCGAACCCATCCTGCTGATTCACGGGTCGCTATGCGATTATCGCTACTGGCGCTGGCAGATTCCGGCCTTTGCGGCCACGCATCACGTCCTGGCGCCCAGCCTGCGTGGCTGCTGGCCCGATCGCCAACCGCACCCGCAGCCCGGCTACCGGATCGCGGCGCATGCGCAGGATCTGATCCAGCTGGCGCGTACGCTGAATGTTCCTGATGGGGTACACGTCATCGGCCATTCGCGTGGCGCCCAGGTCGCCATGGCTTTTGCCACGCAGGCGCCCGATCTGTGCCACACCCTGGTGCTGGCCGACCCGGCATTCCGGTTCGACGACGAACCGGAAACCCCGCCGTTCTATGCACGGACAGTGGATCAGCTGCGCGCCGGCGACACTGAAGACGCGCTGCAGGAGTTCATCGACACAGTCAACGGCCCCGACACCTGGCGCAAGATGGTCGGCTGGTTCAAGGACATGACGCGAGACAACGCGGCCACCCTGGTGTCCCAGATTCTGGAAGCCAATACGCCCGTCCGGCTGCGGGATGCCGCCGCCCTGAGATGCCCCCTGCTGCTCGTGGGTGGATCGAACAGCCCGGCCAAGTACGGAACCCGGCAGGACCGTCTGCAGCAGCTCCTGCCGCATGCCCGACGGGCACGGATCGCGCTGTCCGCCCACGGCATGAACCTAGCGAACCCCAGGGCATTCAATCGCACCGTGCTGGAATTCATTGAAACCGCCAGGGCCCTGAGCGCATAGCAGACAACGCTGCCGGTGCCCTGCCCCGGGATCAGTACTTCATGTGTCCGCGCATTCCGGGCATCGCCCTTGCCGGCTGGATCTCGCACTGCGCCGACAGCCGCTGGCCATCCGCCAGGGTGAAGTCGACACGGACCTGATCGCCGACCTTCAGCCCATCGCGCGCCTTTTCCAGCATCAGGTGGTAGCTGCCGGGCTTGAGTTCCAGCTGCCCGCCGGCCGGCACCGTGACCTGATGGACCATGGACATCCTGCTCATGCCGTTTTTCTGGGTGGTTTCATGCATCATGACCATCCCGTAGTCGGGTGAGCTGACTCCATTGAGCACGGCGGGTTGCGTCCCCGCATTATGAATCACCAGAAACCCGCCTGAGGGCGCGGGCGCCGGAATTTGACGGATCCAGCAGCTGGACGCCGTCACCGTGGAGGACACCGGCAGCTCGGCCGAGGCCGCCTGCGCCATAAGGCCGTCATGCCCCGCTGCCCCCCATGCCGAGGAGGCCAGCAACAGCCCGGCGGACAGACCCAATGCGTGTGTCAACATTCTGTTCATTTCACTATCCATCACGTTCTGAGCCGCGATACGCCACCATGGCCTCGCGAAACCTACAGCCGGACCAGTGTACTATCGGCTTTTCAGTTCTCGTTTGCGCCATGTCGAAACTTTCCGCTTTGGCTGATACGGCGTCACCCCCCGTGTCGCACATCACGGTCGAGGAATTTCGCAACCTGCTCGAGCGCCTGCATCCGTTCGCAGCGGTGTTGGGTATCGAGGTGCAAGAGATCCGCTACGGACAGGCCACGCTGCGCCTGCCACCCAGCCCGGACAACCAGCGGTTGGGCGGCATCGTGGCGGGCCCCATGCTGATGGGTCTGGCCGACCTGGCGCTGTATGCGGCGGTCGTCAGCGCAACCGGGATCCCGGAAGCCGTCACCGCCAGCCTGACGATCCATTTCCTGCGCGGCGCGCCCGCAGGCGGCGTTCTGGCGCAGGCCCGCATATTGAAAACCGGCCGCATGACGGCCGGTGAGGTCTTGCTGCTGCCCGAGAGCGGCGGAGAACCGGTGGCCCAGGTGATGAGCACCTGGTCGGTTCCCCACAAGACAGCCTAGTTCTTTTGCAGTTTCCCGACGACGCCTTCGACGTAGTAGTTCATCGCGTTCAGACCTTTGTCGTCGAGCGCACCTTCAGCCAGCACAACCTTGCCCTCGTTGGTCTTGATCGGCGCCGCAAAGACGTTCAGCGTACCGTCGGCGATGGCGGCCTCTTTTTCCTTGACCTGCGCCTTCAGGGCGTCGTCCACGGCGGGGCCGAAGCCTTCCACGTCGACCATGTGTTCCTTGAAGCCGCCCCAGACTTGATCGGGCTTCCAGGTGCCGTCCAGGACCGCCTGCGCTTCGCGGGTGAAATAGGGACCCCAATGATGAGTCACGGCCGCCAATTGGGCATGCGGGCCGAATTTCGACATGTCGGAATGATAGGCGATCGCCCACTTGCCGCGTTCCTCGGCGGCCTGCACGGTGGCGGTGGAGTCGGTGTGGTGCGTGACGATGTCAGCACCCTGGTCCAGCAGAGCCAGGGCTGCATCGCGTTCCTTGCCCGGATCGAACCAGCTGTTGACCATGATGACGCGCACGGTGGCGTCGGGTTTCACGCTGCGCAGGCCGCGCGTGAAAGCATTGATGCCCTGCAAGACCTCGGGAATCGGATAGGCGCCGACATAACCGACCACCCCGGTCTGGGTCTTGTGGCCGGCCAGCACGCCCGCCACGTAACGCGCCTGGTAGAAACGGGCATTCGCGGTGGCCACATTCGGGGCTGTCTTGTAGCCAGTCGAATGCACGAACTTCACGTCCGGGAACTGCTTGGCGACCTTGATCGTCGGGTTCATGAAGCCGAAGGACGTGGTGAAGATCAGCTTGTTGCCCTGTTGGGCCAGATCGCGGATGACCCGCTCGGCGTCGGCGCCCTCAGGCACATCCTCGACGTACTGGGTCTTGATCTTGTCGCCCAGCTGCTTTTCCATGTATTTGCGGCCCAGGTCCTGCTGCCAGGACCAGCCGGCCTCGCCCACCGGACTGACGTAGACAAAGCCGATCTTCAGGGGTTCCTGGGCGACGGCGGGCCCGGCGGCCCAAAGGCATGCCGCGGCGGTCGCAGCTGCCAGCGTATGGCGAATCAGATGGTTTTTCATGAGAGAGGATCTCCGGGTTCGAAATCAGCGGATGGCGGTGAAGCAAAACGAATGGAAACGCGGAATCAGCTGTTGGGGTTGAAGACGCGCCCCAGGGACGCGGGCATGTTGATGCGGATCCAGTCCACGTTGCGGGAAATGAGGACCAGCACGAAGATCGTGGCCAGATAGGGCAGCATGGACAGCAGCTGCGAGGCGATCGGCACGCCCAGAGCCTGCATGTGGAAGGTCAGGATCGTGATGCCCCCGAACAGATACGCACCCACCAGCACCCGCAGAGGGCGCCAGGTGGCGAAGGGCGTCAGCGCCAGGGCGATCCAGCCGCGCCCGGAGACCATGTTTTCCACCCACATCGGTGTATAGACCAGCGACATGAAGGCGCCAGCCAGGCCGCAGCAGGCCCCGCCGAACAGCAGCGCCGCCAGGCGGATGCGCCGCACCGGATAGCCCAGCGCATGCGCGGATTCTGGCGATTCGCCCACCGCCCGCAGCACCAGCCCCGCCCGGGTGCGGTACAGGAAGAAGGCCAGCGCCAATGCCAGCGCCAGCGCCCCGTAGACCAGGGGATGGTGCTGGAAGAGCGCCGGCCCGACGAAAGGCAGGTCGGCCAGAAATGGCACCGACCAGGAGGACGCCTTGATTGTGGCCCCGACATAGGGCAGACCGATGGAGGCCGAGACCCCCACCCCGAACAGCGACAGGGCCAGGCCACAGGCCACCTGATTGGCGCCCAGCCAGACGACCAGCCAGGCGAACAGCCCCGCCATCAGGGCCCCGGCAAGCGCACCGCTGACAAAGCCCAGCACGGAGCTGCCGGTCTGCACAGTCATGGCGAAACCAAGAGCGGCCGCCACCAGCATCATGCCTTCGGAACCGAGGTTGATCACCCCGGATTTTTCATTGATCAGCAGGCCGAGCGCCGCCAGCATGAGCGGGGTGCCGGCATTCATGGCTGCGGCGATCAGGGGAGCCAGTGCGTCCATGGGTCAGCGTCTCCAGCGCAGTCGTTGGTGGATCAGGACATCGCAGGCCAGCAGCGAAAACAGCAGGATGCCCTGGAAGATCCCCGTGATGGCGTTGGGCATGCCCAGACGGGTCTGCGACAGTTCGCCGCCGATGTAGAACAGCGCCATGATGAAGCTGGCGAAGATGACCCCGATGGGGTGCAGGCGCCCGACAAACGCCACGATGATGGCGGCGAAGCCATAACCCGGTGACACCGACGGCGTCACCTGGCCGATGGGCCCCATGATCTCGCAGGCCCCCGCCACCCCGGCCAGAGCGCCGGAACCCAGCATACAGCCCCACAATGCACGGCGCGAGGAGAACCCGGCATAGCGGGCGGCCAACGGCGCCAGCCCGCCGACGGTCAGACGGTAGCCGGTAAACAGCCGCGACAGCATCAGCCAGGCAGCCAAAGCGGCGACCAAGGCGAAGACGATTCCCAGATGCAGGCGGGTACCGGGCCAGACCGGCAACAGGAACCCCGCATCGAAAAGGCGGGATTGGGGAAAGCCGAAACCATCCGGGTCGCGCATCACGCCATGCACCAGATAGCTGAGCAGCAGCTGAGCGACGTAGACCAGCATCAGGGACACCAGGATTTCGTTGGCGTGGTAGCGGTCCCGCAGCCACGCCACCAGCGACGCCCAGAACGCGCCGCCGATCGCCCCCGCCAGCAGTGCCAGCGCGATCATGAACGGCCCGCCCCCACCACCCTGTCCATCATCGAACTGCAGGATGAAGGCTCCCGCCGTCGCCGCGCCGATCACCAGCTGGCCTTCGGCGCCGATATTGAAGATGTTGGCGCGAAAGCACAGGGCCAGGCCAACGGCGCACAGCAGCAAAGGCGCCACCTTCACGCCGATTTCGGACCAGCCGCGCAGACTGCTGATGGGTTCGATGAAGAAGACCCACAATCCCTGCAGAGGCGATTTGCCGACTGCCAGGAACATGAAGACCCCGCACAGGGCTGTCAGGGCCAGGGCCAGCAGCGGCGACAGCCAAGCCATCCGGCGCGAGGGTTCGGCCCGTGGAATAAGCTCAAGCATGGAGGGTCTCCGGCACAGCCCCGGTCGGACCCGGGAAGGCCGCGGCCGGGTCCGGCCACAGGCCGCTCATCCATTGGCCGATCTGCTCGCGGCTGGCTTGTGCGCGTTCAATGGGCGGCGACAGGCGCCCCTTGGCCATGACCACCAGTCGATCGGACAATTCGAACAATTCGTCGAGCTCCTCGGAGATCAGCAGGATGGCGCAACCCGCGTCGCGCAGGGCCAGCAGTTCGCCCCGGATCTGGGCCGCCGCGCCGACATCCACCCCCCAGGTCGGCTGGGCAATAAGCAGCAGCCGGGGGCGGCGCACCACTTCCCGGCCAACGATGAATTTCTGCAGGTTGCCGCCCGACAGGCTGCCCGCCAGCGCATGCGGACCCGCGGCCTTGACGTGAAACCGGCGGATGATGCCCTCGGTGAGCTGGTGCACCATGCCCGAGCGGATCCAGCCGTGCCGGACAGTATCCGCCCCCTGATGGGACAACAGCAGGTTGCGCGCCAGGCTGAGTTCGGGCACCGCGCCACGCCCCAGGCGTTCTTCAGGCACGAATGCCAGGCCCTGTGCCCGCCGCCAGGCCGCCGAGCGCCGGCCCATGGGCGTCCCGTCGAGGTGAATGGCGGCATCCGCCGCCCTGCGGTCCTCTCCTGAGAGTACCGCCATCAATTCCTGCTGGCCATTGCCGGACACCCCGGCAACCCCGAGGATTTCGCCGGCATGCAAGTTGAACGCGATACCCGACAAAGGCACCGCGAACGGATGAGCCCGAGGCAGGTCGAGGCCTGTGACCCGCAGCAGCACAGGCCCGGACGGCCGAGCCTGGCGCTGCTGCACGGGCAGGTCGGCGCCGATCATCAGACGCGACAGACTGGCCTCGGTTTCCTCGCGGGGATCGCACACACCAGTCACCCTGCCCGCGCGCATGACCGTGCAGCGATGACACAGGCTGCGGATTTCGTCGAGCTTGTGGCTGATGTACAGGATGCTGCAGCCTTCGGCCGCCAGCTGGCGCAGGACCTCGAAGAGCCGCTGCACGGCTTGGGGCGTCAACACCGAGGTCGGTTCATCAAGGATCAGCAGCCGTGGTTTGCCCAGCAGCGCGCGCACGATCTCGACCCGCTGGCGCTCGCCCACTGACAAGGTATGGACGTGCCGATGGGGTTCGACATCCAGGCCATACTGCCCGGCCGTCTGTTCGATGCGTTCGGCCAGCGCGTTCAGGTCCGTATCCGGCGGCAGGCCCAGGGCAATGTTTTCCGCAACGGTCAGGGTATCGAACAGGGAAAAATGCTGGAACACCATCCCCAGCCCGAGAGCCCGGGCCGCGGCCGGATTGGCGATCTGGACGGCCTGGCCATCCCATTCCACGGCACCGGAGTCAGGTCGCACGACACCGTAGATGATCTTCATCAGGGTGGACTTCCCCGCGCCATTTTCCCCCAGCACGGCATGGATCTCGCCGGGCTGCACCGTCAGGTCGACCGCATCGTTGGCGCGGACTGCGGGATAGGTCTTGGTGATTTGACGTAATGCCAATCGCGGCGGCATGCGGGTACCCTGTTCGAATCATTCGTGAAACTGCCGGATTCGAAAAATTCTACTCAGGATATATAAGGCGGCCTAAAGGGGAAAAACCCCTAGGCGGGTGGGCCAGCCTGAACAGCACGAACCGTCAGTCCCGCCACACGGCCGTGTCCAGGGACTGACACCGGATCATCATGGTTGATGAATGATGAATATTAACCCAGCGTGATGATGGTTGTCAGAGACGGGCTGCAGCCCTGCCGGTCCAGGACGGCCAGCCGCGCGGAAGCGACACCCGGTGACGATCCGCCCGTATCAGGCCTCGACGGCCATGCGGCCGGCGAACCACAGGAACAGGATCCCGACCAGCCCGCTACCGACGCGTGCCAGACCCTGACGGCGGCGGAAGGCGGCCGCCAGGCGCGCACCCCCGAAGATCAGCACGGACAGATAAAGCACGCTGCAGGCCTGCAGAATCGCGGCCAGGATCAGGAACGGGATTGCGGGGTGTGAATAGGCCGGATCGACGAATTGCACGAAAAACGACAGCAGGAACAGGATCGCCTTGGGATTGAGCAGGCTGAGCAACAGCGCCTTGTGAAAGGGATTGCCCGCAGCCGCGCCATGCACCGTCCGCGCCGCGCCGTGCGCCGGACGCCAGGCAGACAGCAGCAGCCGGATTCCCAGATAACCGAGGTACACCGCGCCGGCTGCCTTCAGCACAAAGAACAGCACGGGCAGCAGCCTGAGCACGGACGCCGCGCCCGCCGCCGTCAGGGTCATCAGGATGGAATCCCCCAGAAACACCCCGCAGGCCGCCTGATATCCCGCGCGCACGCCCCTGCCCGCGCCGGTCGCCAGCACGAACAGGGAATTGGGCCCAGGCAGCAGGATGATGAAAATCGTCCCGGCCAGATAGGTCCAGATATCCACAACCCCGTAGTGCGCCAGCATGGCAAGATCCTTCGATCAAGCAGAATGAAGCTGGCTATTTTAATGCGCGGCCGCCGCCCATGCCCGGTCAGGCCTGCGACACCTCGGGCATGTGGCGCATCGAGCCGGTCGCGGCATACCGCTCGTGCCAGGAAAGAGCCTCGCCCAGCAGATGGGGCGTCTGCCCGCCCTGCGCGCAAGCCCGCTCGAAGTAATCTCGAAGCGCGTCCCGATAATCGGGATGCGCGCAGCACTCGATGATTCGCGGCGCCCGTTCCCGGGGCGCAAGATTACGCAGGTCCGCAAGCCCCCATTCCGTGACGAGGATATCGACGTCGTGTTCGGTATGATCGACATGCGCCACCATCGGGACCACGCTGGAGATCGCGTCTTGCTTGGCCGTCGACTTGCTCACGAAGATGGACAAGTGCGCCTGACGCGCGAAATCGCCCGAGCCGCCGATGCCGTTCATCATGCGCGTGCCGCCGACGTGTGTGGAGTTCACGTTGCCATACAGGTCGAACTCCAGGGCGGTATTGATGGCGATGATGCCCAGGCGGCGCAGAATCTCGCAATGGTTGCTGATTTCCTGGGGACGCAGGACGATACGCCCGGCATAATCGGCCAAGCGTTCCAGGAAATGCTGATAGACGGGGGCCGACAGCGTAATCGAGGAAGCCGAGGCAAAGGACACGAGCCCTGCATCGAGCAGCGCGATGGCGCTGTCCTGCAGGACCTCGGAATACATCTGCAGGTCACGAAACGGAGAATCGACCAGGCCATGCACGACCGCGTTGGCGATGGTGCCGATTCCGACCTGCAGTGGCAGCAGCGTATCGGTCAGCCGCCCCGCATCCACCTCCTGCTGCAAGAACCGCACGATGTGCCGCGCGATCGCCCGGGTCTCCTGATCGGGCGGCAGCACGGTGGAGGGGCTATCCTGATGATCGGTGTGAACGATGGCCACAATACGCTGCGGATCCACCGGGATGGCAATCGAGCCGATCCGCTGGTCGACGGCCGTCAGGGGAATCGGCTGGCGGCCAGGGCGCGATCCGGGCTGGTAAATATCGTGCAACCCCATCAATTCCAGGGGCAGCGCCGTATTGAGTTCGACAATGACCTGACGGGCCTGGGCGACGAAAGTGGCGGAATTGCCCACGGACATCGACGGCACGATCCCCCCGTCCGGCAGGATCGCCACCGCCTCGATGACGGCGATGTCGATGGCCGGCAGATGGCCGGCGCGCAGTTGTTCGGCGGTTTCCGATAAATGCTGGTCGATGAACATCACCTGGCCGGCATTGATCATACGGCGCAACCGGACGTCCGCCTGGAACGGCATGCGGCGCGCCAGCAAGCCGGCCTCGGCCATGAGCCCGTCGCTGTCGTTGCCCAGCGATGCCCCCGTGATCAGATTCAACCGCAGCGTCTCATGCGCCGCCCGTCGCGCCAGGGCGGCAGGCAGCGCCTTGCAGTCCCCGGCACGCGTGAAGCCGCTCATTCCGACGGTCATGCCGTCACGAAACAATTCGGCCGCCTGGGTAGCCGACATCAGCCGGGATTGCAGCCCGGGGCATTGCAAACGATCCATCATCACGGTCTCCTCGAATTTTCATAGGATGATGGATGACAGATTATCATCGCCACAATGAATCAAATGAAGATACACTATTCTTATTATTCATAGTTATGCCGTAGATCACGGATGGATCTGAAAGCCCTGACCTATTTCATCGAGACCGCCCGGCGCGGGAATTTCTCCCGGGCGGCGGCGACGCTGGGCGTCACGCAATCGACCATCAGCAAAATGATCCGCCTGATCGAGGACGAGATCGGGTCCCCCCTGCTGGATCGCGACAGACGGCCGGCGCAACTGACCGATATCGGCCGCATCGTGTACGCCCGGGGCCAGGAGATCCTGGCCGCCCACGCGGGCCTGATGCGCGATGTCGCGCGGGCGCAGGCCCTGGATCTGGGGCAGCTGCGGCTAGGCCTGCCCCCCATGATCAACCGTCTCTTTACGAGCGTACTGAAGGAATACCGAGAACGGTATCCGCGCATCGAAGTCGTCCTGCATGAGGACACGGGCCAGGAAGTGGAACGCCAGATTGCCAATGGCCAGCTCGACCTGGGGTTCAGTCTCATGCCGATCGCAACCGGCTTGGCGCTGCATGCTCAGAGAGTGGCGCGATTCAGGATTCTCGCAATCGGCCACCCGGACCTCATGCGGACATTGCCGCCAAACCCGCAGGTGCGCCACCTCCAGGGACGTCCGCTGGTCCTGACCAGCGACGACTTCGCGCTGGCGCGGCTGCTGGACCGCCAGTTCGAGGCCGCCGGCATCACGCCGTACACGATAGCCCGCAGCAGCCAATGGGACTGGACCCTATCCATGGCCCAGGCGGGGATGGGCATTGCGCTGCTGCCCGAACCCTTCATCGACCATCCAGAATCACAGGGTCTGCAGACGCGGCCCTTGGGGCCGCCCGATCTTAGCTGGGACGTCGCGCTGCTATCCCCGGTCGCGTGGTCCAGGCTCGGGCACGCGGCCCAGGCCTGGGTGGACCTGTGCGAAGCCCGCATCGGCGGCCCCTGGCCTCGGACGGAGGCGAACAGCCCATCCTGAGGCCCGCTTGCCCCACGGAATCAGGCAGCCGCCTCTTCCGCGTCGGACACCGAGCTGCGGATCAGGTGGTCGAAGGCGGACAAAGCGGCCTTGGCGCCATCGCCTGCGGCGATGATGATCTGCTTGTACGGCACCGTCGTCGCGTCGCCCGCTGCGAACACGCCCGGGACGGACGTCTGGCCGCGCGCATCGACCACGATCTCGCCGTGCGCCGTCAGGTCCACCACCCCCTTGAGCCATTCGGTATTGGGCACCAGACCAATCTGGATGAACACGCCATCCAGTTCCACCCGATGCGTGTCGCCGCTTGTCCGGTCCTTGTAGCTCAGGGCGATGACGCGCTTGCCGTCGCCATGGATTTCCGTGGTCTGCGCCGATGTCAGGACGGTAACATTGGCCAGGCTGCGCAGTTTGCGCTGCAGCACCGCATCGGCCCGCAAAGCATCGCCGAACTCGATCAAGGTGACATGACCCACGATGCCAGCCAGGTCGATAGCCGCCTCGACACCCGAATTGCCACCGCCGATCACCGCCACACGCTTGCCCTTGAACAGCGGGCCGTCGCAATGCGGGCAGTAAGCCACGCCGCGATTCCGGTATTCGTCCTCGCCAGGCACGTTGATCTGGCGCCAGCGGGCGCCCGTGGACAGGATCACGTTCTTGGCCTTCAGCACCGCGCCACTGGCCAATTCCACCTGAATGGATTTCCCCGGCACCAGGCGTGTGGCCCGCTGCAGGTTCATGATGTCGACCTCGTAAGCCTTGACGTGCTGTTCCAGCGCTACGCCGAACTTCGGCCCTTCGGTCTCCAGCACGGAGATGTAGTTCTCGATGGCCATGGTATCGAGCACCTGGCCGCCGAATCGCTCGGCCACGACCCCGGTGCGGATGCCCTTGCGTGCGGCGTAAACAGCGGCAGCCGCACCCGCCGGCCCCCCGCCCACGACCAGCACGTCGAATTCTTCGCGGGCGTTCAGGGCCTCGACCTTGGCGTCGTCATTGCCGACGTCCAGCTTGGCCAGCAATTCCTCGACACCGGCGCGCCCCTGATGGAACAATTCGCCATTCAGGAACACCGCCGGCACGGACAGGACCTCGCGCTTGCTCACCTCGTCCTGAAACAGCGCCCCATCGATGGCCACGTGACGAATGCGCGGGTTGACGACCGACATCGCGTTCAGCGCCTGGACCACATCCGGGCAATTCTGACACGACAGGGAAAAATAGGTTTCGAACCGGTAATCGCCGGGCAGATCCCGGATCTGTTCGATCACGGCATCATCGAGCTTCGGCGGGTGGCCGCCGACCTGCAGCAGGGCCAGCACCAGCGAGGTGAATTCGTGACCCAGGGGTATCCCCGCGAAACGCACTGCCACGTCGGTCCCCGCACGGGCGATCTCGAACGACGGCACGCGTCCGTCCGCAGCCGTGGTTTCGACCAGAGACAGTTTGTCGGACAAGCCCGCAATGTCTTCCAGAAAGGCGCGCAGTTCCTGCGATTGGGTGCTGCCGTCCAGGGAGGCGCGCAGCTCGACGGGTTGTGTCACCCGTTCGAGATAGGTTCCTAATTGTCCTTTGAGGTTCGCATCCAGCATATCCACACCTTTTTGGAAAAAATCACTCCCCGCCGACACGTCGTGGCGACGTGTCGCCAGACATTGCCAGCGGGAAAAAAGACCGGCCAGGGTTGAAATCGGGCCGGCCGGTCCGATCATCCTGCACGCGGACTGCGGTCCTGCTGTGCAGGCACGCAGCTACCGCTCACAGGCTGCGATCAGATCTTGCCGACCAGATCCAGTGACGGGGTCAGGGTCTTGGCGCCTTCTTCCCATTTGGCCGGGCAAACTTCGCCCGGGTGGCTGGCGATGTACTGGGCGGCCTTGACCTTGCGCAGCAGCTCGGACGCATCGCGGCCGATGCCGTTGTCGTGGATCTCCAGGACCTTGATTTCACCCGCCGGGTTGATCACGAAGGTGCCGCGCAGAGCCACGCCTTCTTCTTCGATCAACACATCGAAGTTGCGCGACAGGAGATGGGTCGGATCGCCGATCATCGGGTAGTTGACCTTTTTGATGGCGTCGGACGTGTCGTGCCAGGCCTTGTGTGCGAAGTGGGTGTCGGTGGACACGGAATAGACTTCCACGCCCAGCTTCTGGAATTCGGCGTAATGATCCGCGAGGTCTTCGAGTTCGGTCGGGCACACGAAGGTGAAGTCGGCCGGGTAGAAAACGAACACCGACCACTTGCCAGCCACAGTCTGCTCGCTGACTTCGACGAACTTACCGTTATGGTAGGCGTTGGCTTTGAAGGGCTTGATCGTGGTGTTGATCAGGGACATGAGTGCTCCTTGTTCAGTGGTTGGAGAAGTGGCCTCAGTGGCAACTGAACCCAGTGTAGGCAATTCCCATAAATTAGTAAAATTGATAGTTTTTATATTATAGATTGAAAATAACTATCAATGACCAGGCTGCTTGATCCAGATCAGGATCGAACCGACAAAATCGCCACCTCGTGCACCATTCGCATAGTGCAAAGATTAAATATGTCATCTGCTCCAGCTACTATCCAGAGTCGCCGAGAAAAGACCATAAGTTATTGATAAATAACAATTGTTTTAGTCTTCAACCATCTGGAGCGCCGCATGCGCAAGAACCTTCCCGTCACGCCGCACGAATACGATTTCCCCGATCACGAAACCTTGCTGTCGGCCACCGATGTCAAAGGGCGGATCACCTACGCCAATGCCGCTTTCGTGCGCATCAGCGGCTTCGAGTATGGCGAACTGCTGGGCAAGGCGCACAACATCGTGCGCCACCCTGACGTGCCGCCCGAGGCCTTTCAGGATCTATGGGACACGCTGAAACTGGGCAGATCCTGGACTGCGGTTCTGAAGAACCGCCGCAAAAACGGGGATTCCTACTGGGTCCGGGCCAACGTAACGCCCGTGTATCATCAAAGCACGCTCAGCGGTTATGTCTCGGTGCGCACCAAGCCCAGCCGGGCCGAAATCGAGGCCAGCGAACGCGTGTTTGAGGATTTCCGCCATCAGCGCCAAAAGGTCCGATTTCATCATGGGCTGCTGTTTGACACCGGCTGGCGGCGCTGGCGCAATGTCTTCCGGACCGTGTCCCTGCGCCAACGGCTGGCACTGACGCTCAGCGGGCTGTGGGGTCTCTGGTCCCTGACTATCTGGCAGGCGGGCCTGACGGATCAGGCACTCCTGGCCGCCAGTGTGGCCGGACTTGGCCTGAGCGGGATCGCCGGTCTTGCACTCGAACGCCGTCTGATCCACCCCTTGCACGCCATTCAGCGCCAGGCGATCCAGGCCGCCAGCGGCCAGGCAGTGGACGACTGGCGCCTGACCCGGCTGGACGAAGTAGCCTCGATCCAGAAGGCCGTGAAGCAATGCAGTCTGAACTTGAGGTCCTTCACTGATGACGTCCAGAACCAGCTGGTGGGGCTGCGCCACGCCTCGACGGAAATCGCCCAGGGCAGCCAGCACCTCAGCATCCAGACGGAGTCCGCCGCCAACCGCCTGAACGAAACGGCAGCCGACATGGAACGGCTGACCGGCCTGGTCGAAGACAATACCGGACACGCCCAACATGCCGTCGGACTTGCCCAGGCCTCCAGCGAATCCGCCACTCGCGCCGCGCAAGTCGTACGCGAGGCCGCTGCCCAAATCGAGCAGATGGACGCCGCCAGCAAACGCATCGGGGATATCGTCGGGGTCATCGACTCCATCGCATTCCAGACCAATATCCTGGCCCTCAATGCCGCCGTCGAGGCCGCCCGGGCCGGCGAGCAGGGCCGAGGCTTCGCGGTCGTGGCGGGAGAGGTCCGTGCCCTGGCACAGCGTAGCGCCAGCGCCGCCAAGGAAATCGGCGGTCTGATCCAGGATGTGGTGCACATCGCCCAGGGCGGAGTATCCCGGACGCGGGAAGCAGCCGAGGCCATGCGTGACGTCCTGACCCAGAATACCCAGGTCAGCGAACTGATCCGGCGCATCCACGAGGCGGGCTCCGCCCAGGCCAACGACCTGCAGCGCATCCAGCAGACCTTCGCACAGCTGGGCGACCTGACACAAGGCAATGCCGCGATGGCCGAGCAATCTTCCATGGCTGTGCTGACCATGAATGCCCAGACGCACAATCTGTCGCAGGCGGCGGAGGTCTTCCGCGAGAAGATGACGCACACCGTCGAACCCGCACGATCAAGGCTGACGCCCCCACCCACCCAGCTGACGCTTCAGGCCAGCCAGGGGTGAGACGCCAGCCAGCGCCCCAACTCATTGTCATTGGCGACCGCCAACTTGTCGAAGATACTGGCGCGATGGGTCTCAACCGAGCGCGGGCTGCACGGAGGAACCAGCAGCCGGGCGATTTCCTTGTTGGGCTGCCCCAGGCCGACCCAATGGGCAACCTCGCGTTCGCGTGGTGTCAGTTCGCCCCAGCGCCGTAGGGCCTCGCTGCGGGCGCGGGCTTCGGCCAACGCAGCGGGCAATTTTTCCAGCAACTGCTGAGTATCGGGTTTGACCACCCAGTCATGAGCGCCCAGCCGCACGGCCTCCAGCGCCGTGGGAATATCGCCATGACCGGACAGGAACAGGCTGACCAGTGGGCTGTGCGCGTGACGCAGACGATCCAGCACTTCCAGCCCGCTGATCCCGCCCAGTCGCAGATCCAGGATCACGCAACCTGGCCGGCGCATGTCCACCGAGGCCAGGAATTCCTCTCCGGAACCAAACGACTGGACCGGCACCCCCTGGGAAAACAGCAGCATCAGCAGAGAGCGACGCAGCGCTTCGTCATCGTCCACGACATACAGGGTCAGCGGAATGTCTTTCATGGATTGATCGGCAATGTGAACGTGAAGGCGGCGCCGCCCGCCAGACGATTGGCGACCCACAGGCGGCCGCTGTGAGCCTCGATGATGGTGCGGCAGATCTTCAGGCCCAGCCCCAGACCATCCGGCCGGGTGCTGAAAAATGGCAGAAAAATTTGCTCCATCCGGTCGGCGGGGATCCCAGGTCCCTGATCGGCCACCCGGATTTCCACCACCCCGCCTTCCCGATGCGAGCTCAGTTCGATGCGTCGCCTGGAAGGTGGCGTCTCACGCATCGCCTGGACCGCATTCTGGATCAGATTGACCAGAACTTGTTCGAGCAGCACCCGATCGCCACGCACCGACGGCAGACCGGCGGCCAGATCGCTGACGACGACCACCCGGCTACGCTGCAGTTCGGGCAGCAACAACGCGTGGGCATGCTCCACCAATTCATTGATGGCCAATGTTTCGTAGACGGCGCGCTGCGGATTGATGAAAGCCCGGACCCGCCGGACGATGTCGCTCGCCCGGGTCGCCTGCTCCACGATCCCGTCCAGCGCGGTCGCTATCATCGGCGACAGGTCCGGATCCGCCATGGCGCGAGCGGCCAGCGCGAAGTTGGACAAGGCCATCAAGGGCTGATTGAGATCGTGGGCGATTGTCGAAGCCATCTCGCCGACACTGGCCAGCCGCGCGCTGTGCTGCAGCTGACGCTCCTGCTCGCGCTGGCGGGCCTCGGCCTGCTTCTGTGCGGTGATGTCCACGATGGAACTCATCCAGCCGCGGTACAGGCCCCGGGCATCGATCAGCGGCGCGGCATAGACCATGCAGATCACCTCGTGACCGTCCCGATGGCGGAATCGCGTCTCGAACCCATGCGGCACCCCGCCATTTCGCGTGGCCTCATGTTCGTGCAGCAGCTGCGCCACATCATCGGGATGCCAGTAAGGATAGGGCGGCACGCAGCCCAGCAACTCGTCCTGGGGGAACCCGACCATCTCGCACAGGGCGCGATTCACGTAGATCACGCGGCCTTGCGAATCGTGGGCCCGCATGCCGACCAGCAGGGAATCTTCCATCGATTTGCGAAAGGCGTGGGCTTCTTCGAGATCGCGGGTGCGATCCTCGACGCGTCGTTCCAGCTCGACACGGGCCTGACGCTGCTCGGCATACCGTTTCTCGCGCTGACGCCAGGACACCAGGCCCAGCAGCAGCACGGTGGCCACCAGCGCGGCAATGATCTCGGCTTTCAGACGAGACCGCCAGACCTCATCGAGGTTTCCGGTCACGGTCAGCGTCCAGCCGAGCTCAGGCAGGTGCGTGCGCAAGGCCAGCAGCTCGCGCGGCCGCCCATCCAGCCGGGTCCGGATCAGCAAGCCCGGCAGATCGGCATCCTGCTCGAACTGCCAGGGCAAGCGTTCGAAGCGATCCCGCGCACCGTACTGGGCATGCTGGTGCAGCCATTCCAGATCGGCAGGCGCCAGATCCCGGTCGGCCCGGTACAACCAGTCGGGGACCGAACTGAGGAACACGATACCGTGACGATCCTGCAGCAAAACCGGATCCGTCGCACGCGACCAAGCCTGCTCGACCCGCTCCAACCCGAGCTTCACAACCACGACGCCAACGATGGCGCCCGCATTCCGGACGGGTTCCGCGATGAACAGGCCAGGCTGACCCGTCGTCAGTCCCACACCGTAAAACAAGCCACGCCGCCCGCCCAATGCGTCCTGGAAATAGGGCCGCAAACGATAAGAGTGTCCGACGAAGGTGGTCGGCTGATCCCAGTTGCCGGCGGCCAGCGTCAGCCCCTGGGAGTCCACCACGTACAGGACCTCCGCACCGGTCTGTCGCTGCAGGTCGGCCAGGTAGCGATCAACCCGGGTCACCTGGCCCCGGTCCGCGGGATCCCGCAGCAACGTCAAGACATCCGGATGGCGCGCAACCACGTAGGGTAGATCGCCGTATTTCTCGACGATGCCGCGCAGGGCCAGAACGTAGGCGTCGGACGCCTGGCGAAGACTGGCCTCGCGGAGATTGAGTTCCTGATCCTGGGACCAGCGCCCGGCCACCAGGATCAGCAACAGGCCGGCCAGGGCGGCAAGGCCCCAGCGCCAGAAACGCAGGACGGGGAAGCGGGAAATCGGGCTCATGGGCGTGGCGGCACCTGGATGGAAACAAAATAGCACAGCCGCCGCGGCTGCCTATACCGAGCAGCCGACCTGCGTAGTTCTACGGAGATCGGCACCGTGAAAGCTCCGGATGCGCCACCGCCTGCGCGGATAGATACTCCAGCCACAATATCCCCTGCTCACTTGGGCATGGACACACCAGGAGACAGCCCGGCAGCCTGCGCGGGCGCAGGGGAACTCCCAGGAGTTCACACACATGACAACAGCGACAAACCGACTGGCGGGCGGCCTCGACGCCGCCGCCCAGACGACCCATGACGACAATCCCTCGACCCGCAAGGTGGTCAAGGCCATCCTCGCCGCGTCCAGCGGCAATCTGGTCGAATGGTTCGACTTCTACACCTACGCTTTCTTCAGCGTCTATTTCGCGGAGCAGTTCTTCACCGGCGTCGGGCAGACCGGCGCCTACATGCAGGCCGCCGGCGTCTTCTTCATCGGCTTTCTGATGCGGCCAGTCGGCGGCTACCTGTTTGGCCGCATGTCCGATCGCTACGGCCGCAAGCGCGCCATGGTCGTCTCCATCCTGATGATGGGATTCGGATCACTCGGCCTGGCGCTGCTGCCGACCGCGTCCACCGTCGGCGGCCTGGCCCCGGCGCTGCTGATCCTGATGCGCTGCATCCAGGGAATCTCGGTGGGCGGTGAATACGGATCGACGGCCACCTACATGTCCGAGGTTGCCCAGCGAGGGCGCCGCGGCTTCTTCTCGTCCTTCCAGTACGTGACGCTGATCGGCGGCCAGCTGCTGGCGAGCCTGCTCGCCGTCATCATGACGCATGCCCTGGGCAGCGACCAGATCTCGGCGGGCTGGTGGCGCCTGCCCTTCGTGATCGGCGCGCTTGCCGCGCTGGTGTCCCTGTGGCTGCGCTCCGGCCTGGAAGAGACGACTACCACGACGGATCGCCACCGCGCCGGGTCCGGATCCTTTGCCGAGGTCATGCGCTATCCCCGCGCATTCTGGGTGGTGCTGGGCATCACCTGCATCGGCTCGCTGGCGTTCTACGTCTTCACCACCTACATGCAGAAGTATCTGATCAACACGGCCGGCCTGAGCAAGGGCCTGGTCGCCGAGATCATGACCGTCTGCCTGCTGGTCTTCATGATGATGCAGCCCTTGGTCGGCATGGTGTCGGACCGCATCGGCCGCAAGAACTCGATGCTGATCTTCGTTGCCGGCATGATCGTTCTGCCCGTTCCCCTGCTGGCGGCGATCGGCAGACAGCAGTCGCCCGTGGCGGTGGGCCTGCTGATCCTGCTGGCGATGGTCTTCCTGAGCTTCTACACCTCGATCTCGGGCATCGTGAAGGCCGAGATGTTCCCCGCCCACATACGGGGTCTGGGAGTCGGTTTCACCTACGCCATCGGCAATTCCCTGTTCGGCGGATCGGCCGAATATGTCGCACTGTTCATGAAGAACCAGGGCATCGGCGGTGTGTTCCCCTGGTATATGGTGGCCATCGCGGTGTGCGGACTGACGGCGGTCCTGGCGATGCATGACAACCGCCGTCATTCGACGCTGGACAACCCCGAAAGCAGCGCCTACGGCCGCTGATCCAGACCGGGCCTGCGCACGCGGGCCCGGCTTGCCAACAGCGCCAGAGCGATCACGCAAAAGCCCGCCCCAGCGTAAAAGGTGACCGGTGCCCCGAACCGGTCCCACAGCAGGCCGGCAATCACGCTGGCAAAGAGCATCGCCAGGCCGCAGACCAGGTTGAAGACACCATACGCGGTGCCGCGCAGATCGGCCGGGGCGACCTCGGCCACCATGGTCGCCAGCAGCCCCTGGGTCGCACCCAGGTGAATGCCCCACAGAATGGTCCCGGCCAGGACGATCGCCCAATGACTGCTGGATGCCAGCAACAGATCGGCCACGACCATCACCCCGAGACCCAATGCCAGCAGACCACGGTGGCTGATTCGGTCGGACAGCTTGCCGAAGGGATACGCCGATAGGGAGAAAGCCAGGTTCATGGCGACGATCGCCAGCGGCACCAGAGCCATGGCAATGCCGCTTTGCTGCGCTCGCAGCACCAGGAAAGCCTCGCTGAATCGGGCCAGCGTGAAGACGGCACCCATGATGACCACCCACCAATACGGCGACGTCAGCCGGCGGAGGTTTTCGCGCCGGATCGGGTTGGTGCGCTTCGCCTTGTTGCCCGCAGCCGCGGGTTCTCGCAGGCCGAAGGCCAGCAGCGCCGCGCTGGCAAGCCCGGGAATGACCGCGATCCAGAAAACCGTCCGGAAGTGATCGGACCACAGCAGCATCAGGCCGACCGCCAGCAGCGGCCCCAGCGTCGCGCCGACGGCGTCCAGCGTCTGGCGCAAGCCGAAGGCGGCACCCCGGATGTTAGCTGGCGTCAGATCCGCCACCAGCGCATCGCGGGGAGCGCCCCGAATCCCCTTGCCGACACGATCCAGCAACCGCGCGGTCAGGACGACCCCAACGGTGGGCGCCACGGCAAACAGCGGTTTTGTCAGTGCGGCCAAGGCATAACCGAACACGGCCAGCCCCTTGCGCCTGCCCAGATAATCGCTGAGCACCCCGGAGAACACCTTGACGATGAGCGCCGTCGATTCGGCCAGGCCTTCCACCCAACCGACTTCCAAGGCGCTGGCCCCCAGTGTCGTGATCATGAACATCGGCAACAGACTGTGGATGAGCTCGGACGATACGTCCATCAACAGACTGACGAAACCCAGCACCCAGACCCCACGCGGGATGGCAACCGCCATGTTCATGCATCCTTTCAGAAATGGCGGCCCAGTTCCAGTCCGCCAGCACTCAGCGGCCTGTCGAGAAAATACCCCACCGTCGCCCCCAGGGGCCGCGTCAGAACGAAGGCGGCCCAGAACAGCAGCGTAGTCGAAATCCGGGCTCAGTCATAGGTGGCGGCCACGATCGCCTGCAGAACGCAAAACACCAGTGCGCCCCAGGACGGATAACCGGACAATAATCGTGTTGGTCCGAACCCATTAGACCGCTTGCAAGCTCTATGAAAGCGCAGGGCCTTCGTGACCCCGGCCACTCAGCGACCGAAGGTGCCGCTTTCGCGATGCCACAGGACAGGAGCCAGACCATGACCGATACACATGACCGCGACAACCTCATCATGGCGGCGCAAACGGGCGATTCAACGGCGATCGCCGATCTGCTCACCGTCTGCCAGGCGGACGTGCGCCGCTACGCGCGCAGGCACTGTCAGCCCAGCGATGTCGATGACGCAGTCCAGGAATCCTTGCTGATCATTGCCCGCAAGGTCAGGGGCCTGAAAGCGGCGGTGGCGTTCTCCTCGTGGCTTTTTACCGTGGTCAAGCGCGAGTGCGGAAAACTGTCCCGGATGATGTTTCGGTACGAACCGCTGCCGGATGAACTTGCGGAAGAGAAATTGTTGCACAGGCCAACCGACGAGTTGAGGATCGATCTTGCCCATGCGCTGGAATCGCTGCCGGCACATTATCTCGAGGTCATTCTGCTACGCGATTTCGAGGAACTGACCATTGCGGAAATCGCCGACCGGCTGGAAGAACCGCACGGCGCGGTGAAAAGCCGTCTGCACCGGGCCCGGGAACTGGTCCGGGAATATCTGCTGGCCCCGCAATAGGCGGGTACTGGGCAACACGAAGGCCAGACACGCTCATGCATCTACCCGATTGCGCGCATAACATGGATGGATGTAGGGTTAAGCATCCACGGTAGTCGCGCGAGACCCAGGCCCAGGTTCGATTCATCCGTTCCCCGCCCGCCCCGAACACGGGTCATTCAGATCCAGGAGCATCCCGATGAGCAAAAAACCGATTTTCTCGAAATATCGCCTTGTAGTTCTGGCAAGCAGTGCCATCATCGGCACGTTGACCGCCGGCGGCGTTGCCCTGGCGGATCAAAGCAAGGTGATGCTCAGCGGCACCCAGGAAGTTCCCGCCGTCACCACCTCGGCCAAGGGCGAAGGTACGATCACCATCGACGCCGACCGATCCGTCAGTGGCAGCATCATGACGTCGGGCGTGGCGGCCACCATGGCGCACATCCACGAAGCCGCCGCCGGCAAGAACGGTCCCGTCATTATCCCCCTGGAAAAGAAGGGGGACACCGAATGGGTCGTACCGGCGAACGCCAAGCTGACCGATGCGCAGTACAAGGCCTACAAGGCGGGCGATCTGTATGTCAACGTGCATAGCGCCGCGCACCAGGCGGGCGAGATCCGGGCTCAGATCAAGCCCTGACATCCCTTCCGCGCCAGGCCATGGATGCCCACCAGTACCGTGAGCAGCGGCATCGGTGCGGCCGTGCACAGGCGATCACAAGCAATGCTCATTTTGCCGAAGCTCAGCCACTCCAGACCTCATCGTAGTAGCGCATCCAGTTCAACCCCAGCACCTTTTCAATGCGAGACCCCGGCCAGCCTGCCTGCTCCATCGCCCGGGTCAGGTTGGGAAATTCACCGATCGTGCGGATGCCTTCGGGGTTGAGAATGGTACCGAAGTCAGTCAAACGCCGATAGCGGCCCTTGTCATGCATGATCCAGTCGAAGAAGCCTTTATCGTAGCCTTGGGTGAAGTCGCTGCCGATGCCCACGCAATCATCGCCAATCAGATTGATCACGTAGTCGAAAGCTTCAACATAGTCGTGAACATCCGCCTCGATCCCCCTGCGCAGAAATGGGGAAAACATGGTGACTCCCACAAAACCGCCATGATGGGCGATAAACTGCAGTTCTTCATCGCTTTTATTGCGCGGGTGATCCTTGAGCCCCGAGGGCAGACAGTGCGAATAGCACACTGGCTTGCTCGAAGCAAGAATAGCTTCGCGGGAGGTGTTCGCCCCAACATGCGACAGGTCGACCATCACGCCGCAGCGGTTCAACTCCCCGATGACTTCACGTCCATAGCCCGAAAGACCGCCATCACGCTCATAACAACCGGTACCGACCAAGTTCTGCGTGTTGTAGCAAAGCTGTACGACACGCACACCCATGTCGGCAAACGCCTCGATGCTGCCGAGCAGATCCTCGAACGCATACGAATTCTGAAAGCTGAGAATGATGCCGGTCCTGCCTTCCTTTTTCGCCTGGCGGATATCATTGGCAGTGCGCACCAGGGTCACCAGTTCCGCATTATCACGAATCAGTTTCTTCATATCCGCAATGTTCGCCACAGTATCCCGGAAACCCTCCCAGATGGATACCGTGCAACTGGCGGCGCTCAGTCCGCCTTTCCTCATGTCTTCAAAAATGGACCGATCCCACTTGGCAACGATCAGACCATCGATGACGATGCTGTCATCGTGCATGGGCCCCATGGCGCGTTCTCCCTGTTCGATAGACACGTTACGCGCCGCTGGCGGGTACCAGCACGCCGGCGTCACTGTGCCATGACAGCCGCACATCCTGCCCCTGGGGCAGAACCGTGGGACCGCCGATCACCGGTGCCTGGCGCCGCGCAGTCAGAACCATCCCCGACTCCGTACGAACTTGATAATCAATCACCAGGCCCCTATAGGTCACTAGCCGGATCTTCGCCTTCAAGGCACCCCCGCCAGCAGCGTCCTGGGCATCACCGATCTGGATGCGTTCGGGACGTAGCGCCATCACGACTTTTCCATCATCGCCAGCCGAAGCGGCCGGAACGAGGTCCCCGCTATCCACCCGGAATGCGCCCGGGCTCTCCACACGTCCGTGCAGTATGTTCGTGACCCCCATGAACTCCGCCACGAACTGGGAAGCTGGCGTATCGAAGATCTCATCCGGGGACCCCGACTGCTCCACACGCCCGTTGCGCATGACCACCACCCGGTCCGACACGCTGAGCGCTTCGTCCTGATCATGTGTCACGAACACAGTGGTGATACCCATTGAGCGCTGAATCTCGCGAATTTCGTTCTTCAGGCCCTGCCGCAGATTTGCATCGAGGTTGGACAGCGGTTCGTCGAGCAAGAGTACATCCGGCTCGATCACCAGAGCACGAGCCAGCGCGACGCGCTGCTGCTGTCCACCAGAAAGCGCCTTGGGCATGCGCTCCGCAAACTCGCGCAGCCGGACCCGGTCCAGCGCGGCATTGACCTTCTTTCGGATTTCGTCCTTCCGCACGCGCCGCATCTCCAGTCCGAACGCCACATTGGCAGCCACGGTCATATGCGGGAAGAGCGCGTAATTCTGAAAACCGAAACCCATGTTGCGCAGATTGGGCGGCAGATCGGTCACATTGCGTCCCCCCACCAGGATCTGGCCGCTGGTCGGGCGGATGAATCCGCCCAGCATGCGCAGAGTGGTGGTCTTGCCGCATCCCGAAGGTCCGAGCAATGTGACTAGCTCGCCGGAACGAATGTTCAGCGAGATGTGATCGACGGCCGTGCTGTTACCGAACTGTTTCGATAGAGCTTGAAGAATTACGTCTGACATGTCTCTCGCCTTTTCTCAAAAGTCATTGCGTTAGAAAACACGGCTCAACTTCACATAGCGGTCACTGATCAGCAGCAGCGTCCCGACGATCAGCATCTGGACGGTCGCCACTGCCGCCACCGTGGAATCCAGATTCCATTCAAGATAGTTGATCAAGGCAATCTGGAGCGTCGTGCGCCCCGGTCCCACCAGAAAGAGAGATCTTTCCAAATCGATGAATGAAATCACAAACGAAAACAGGGCTGCCGCAATCACGCCTGCCCGAATCGTAGGCAAGGTCACACGCCAGAATACAGTCAAAGGCGATGCGCCCAGACTTGCCGCGGCCTCTTCGATAGACCGGTTTGCACCAATCAATGAAGAGGTCACCAGCTTCACGGTCCAGGGCAATGCAATCAAGGCATGTGCAATCAGAAGCCCGCCAACCGTACCTGCGATCTGAATGTCCGAAATGATCTCGAACTCGATGAAAGCCATGAATAGGGAGGCTCCGCCAACGATCCCCGGCACAATAAGCGGAGACATCAGCACCGTCTGGATGGAATCCCTGCCCGGAAACTGATAGCGCACAATGGCCAGGCTGGCCGGGATGCCCAGTATCAGGCTGATGACCGTCGCAATGGCGGCAACTTCCATGCTCACCAGAAAGCCCTCGCGAAATGGATCCATGCCCCAAGCTCGCACATACCACGCCGTCGTGTAGCCTTCGGGCGGGAATGTCAGGATCTGATTGGAGAAAAAACTTGCCCAGATGATGACAGCCAGCGGCAAAACGATGAATGCGACGGAACCGATGGACAGGAATAGATAAACCTTGTTCGATAGCGTGTTCATGATTCAGCCCCCAATACAACCAGCGCACACACCGTGCTGCGAATGTTTTCATGCATCACTCGCTCCATTTACGATAATGACGCTGAGTGACCGCCGTCATTACAACCACCAGCACCAAGGTGACGGCCATCAGGGCAAATGCCAGCGCAGCCCCGAACGGCCAGTTCATGGCTTTGGTGACCTGCTGGTAGATTTCCGGCGCCATCATATGAAACTGGGGTCCGCCGAGCAGTACCGGCGTGGCATAGGCATTCATGGCCAGGATGAAGCACAACATGGTGCCGGTAAGCAAGCCGGGCATGGCCAGGGGAAGCAGGACGCGACGCACGACCGTCAGATGACGAGCTCCAAGGCTCTCGGCCGCGTGCTCCAGGTTGCTGTCTATGCTCTGTATCGTGCCTAGAAGGATGATGATCATGAAGGGCAAGAGCACAGACACCAGCCCTACCAGGACGGCGGTGGGCGTGTACATCACTTTTTCCAGCGACAAACCAACATATCCCGCCATGGTCGACAACAGCCCCTTGTCTCCCAAAACCAGCATCCATGCCGCCGTGCGCACCGCATTGCCCATCAGCAATGGCAGGACAATCATGATGAAGAACACGGATTTCCATCGATCCGACGCGATACGGGCCAAGAAGTAGGCCACCGGAAACCCGAGCATCAGGCAGATGACGGTCGATGCGGCGGACATACCCAGGGTGACAAGCAGAACATCCTGGTAAAAGCGGTCACCGAAAAACTTGCTGTAGTTCTCCAGCGTGAATGTGGAGACCATCAACTCGGCTGGCACAAACTTGTTGAAGCTGTAGCGAAACATCAGCAGCAGTGGCGCCAACAGCCCAAACACCACCAGAAGGGTTGCCGGAGCAACCAGATTGAACACAGGTGATTTGCGCTTCCGTTTGATGGGCATGGCAACGGAAGGACTGACGGAAAAGCTTGTCACAGCCATGATTCTCCCCTATGCGTTCAGACTGCGATGCTTTTGTTCCACCATTCAAGCCAAGCCGCCGTATTCTTTGCCACATACGGATAGTCGGGCATATGCAGCAAGCCCCGTTCTTCGGAAGAGAAATCGATCTTTGCGCGCACGTCCGCCGGAAGTTCCGCGTTGGCGTTCGCCGGCGCGTAGAAGCTGGCTTGTGCCAAGCCCGCCATCGCGCGCTTGTCCAGCATGGCATTTAAATAGACATATGCCGCATCGAGGTTGGGCGCCTTTTTGAGCAATGAAGCACCGAACATGACGCTAATCGCCCCGCCCCCAGGAAACTGGATATCCAGAGGCGCTCCGTCATGGATCCACTGCAGGCCCCGAGCCTTGTAATTCACCGCAATATCGACTTCGCCAGTCAGAAGCGCGGACTGAAGGTGCTGATGCGTGGCGTAGATCTTGGGTTCCGTCAACTTCTTGAGTTCAAGTAGTTGCTTCATCCCGGCTTCACCATCGTTGACCTTGCCGCTGGCGACCAGGCTGGCCATCATGACATAGTTGAAGTAGAGCTGATTGGTCAGACCCAGCTTGCCTAGCCATTTCTTGTCCCACAGCTCCTTGTACGACTTGGGAGGATCAGGGACCTTGTCCTTGTTGAATATGATGACCACGCCGCTATACAGCCACGGCACGAAGTACGGCATCGTTTGCAATTGCTCAGGAACGCTGGCGAAATTCGAGATCTTCGACTTGTCCAGGTCTGCCAAAACCCCATAGTTGTGTAGTTCGTAGGCATCGCCCTGATTGATGTGCATCACATCGATCGTCCCACGGGGCAAGCGCCGCTCTGCAAGTACTTTGGCCTTCCTGTCCGCTTCCACCCCCAGGTCGCGGACGATACGAATGCCCTGACTCTCGACAAGGGGCTTTTCGACGTAGCGGATCGTGCGGTCATTCCAGTCGCCACCCCAGTTTGAAACCACCAGCGTGCCGCCAGCGGCAAAAGAAAGTTTTGGCGCCATGGCCAGCAATCCGGCGGCGCCCAAACTACGGATGATGTCTCTCCTGGACATTGTCATGGAAGCTTGGCTTGGGGTGTATTTCATGCTTGTCTCCTGGACAATCGGCAGATTATTCCGCCTTGTATAGTTCTAACTAAGTTCAATCGATAAGATTTCTATCCATTTCCTTGCAACTACAATTTGACGTGCTGTCGCTCCAATCGGGGCCCGCCGCATTGCGCAACGAACCGCCCTTATCGAAATCCTTGGCCGTTCACGCAACGCGGCGAGCGTGTGAACTAGCTTCCGCGGCGGCTTGGCCGACACGATCGAGGTACTGCAGGCAGGTTTCAGTGGTTTCAACGTCGCCGAACTTTGCATCGATATCGAACAAATTCCAGAGTACGGCGCCAGGGACACGATCCCCGATGGCTTCCTTGACAGCAATCGTGCGGAAGCCGTCAGCGAGGCCGTCGCAGATCGTCTCGCGTACGCAGGCCGAGGCGGTCACACCGGTCACCAGGATCGTATCCACCCCCGCGGCACGCAGGTATCCGGCCAGGTAGGTACCGTGAAAAGCGCTGGCGCGTTTCTTGATCAGCGTCAGTTCGCCTTCGACAGGCGCGATGCGCGAGTCGATCGCCCAGATATCGGGGTTGCTCTGATTGACCACATCAATGGGGATCTTATTGTGCCACAAGCCCATATCAGTATTAGGGTTATGACGGTCTGTGATCTCGTAGCAGGTCGTGACATGGACGACCGGTAAGTTGTACTTGCGGAAGCCTTTTAGCAGCGCCTGCATGGAGGGAATGATCTGGTCATCGACATGCTCGCAAGTGAATGGATTTCCGGGACGCGTCCAGGCATTGGCCAGATCGACGCTGATCAACGCCGGTCGATTGCCAAAGCCGACGCGGCGCTGGAAACCCCGGTCCTGGTAACGGCGGGTTGCTTCGGCGAAAGCGGCTTCCAGTACTTGTTCCAGTTTGTCCGACATGGGGGAAGTTCCTTTAAAAGGTTATCAAGGCGACTTCGGGGCATCCTGGCGACCAGAGTTTTAACGCCCCACTCACGATGTCATCCTAGCAGTGGCACAAACTCATTTGATAATTATTTTGTGGCTATAAATGCATTTTTTGATATGAATGACATTCGATCATCCAGGCAGGTGCTGCTTGCGCAAGCCTGGGCGCCAAGTCTTCGGCAGCGATCGATGACTTCCTGGGCCACGTCGCGCCCAAAATATCTGATAACCTTTTCTGTCCCGCACAGACGGGACAGGCCGGATTTACCCGCCCAGTCTACGTTTTGCACAGCACCGCCTTCTTGCAAACATCTCATACGCAAGGAATCTGCATGAAATGGTCCAAGGCAAGCCGTCCGCCCAATCGTACCGATGCGCCACGCGGGGCGCCGGCAGGACGCCCTTCAGCGCCAGGCCAGGGTGGACAGCCGGGGGGGCTGCATCCTGGCCGCATCTGGTGGCTGTTTCTAGTCGTGCTGGCAGTCAATTATGCATTGATGCGGTTTTTCACGCCGGGCGAGGAAACGCCCATCACAATACCGTATACCGTTTTCAAAGCGCAGGTTACGCAGGGCAACGTGACCGCCATCTATAGCCAGGGTGACCGCATCGAAGGCCGTTTCGTGCACCCCTTCACCTGGCCGTCCCCTGGTGCTTCGGGTGGGGGCTCGCCGGCAGTCGGCTCGGAAAGCAGCCCTCGTACGTCGCACACATTCGAGAGCATCCTGCCGACGTTCATCGACCCGGGGTTCGAGCGTTTCCTGAATGAGCACAAGGTCGAGATCCAGGCCGTACCGATCCAGACAAGCAACTTGATGGGAACCTTGCTGTACGGCTTCGGGCCCGCGCTGATCATCATCGTCTTCTATGTCTGGATGTACCGGCGCGCGGCGCAGGGGGGCGGAGGGATGGGCGCGGCTTTTGGCATGGGCAAAAGCAAAGCGCGCCGCTACGATCAGGATACCGAGCATCGGGTCACGTTCGACGATGTGGCGGGCATCGATGAGGCCGAGAACGAGCTTGTCGAGATCGTCCACTTCCTCAAGGATCCGGAAAAATATTCGCGTCTGGGTGGCTCCGCGCCCAAGGGGGTGTTGCTCATCGGGGCCCCGGGCACCGGCAAGACCTTGCTTGCCAAGGCCGTGGCCGGGGAAGCGGGGGTGCCATTCTTTTCCATGAGCGCGGCGGAGTTCGTCGAGATGATCGTCGGTGTGGGCGCGGCACGGGTACGCGATCTGTTCCGGCAGGCTCGCGAGCATGCACCGTCCATCATTTTCATTGATGAGATTGATTCCATTGGCCGCGCGCGCGGCCAGGTAGCAATCGGCGGGACG
This sequence comes from Castellaniella sp. MT123, assembly GCF_039614765.1. Taxonomy (NCBI): domain Bacteria; kingdom Pseudomonadati; phylum Pseudomonadota; class Betaproteobacteria; order Burkholderiales; family Alcaligenaceae; genus Castellaniella; species Castellaniella sp. MT123. The sequence continues at coordinate 2,136,741 of NZ_CP154879.1, forward strand.
AGCGAACAAGAACAGACGCTCAATCAGATCCTGACGGAAATGGATGGCTTTTCCGGGCGCGAAGGCGTCATCGTGCTTGCCGCCACCAATCAGCCGGACATCCTCGACAAGGCTTTGCTGCGAGCAGGTCGCTTCGACCGCCGTGTGGTGGTGAACCTGCCGGACAAGATCGGCAGGCAGGCAATCCTGAAGGTACACACCCGCAAGGTACCTCTGGCGGAGGGCACCAGCCTTTCTCAGGTGGCGGAGGCAACGCCCGGTTTGTCGGGCGCGGATCTCAAGAACCTGGTGAACGAGGCGGCCTTGCTGGCCGCCCGGCGCGAGCAGGATTTCGTGACCCAGAAAGACTTCGATGATTCACTCGAGAAAATCGTGCTGGGGCCGGAGCGGCCGTTGATTCTGAGCCACGCGGACCGCGAGCGCATCGCCTACCACGAAAGCGGACACGCGATTCTGGGCTTGTTGGTGGCCGGTGCCGACCCGGTGCACCGGGTGAGCATCGTACCGCGCGGCCAGGCGCTGGGCGTTACGTATCAACGCCCCTCATCTGACCGCTACAACTACCCCGAGGCCTACCTGCACGCCCGCATCGTCGGCATGCTGGGCGGCCGGGCAGCCGAGGAAGTCGTGTACGGCACCCGCACGACAGGCGCCGAGAACGATATCGAGCAGGCCACCGGTCTGGCGCGCAATATGGTCACGCGTTGGGGAATGAGCGACAAACTGGGTATGGTTCAGCTTGCGGAACGGCAGAATCCTTATCTCGGCAATACGTACGGCGGCGGGCCGACGCTAAGCGAGCGGACGGCAAGCCTGGTCGATGCCGAAGTCCAAGCCATTATCTCGGAATGCCACAGCAAGGCCCTGACGCTGCTGCGTGAGCATCGTCGTGCGCTGGATGCGCTGGTGCAAGCCCTGCTCGAGCGCGAGACGCTGAATGAAAAAGAGATCTGCGAAGCCACGGGCTTGCCGCCGGCAGCGCCCTTGGAGGAGCTGCCGCACACGCCGGCTTGAAAACGGCATTTCCCTGGCATTCATTAGGCCCCGGCCGGTTTCAGCCTGGACAACCCACGCCCGTGCGCGATTCGAGCAGCGGGGTATCCACGGACGTGTTGCCCGCGAACTTGCGTATTTTCTCGGCCAGATCCCGTGTCGGCTTTTCATAACCGTAGCAATACGGAGGCGTCGGAGCCGATTCGGGGCGATAGTCCCGCAGCACCGGCTTCGCATCGCCAAGATACAGGTTGTCTTTCAACCGCAGAAAGGCCTTGTAGTCGCGGGTATAGTCATACCGGGACTTCAGTTTCTCGTAGGCCTCGCGATCGGATTCGCCGTTATCCAACGCACTGCGTCCGGGCGCGATGGAGATATAGCGGCAGTAATTCACATCGATGCCTTCCACCGTGGGGAAGAACTCGGGCTCCACGCACTTGCGCCGTGAGTTGTTGCTAAAGATGTTTCCTTCGACCAGGGCCTTGGCCTCCAGACTGAAGCTCATGCCATAGAAATCCCAATTCTCCACCAGGTTGTTGAACAGGTGGAAGGTACCGAACTGCGCCCTGGGATTGCGCTGCACGGTGTTGAAGAAATAGTTGTGGTGCAGCGTCACGCGCGCGATCGAATCGCGCTGATAGTTCTGAAACAGGTTCTTCGAGGTGATGTTGTTCAGCAGCATGACCTTGTCCGAGTCGTGGAACTTGGTCCACGAGATCGTCACGTCGGTCGAACCGTTCTTCACATTGAGCAGGCGGTCAGACATCCGCGACAGGTCCATGTGGTCAACCCACACGTCGCGGCTGCCGTTGGCCACGTTCACGGCTTGCGTGAATCGGTTCAGGCGCCCGTCTATCGTCAGATGCGTCAGGATGACGTTCCGGCTTCCATAGACGCCCAACCCGTCATCGATCAAGACCACCCGCTTGCCGCGTCCGTCTATTGTCGTGTCGGACGGCACGCGCAACTGCGAATCCAGGACGACGGTCATGTCGGAGGCGAAGCGTATCCACGTCGGCCCTTTGCGGGCGTGCTTCAGCGCGGCGCGCAGCGTGCCGGGCCCCGCGTCCCGGTCCGATGTCACCTCGACAAACTTGCCGCCCAGTCCGCCCGTGGCATTGGCGCCATAGCCCTCGCGCTGCTGCAACAGCGCGGACGCGAATGAGCAATGTTCATCCGGCGCCACGCACGGCTCGCCGGCCGTCGCCGGGCCGCCATATAGTGCGGCCAGCACCGACACCTGCAGCCATGTCATCGCATTCTTTCGTGCAAACATAGAAGCCCCTCCCTATTCTTGCGCGGACCGATCCGCGGACGTCACATGACGCCAGATGCCGCCGCTCAGGCGCAGATTTTCCGGTTCACTGGCCAAGTGTTCACGAAGCCGTTCAAAATACGCCTTCTGCCAGCGCAGCGAATAGGCTTGCGCATCCTCGCCCGGATTGGCCGCCGGCAACATCTCCAGCGTGTAGGACATGCGCCCGTTCTCCCAGCGGGGCACGTAGAACACCGAGGGCACTTTCAGGCGGTACGCCAGATGGGACGCAAAACCGGAGTACGTCACGTCCTGCCCTTCGAAGGTCGTGCGCGGCGCGGCGGGGTTGATTGCCCCATCGAGGGCCAGACACAGCACGTAGCCCTCGTTGATCGCACGCATGCAGGCCTTGGCAACCTGGGCCTCGGTCTGGTCGGCGGTGGAGATCAGCGCTTCGGAATAACTGCTTCGGGCAATGCTGGGCGCCGTCGCCAGCCAGCGGGACGGAATGCCCACCAGCTCCATCGCCATCAAGCCGGCGTACATGGGGCCCACGTGCGCCGTGGCGACCACGACACCGCGTCCGGCCGCCAGCAACGGCGCAAAAAAGCGCTCACCGGTATCGAGTTCGCCCAGCAGATGCATGGCCTCTTCGGCGCGCTCCTCGCGGCATTCGAGCCAGTCGAGCAGCAGATGGTCGATCATATGGCCCCAGCGCGCCCGGTGCTCCCAGGCCGCGCGCTCGATGGACGTATCGCCGCGCAGCGACCAGGCCCAATCCAGCCGCGCCTGCGGAATGGGCACGGTATCCAGTTTTTCTTCCATGCGGGCCAGGGCTTCCTGGAACGTGCCCGGCAGCCGCGCGCTGCGCGTGGCGATGTATCGCGAGAACAGCGCCTCCGCTTCTTCCTGACGGCCCGCCTGCGTGAGCGCGCCGATGGCGGCCCGCTGCCACAGTAACTTGTCCGGGGACTTCTCGACCAGTCTCATCCACTGATCGGCCGCCTCGCCATACTGCAGGGTGTGGCGCAGCGCGCGGGCATACAGGGCGCGCGTCTGCTCCAGTTCCGGCGCCAGTTCCAGTGCCCGCGCCAGCGGCGTCACAGCTTCGTTGTAGCGGCCGGCGCGCAGCAGAGTTTCCCCATAAAGCGTCAACAGCCTTACGTCGGCCGGCGCCGCCTGCAAGCCTGCTTCGAAATGTGCCACCGCATGCACCTTGCGATCGGCTGAAGTGCCGCGCCGCAGATGCGCGAGGCCTAGCGACGAACGCAGCGCCGCGCAATCGTGGCCCGCGCGCAGTGCGGTGTCGCCAAACCGGATCGCCGCCACAGTGCGGCCATCCTCCATCAGAGCTCGCACGGCGATCGTCGCCACGCGTTCGTTCGGCAGCTTCTCCGGATCCAGCGCCGCCGCGATGCCCGCCGCCTCGGCGACATCGCCGTTGCGCACGAAAGCCATCATCCAGGCGTACGCTTCGCCCGGCTCGCTTTGGGCCAGGGCAAGGGTCGCGCGGCCAACTTCAGCCGCCTCGGCCACCCGGCTACCCTGCACGCGTAATTGAATCCGCACGGCGTGCAGCGCCGCGTTGCCGGGCTCGATGCCAGCGGCAGCATCCGCCTCGGCAATCGCCCTATCCCATTGCTCCATGCGCCCGAAAAGACTGGCGAGCAGGCGGCGGTCTTCGACGCGCGAGGGATGGACAGCAATCAGGACGCCCAGCGCGGCGATCGCGGGTCCGAACCGGCCTTCGCGCACGAAGGGCGAAACCAGCAATCGCCGGACATCACGCCAGCCGTCCTTGGCCTGTCGCAACGCCGGTTCGAGCGCAGCCATGTCGCGCTCGGGGTCGGCCGCGCCGCGGATCCGCCCGATGATTTCGCGCAAGCGGACGGTGGCGCCCTGCGGATCGGTGCCAGCCACAGGCCGGCGATTCTCCATCGCCGTATCAACCATGACGCAGTCCTCTCAACAAAGCCATCGCCACGCGAGCGATGAACATGAGCACAAAGCCCAGCGCCAGCGCCTGCAACAACAGGAGAGCCGTGCGCGGGCTGCTGGGCCGGTCCGTGGGAACCGGTTGCGCGATGATGGACAGATATCGCTGCAAGCGCAAAGCGTCCGTCATTGCCTGTTGATACGACTGCTGCGCGAGGGTCAGGTTTGAATCCGCGAACGCCTGGGCATTGCGCAGCGCCTCGTAGGATTTGAGCTGCTTGGCTTCCGCATTGTCGTCTCCGCTCAGGCGATAGCGCACGGACGCGAGCCGCTTTTTCAGGGCGGCGACTTGCAGCTCGGCCGGCTCGAGCATGAAGTGGTCTTCGTTGCCCAGGGCCTGAATCTTGTCCAGCCTGATCTGCGCGGTGCTGAGCTCCCCTTCCAGCTGACTGGACAGATTCAACAGCATCGACACCGTGGCGGCAGGGTCGACGTTTCCATGCGCCGTGCGCCATGCCGTCAGCGCGTCCCGAGCCGCGAGTGCCTTCTCCTCCGCCAGCCTGACCGACTCCTGGCTCACAGCCAGCTTGTCGGCAACGCCCTTCTCGTTCATGGTACTGACGAATTTCTCGGCCAGGCCGATCAGCGCTTTGGACAGCGTGGCCGCGTCTTCCGAGGAAAACGCGCTGACCCGCAGCACATCGATCTGCTCCAATGCGTTGAACGAGACATGCACCGACGCCTGGTAAGCTCGATACAGCTCGTCCTCGCTGGAATCCTCGGAAAGATGATTGAGCGGGTCCAATCCGGCGTTGGTCAGATAACGGCGCAGGCCGACCTCCTGGTCGAGCTGCTGCATGCTGTCACGCGACTTCACAAAGTCGGCGACCGCCCACCCATCCACGAAGCCGCCGAGCATGCCGCCCGAATTTCCCGTGGTGAGCAGACCGGCCGCTGCGCCCGCGCCGCCTTGCTGGACGGATGCCGACTGCACGAAGAACCGTGACTCCGCCTCATAGCGCGGCGTGGCGACGAAATGCACGTAGACCAAGGCGAGCGCCACCGGCGCCACGACGATCAGGGCGTTGATCCAGCGATGGCGGCGGCGCTCGCGCAGCGCCGACTGCCGCTCGCGGCGACGACGCTCGATCTCCGACCCGCCTTCAGAACCCGAGCTGGCCCTCGTCGATGCCGTCGCCGAGGTCGTCTCCTCGTGTTCCGGAGTCGCCTCGTGATCGTCGCGGGGGAAACCTGGTGAGGCACTGGTCCAGGTCGTCGTCGATGCGGAGCGCGCTTCGTTCATAGATCAAACCTTTGAAACAATAGTCCGCCAACTGATTCTGGCGGTAGCTGGAGAAAATGAGAGTCCGACTCACCAGCCGTTCTTCGAACAGGGCGAGCCAGAGGCGCGTGAAACGGCAGGGCTCGAAGGGAATGCTCCCTTCGATCACGTAGACGTCGAACGCCGGCGCCAGCGCCAGGGCGAACGAAAACTCCTGCCGCGCGTA